>NZNM01000030.1 GCA_002694885.1 Opitutaceae bacterium | reverse complement strand
TCGTTATCTAACTTTGATAGGCGGATTGCTTCTTGGAGATCAGTAACTGACCCCTGAAAATCCTTTCCTTTGTTTTTTATGTTGGAAAGCTGAAAGTACAGATTGGCATCGTTTGGCCTTAGCGATATTGCAGAATTTAAGTCTTCCGCCGCACCAATCGATTTTTCGAGCCCTCCAACAACCCATATTCGACGCCAGTCCTTTACAACAAGGATCCCCTAATTTCTGGATACGTGAATGAAGAGAATCGGCAGCTCATCGCCGGCTCTGCCAGCATGGCTATCGATCAAGTCGGTCAAGGCGCCGTGGTTCTGGCCTTGGACAATGCTACCTTCCGCGCATTCTGGTGGGGAACCCAACGCCTCCTAAGCAACGCCATCTTCTTCGGGGACCTACTCGAAGAACCAAACTAGTTTCATCCTTCAACCCTAATCCTTCATCCTTAAACAAGTGACAAACCGTCCTCGAACAGTCATATTCCCATCATGGACAGGCGACAGTTTATTAAATCGGGCAGCCTAGGCCTAGCGGCAGGCTTCGTGGGCCAAACCAACGCGTTCGCGGCGGGCCACGGAGAAAGACGCATCTACAACGCTGTCAAGTGGACGATGATAAAGAATGACCTGCCAGTGTTGGACAAATTCAAGATGTCCAAGGACGTGGGCTTCGACGGAGCATCGCTCATGGCTCCCGGCTGGTTCGAAGTGAAGGAAGTGTTGCGGGCTATCGATAAGACCGAACTGCCTGTCCACAATGTCAACGACGCCAATCACTGGAAGGTTCGTCTCTCCGACCCAGATCCTACCGTGCGAAAGCAAGCCAAACAAGACCTTCGCGACACCATCCAATTCGCCAGCGATGTGGGAGCCGACTCCATCTTGCTCGTGGTCGGCAAGGTCACTGATCCAGTCCACGAAAACCACGATCAGGTTTGGGAGCGATCCACGGCGATCATCAAAGACACTCTGCCTCTCGCGGCTCGATTGGGCGTTCGCATCCTCCTGGAAAATGTGGGCAACGATTTTTGTCTGACGCCCGATCAATGGAATAAGTACATAGACCAATTTGAAAGCCCTTGGGTCGGCGCCTTTTTCGATATTGGCAATCACCACAGCCGCGGAGGGGCAGCCGAATGGCTACGGGCCATCGGACCTCGAATCGTTAAACTGGACGTCAAGGGCCACTCCACCGAACGCCGCAAGAACTGCGACATTTTCGATGGCGATGTTCCCTGGGAAAGAATTCGCAAGGAGATCGACCGCATTCAATTCACCGGCTGGGCCACAGCGGAAGTTTCTGGCGGCGGTGAAGCTCGTCTGCGTCAGGTCGTCCAGCGAATGAACAAAGCCCTCGGGATCGGGTAGATCCGCTGCAGAGAAGGCCGTTTGATGAGAGATCCATACCTAAGAATCAAACCGATCTAATCTCTTAACTGAAAGAGCCCCTCGGAAACATCGATGGTGGGCGTACCGACGACTTTATAGGCGGCCGGAATACCCTACGCTCAGTCCAGAATCGCACGGATGTTCGAGGAAGGCAAAGGCGTCCTTCAGGACTACAAACAAGCGGCTAAGTGGTACACAAAAGCTGCGGAACAAGAGTGGGATCAGGACAAAATTGGTGATTTTTACCTCGAAGGCAAAGGAGTCCCCCAAAGCTACGTGAAAGCCCATATGTGGTACAACATTCGTGCTGCAAACGGGTGGTCAGATGGGGAGAGCAAAAGGGACAACGTTGCCAAAAAAATGACCTCAGATCAAATCGCTGAAGCACAGAGAATGGCCCTCGAGATGGTCGAGGCCAACCCCAAGCTGATGCGTGATTAGAGCGGTATGCTACAAATATTTTGTATGCAATCTGTATGCAAACTAGCCTATCTTCTTCCAGTATTTGTTAATCAACGACTTACAAAGCGAATTGGTGCCCAGGGCGAGAGTCGAACTCGCACACCTCTCGGCACTAGAGCCTAAATCTAGCGTGTCTACCAATTCCACCACCTGGGCCTGTGAAATTCGAAGGGCCCAAAGAGATCGGATTTCAAACTGATGGCAACTTATTTTTGTCGATAGTCTTTAATTAAGCAATTGGGCGACCTCCGCTACTAGTTCCTCAGTTTCTTCCCAACCGATACATCCATCCGTGATCGACTGCCCATAAACAAGCTGCCCTTCAGCTCCCAAATTCTGACTGCCTTCTTTAAGATGGCTCTCAATCATGACACCCGCAATGGGGTTATCTCCGACCTCAAACATTCGAGCGACATCTTTGGCATTTTGGCTTTGCCGCCGGTAGTCCTTTTGAGAGTTGGCGTGAGAACAGTCCATCATAACAGGTCGCTCTAGAGATCCGTTGGGCAATCGAGCCTCAACCTCGCGGGCTGCCGCTAGATTCAAGTTCGAGCCGGGACGCCCTCCTCTGAGGCAGACGTGAGCATAAGGATTACCCGAAGTCTCCACTATCGCGGGTCTGCCTTCCTCATCGAATGCAAAGGCGGAGTGAGGGTGGCGTGCGGCTTTGACCGCATTAATCGCTGCATCTAGACTCCCATCGGTACTGTTTTTGATACCTACAGGCATCTCCAGAGTAGATGCCAGCTCTCGATGAATCTGGCTTTCCACAGTGCGGGCGCCAATCGAGCCGTAAGCCATACAGTCATTGAAGTAGGATGCGACCATAGGATTAAGAAACTCAGTGGCGCATGGCACACCTAGATGAGAAATTTCGCAGAGGAGTTCTCTCGCTCGCGGCAATCCCGATGGAGACGCGGGTAATCCCGATAAATCTTTATCGTATATCAATCCCTTCCAGCCTAGTACTGTTCTCGGCTTTTCGAAGCAAACCCGCATAATCAAAACGAGCTGATCCTCCACTAAGCCGATCAATTTTTAAAGCCTCGAAGCGTACTCTAAGGCCGCATCTATATCGTGTATCGAACAAGGCCCGCACAGAAATATGAGCCTTTGATCGTCCTCGCCAGACAAGATTCGTCGAGCATCGAGCCGCGCCTGGGTGACAGTCGATGACGCTTCTAGCGATAAAGGCATTTCCGACTTTATCTCGTTTGGAGTGCCGATCGGAATCGAAGTCGATCGCGATGCGTTCTGCTCGGCTGGGTGAGAGAGCAATTCTAGATTTTTCATTTATAAACAAAGGGTTTGAAATAAGCGAAAAGCCCTGGGCTCCAAATGGGTCCCAGGGCTTTTCATCGATGTGATCGTTATACTAACGCGCTCTCAACTCGCCTCTGGGTAATTCCAGAAGTAGAAAAACCAAAAAGAGGTCTCAGCTGTCGGAAGCGAACGCATTGCCCTACAGAGTGTTCCTGTCATGTGGCCTGTAAACGAAATTCTCGCAAACGCTTGGATTTATAGTGATTTCCCGATATCGGGGTTTTAGCTTCACTAAGTGAGATACTCTAGGGGCATGTAGATAAATTGTGAATTCCGCCTCCCGAAATTTTCCACTCGCCATTGCACTCGAGGGACATTCTCTCAATTGGCATCACAATCGTATGCTGGAGAGGACCACACTGAGCACGCCCTGTTTGCCCCGGATTGCATTAACAACTTTCGCGCTTGCGGTGCTCGGACCTCATTGGACATTTGCCCAAGTCGACCTGGCCAGTCATCTTCCGGAAACCTCTATGAGTGGACTAAGCGAGGTTCTCGATTCAGCGATGACTGGAGCCGATAGCATCCAACTTAGAGATATCGTCGAAAAGGAATACGAAGGTCGCCGGATCGTAGCAGCCGCTCCAAAGAAACTGCAGCTTGGAGGACGCGCGACTTATCGCAAGGAACAGGATATCGAGAGAGACGATGCCGAGCTCGGAGACCGTCTCTCTTACTCGCTTTCCCTATCCAAAGCCCTCTACCATTGGGGAGCTCTCAAAGCCAATCGTGAGATAGGAGAGCTGAATCTCGAAATACAGGAACTCAGCACATTCGAAACCTATCGCATCCTGGCGCTAGATGTGCGCAGGCAATATTTGCAAATCGTTGTATCCAAGCGCGACGTGGAGCTTAAGCAAAAGACTCTAGACGTTCGAAACAATAGACTAGATTTAGAACGGAGGCGACTGGAAACGGGTAATGCTTCTGCGGTAGAAGTATACAATTTGGAGCTGCAGTCCAATGCCGCTGATCTAGATCTACTGAGGTCGGAAAACACTCTTCAAGATCAAGTGGACACCTTAGCCCGACTCGTGAGTATCGATACTGGATCTATAATCGAAAAACTTCCTAGCGAAGTGCCAGTGCCGGTCACACTGGATTCAAGCCAAATCGATTCGCTGACTGTTTTGTTTGAACAGGGAGTCACCAGCAATGTATCCATAGATCAGAGTCGGAAATCGATCGACCTATTTCAAAAGGACCTGCACATCGCCAGGCAACGGAATAAGCCAAAATTAGGCGTTTCGGTAGGCATAACTCAGTTCGAATTAGCTGAAACCGGACGAAATCGAGCCGAGGAGATCTTTTTTGGAGGGGTTACGATTACATGGAATATTTTCGATAGTGGATCGACTAAAGGGAGTATCGTTTCCGCTGCGGCCCGTATCGAGCAAATGAAACATCAATTCGAATCGGCGAAGTCGAACTACTTATTCGACCTTCAGCGGGCCCAGAATCTTCTGGGTCTGAATCGTCGCATCCTAGAACGCGACGAGGTCGCTCTGAGTCGAGCGCGTGAACTCGTCGAGGAAGTACGATCCCAGATTAGTGCAGGAATCGCGACCGAATCCAGCTTGGATAACTCGATTATCTCGCTAGCCTCCCAAGAAGTGAGAACCAATCGTTCGCGATCCGATTACCACAACGCCCTTGCCAATATGACCTCGCTTCTAGGGCTCGATCCGTTTGCTCAGGAATTCATAGAGCGAAGAACTCAAGAAAGATCCCTGCCGATCAAGTCAAAATGAAAATATCAACTGTATTCAAAATATTGTTTCCAATAGCAATCGCGGCAGTTGCTGGCTATTTTATATTAACACGATCCGTTCCCACAGCTGTCGTTGCAACAACCCAAAGAGGCATCGCGGTGAATGCAGTTCCCGGCACGGTCAGCGTCCTCGCGGAACAAGAAATGCTAATAAAAGGCGAGCATGGGGGACGGGTGATCGAGTCAAGTCTCGAGAAGGGAGGCGTGGTGTCAAAAGGCGACATACTCATTCAATTGGATACAGGCGATATTGATCTCGACATCGAGAAATCAGAAAACGAATACGCCCGTGAAAAGCGCAGCCTGGAAATTCGTTCCCCTCTCGAATTATCGCTAGAAACCAGCATGGATACTCTGGACGATCTGAAATTCCGTTTCGAAAGAGGGGGCGTCCGAGAGCTCGATGTGACCAAGGCGCAAAGAGCTGTGAACAAGATCAAGGATGATATCGCTCGCGAGGATTTGAGAAACGAGGCTTCGCTTCAAAACCTGGAAAATGCCCTAAAACGGTTGAAGCGACGAAAGGAGCAGATGACGATCATCTCGCCAATTACCGGCATCGTAACCGACGTGTTCGCTTACGAGGGCGACTTGATCGGAGGCGGAGCCACTCTCGCCAAAGTTGTCTCACAAACGCGAATCGTTGAGGTCAAGGTCAGCGAAGAACATTTTGTTGGACTTGAGGCAGGCATGCCAGCCCAAGTGGCGTTTCTCGGAATCGATGGCGAACAATTCAAAGCAACGGTTAAGAAGATAATACCCGTTGCCGATTCGAGTACTCAACGCTTCACTGTTCACCTGGAGGTCAACATCGATCGCGAACGTCTCGACCCTGGTCTGACTGGCGACGCTACGATTACCTTAGACGAACGCGAAGATGCATTGCTGATTCCGCGGCAAGCGGTTGTCAGCGACAGCGTATTAGTTGTGAAAGGTGGCGTTGTCGAGCGCAGGGAAATCGAGACCGGCTATACAAGCGTAACCTCGATAGAAGTCCTTGAAGGACTATCGGACGGCGAACAAGTCATCGTCGAAGATCTACATCTGTTTGACGAGGGCGATCGCGTTAAAACTGTACCTAAACAGTAGCGACGACAGTCTATATCCAAAGTGGGGATTCGTATTCACCGCTATCGAACAGCGACTGGATTTCCGTTTTCACCAAAGGCAGGTCCTCCCGATGAGTCACTCCTAGCCAACGACTCGAGCAACTGAGAACACGAGCGGTCGGCTTTCCAGCTTGGATGAGCGCATCTACAGCGAATGGGAGATAAAATTCCCCTCCTCGATCCGCGTTGTAGTTGGCAAGGAATCCTGATAGCGATTCTTCGAGTGTAGCAAGAAACGCGGCTGGAAATCCCCAGCAATTCAGCGATACTCGGGTATCTGCTCTCAACTCTATTTTGTCGCCCGCTCCATTAACTCCTCGAATAGGACCTGAAACCTCGCATCTCTTGATCTCGGTATGCTCTTCTACCCCTTTCAACATGAAATCTGCATTCGTATGGCAGATCCCGCGAGAAACGGATCCATGCTTTGATAATGTGTTCTCCAGTTCGTATCCTACCAACGCAAACTCGTCGTCTTTCGGCGGAGTACTCAAAAACTTCCCAAGTGACTGGAAAGCATCGCGTCCGTAGAAATCGTCGGCATTGATCACCGCAAACGGGTCCACAATCAAATCTCGGGCAGAGTAAACAGCGTGCCCAGTACCCCATGGCTTCATACGTCCATCCGCTAGCTCTTTCCGAGTAGGCAAATCTTTCAAGCGTTGATACGCGAATTCCACTTCGATGCGATCGGCATAGCGCCGCTTAACTGACTCAAAAGCCTCCGACATTTCCTCGCGTATCACGAAAATCGCCTTCCCAAATCCGCTCCGGACTGCGTCATGCACAGAAAAATCGAGAATCCATTCCCCATTTGGTCCGATGGGCTCGATCTGCTTTAGCCCTCCAAAGCGACTACCCATTCCAGCCGCTAATACCAGCAAAGTCGGTTTCATGCCTAGCCTGTGTGCTGCTCATCTCGGACTTTGCAACGGCTAAATCGACATTGAACCCTATTCAAGCCATACCCGCCAAAAACCAAGCTTGCCTCAGCAAGAGCTCATACCTACCTGTGAATCTTTGTTACAACCATGGACTCGAAATACCTCGGCAAGCAAATCGCTCAACCCATTGACGAATTGGATTCGTTCCCTGCCCCTGACGGGATCGGCAGCGTTACGTTGACGTCAGACGAGGTTGCCAGCTCTTGCCCGATTACCGGTCAACCCGACTTCTATACGGTCAAGATCGATTACCGTCCGAACGAACGCTGCATCGAATCCAAGAGCTTGAAACTCTACTTGTGGCGATTCGCAAATACACCCGTTTTCGCGGAGAAACTGGCGGCTGAGATACGCGATCGAGTAGTGAGCGATATAGTGCCAATGACCTGTCGCGTTACGACAATTCAAAAACCGCGAGGCGGCATTAGCATCGAAACCGTAGCAGAGTATCCAAACCCCGAGTAAACGAATGGCTGATTCAAAGAGCACTTCTGTATGAATTTTCTGGATAAGCTCGAAAGGAAATTTGGATCGCTAGCGATCCATAACATCGCCATTTACATCGTGGCAGGGCAGGTCGGCATTTGGCTTCTGTCATTTGGCTATGTCAACTCGAATGGCTCGAACGCTCTTCTAGAGCGCATGCTGTTCGACTCCAAGCTCGTCCTTGAAGGAGAGATTTGGCGTGTATTCACTTTCCCTCTGATCCCCCCTTTCGCTCACCCCATTTTTCTCATTTTTGCTTGGTACATTTTCTACATGATCTCCAGCGCCTTAGAAAGCCAATGGGGGGCATTCCGACTAAACCTCTACATGCTGATCGGGGCGATCTTGGGCATGGCCGCTGGCTTTCTGTTGCCAGGCGTTCCGATTTCAAACGCTATTTGGGGACAAACCATTTTCTTAGCTTTCGCATATCTCTTCCCGGATTTCGAGCTGCGGCTGTTTTTCATTCTTCCCGTTAAAGTCAGATGGCTCGGCTGGATCGCATGGGGGTACCTCGTTCTCATATTCTTTTCGAATCCGTTTTGGCAAACAAAGATCTTTCTGATCGCCAGCGTATCCAATTACTTCCTATTTTTTACCAAGGACATACTGCAAACTCTCCAATCGAAAAAGCGAATCGCCAATATTAAAGCGGAGAAAGAAAAATTTGAAGCAGAGGCCTTCCACACTTGCTCTGTCTGCGGAGCAACCGATAAATCCGATCCAGACCGCGACTTCCGCTATCGAGGTGAAACTTGCATTTGCAACGTCTGTCTCGAAAAGGAAAAGCAAGCAGCTCAGGAAGAGGCGTAGAACTTGTTCTTAATGCTATCCGCTTGGAAGCGGGTCTTGCGTTCAATGGTAGGGCTGCTTGTCCCTAAGCAGCCGCGTCCAGCCGATACGTCAAATCTGATTCTAAGGTAGGCAGTTTCAACAATCTTATTGGAAAGAACGTTATTCGGCTGCTTGAGGACAAGCAGCCCTACCACCTAACAATTTTAAGATACTGACTGGAAAAAGAAACGCATGGTTAGCTATGACATCGATCCCCCTTAAAGCTCGCCCTACGCACTTCTCATTGCCAATACGTCGCCCATTTTCGCGTAGACTTCTGTTGAATTCGCCGAGTGGCTGACCAGGTCTTCCGCCAATTGCACGCGACCCTTCTCGAAAATCGTTGCTACGCACGAGCCTCCGAAGGCAAAATAGCCAATCTCATCGCCTTTGCCCAAATTAGCTTCTTCTTGAACACTCATATGGACACGACCGACGCAGGTCGCTCCAATGGCAACGAATGCCACCCTACCAAATTTCTGGGACTCAATTAGGGCGAGAACCCGTTTGTTGCTCCAGAGATAAGCCATCCGGTTTCTGAGGGCTATGGGACTCACGCTGTATAGCGGGCCTGGGATCTGCTCGATCTGAATCAACTTCCCCTCTACTGGAGAATGAAATCGGTGATAGTCTACAGGGCAAAGCCTGGAGATCACTACAGATCCGTCGGCGAATCGCTCCGCCTGTTCCAAGCTTCCGAGAAATCCCTGTAAATCAAAACTTTGCCCTTTGGCATAAATTCGCTCTACTTGTGAAAGGTCGGGAATCGCTAGGTGCCGCCCATCAGCAGGGAAAACAATTGTATCCTCATCTCCAGCGATCGGCCGAGCGCCTGGCCCCAATTCCCGAAAGAAAAACTCATTGAAAGTGCGGTACACTTCCCGACGCTCCTTGTAATCGCCCATGGCAATCTCGTACTGCTCGATAAAGGGTTCGATCTTATCTCGACTCGCTGGGCGATCCATTCTCCAGCCGTACCAGGCGCTAAACAGCGAACGCTTAACGAGCAACCATAAGGCAAGTCGACCAAACGGATTCTCGTAGGTCCACCTCAAATACGATTCGCCATAAATCGATTCCGATTCTATCGATTTAGTGTATCGATTGTAGTACTGGATGGGATTGGCCAAGGCTTATCAGACTTGTCTAAACAGTACCCGGCGTACGAGCGAAGGGAATGACATCTCGTATGTTCGCAACGCCAGTCACAAACATCAGTAAGCGCTCGAATCCGAGCCCGAAGCCCGCATGCGGAACGCTACCGTACCGTCGCAAATCCACGTACCAGCTATACTCCTCGTGACTAATGCCGTGAGCCTTCATGTTATCTAGAAGCCGATCCAGTCTTTCCTCGCGCTGGCTTCCCCCAATAATCTCACCGATACCAGGCACTAGCACGTCCATCGCGGCCACTGTCTCGCCATCGTCATTGCCTCGCATATAGAAGGGTTTTACGTCCCTGGGATAGTCATAGACCGTCACGGGGCTTTTGAAGTGCTCTTCGGTCAAAAAACGTTCGTGTTCCGACTGCAAATTCGCTCCCCACATTACCGGGTACTCCCATTTTTTATCCGAATTATGAAGAATGTGAATAGCTTCTGTGTAGGATACTCGATGAAATGGACGCTCGACGACGAACTTCAGTCGTTCTTCCAAGGTTTTGTCAACGAATTGAAAAAACAACGACAGATCGTCCTGACAATAATCTAGAATATCCTTGATTACCCATTTCACAAAGTCTTCCGCCCAACCCATGTCTTGCTCCAGATCACAAAAGGCGATTTCAGGCTCGACCATCCAAAACTCGCTGGCATGCCTAGATGTATTTGAATTCTCCGCGCGAAAAGTGGGCCCGAATGTATAGATTTTTCCTAGGGATGTAGCGAAGGCTTCACCTTCTAACTGCCCGCTAACAGTCAGATAGGTTGGCTGAGAAAAGAAGTCTTGGGAGAAATCCAAGAGCCCATCCTCGGATCTCGGGGGCTCGTGCATGTCCAGCGTTGTCACTTTGAAAAGATCTCCCGCGCCCTCGCAATCGCTCGCGGTTATTATCGGAGTATTGACGTAGAAGAAGCCATGCTCCTGGAAAAAGCGGTGAATAGCAAAAGACAATCGGCTTCTAACTCTGAATACAGCTCCAAAAAGATTGGCTCTCGGACGGAGATGGGATATCTCCCGGAGAAACTCCATGGAGTGGCGCTTTTTCTGGAGCGGATACGTTTCGCAAGAATCGCCAATCAACGATATTTCTTTGGCCGCCGCCTCCCATTTTTGCCCTTTCCCTTGCGAAGGAACGAGATCCCCCAGGACGGAAACGGACGCTCCCGTACGAACCGCTTTCAGTTCCTCGTACCCAGGCGTTTCTCCCGTCACCACCACTTGAATGTTTTTCAGACAGGACCCATCGTTGAGTTCGAGGAAAAAGAAGCTTTTAGAATCCCTTCTCGTTCGAACCCACCCTTGGATAAGAACATCCTTTCGTTCCGATTCGCTTTCCAGCAAACTAGCGATTTCCGCGCGTTCCTGTGTCATAGTTCGATCCTAACGTACACGCCTAACGAGGACATAGGTTAGAACGACCATAAGGATATTTGGGGCCCATGCCGCAACCTCTGGCGACAGGACCTGCTGCTTGCCCAACGAATTTAAAACGCTTGTCATAATGTAGTATCCAAAAAATAACGCTATCGACTTTGACACGCCTACCGCTGGATTGACTCGCACGCCGGAAACAGCGAAAGGAATGGCCAACCCCGTAACAATCAGGCAACTAGCGGCTCCCGCCATCAAAGCGTGCATTCTCACTTGATAGTCGAGCACTTTCGGATTTTCCAAGATCGAGAAATTATCGGTTATCTTCTTTAATTCCAAGAAGGAGAGATCCTTGGGTCGCTCACCAAAGAGCAACATCAGGCTAGGGTCATCATTAAGTTCTTCCGCCTCGAGCTTTTCGAAGGGCAAGGTACGTAACAGTTCGCCATCTTCGGCGGAGTATTGGCTATCCCTTCCTTCCAAGAAAATCCAATACCGGTCATCCTCACTATAGTAGCCCGTTTCTGCCGTGATACGGCGTATTTCGTGCCGTTCATCATCCATCAGAGAAACGGTAAGCCCAAAGCCCATCTGCTTGTATTCGCTAAAACGGTTGATGAACCACATTCGATGATCCTTCCGGTTATCGAATGCGAGATTGTAGACAAGGCCCACCTTTTCCGAGCCTTCTACTTCTGCCTGCCGATCCCATTCGAGCGTATCCATTAGTTTGCGCGACGCTTCAACCGACCACGGAATCAGGCTGGCATTCAAATACCACAAGCCTACCGAAAGACCCAGCCCGGCAAACCACAATGTTCGTGTGATTCGCGACACGCTCATTCCGGCTACTCGAAATGCGATAAATTCATTGTTTCGGTGCAATAGTCCCAGCGCGTATAAAATGGATACCAATATAGCGGCCGGCAGAGATATTGTAAGAAAGCTAGGCGCCAGTACCATGTAGTAGAAAATGATCTGGCCAAAATCCGCGTCGTAATAGAGCAGATCGGAGAAGCTGTCTTGCACCTCGACAATCAGTTGCAAGCCAAACATGGCCCCAAGGACGAGCCCGAAAATCTTTAGCCACTCGAGTAAAACGTATCTGTCGACAACTGGAAACATGAAGACGCCAAACGCCATAAAGAGAATACTAGGCAGCGAAGTCCAGCGTCATGTGCAATAGTTCGCCTCCATTCTTTTTACTGGCCTTCAAGTTGACCATCTTTAGAAACCTCAACCCATGACCGCCTCTAACCCCAAAGAGTATTGGAATTCCCGTATCGGGATCATACTTGCCGTATCTGGCAGCGCCGTGGGCCTCGGCAACTTCCTCCGATTCCCCGGGCTGGCATCCAAGCACGGCGGAGGAGCGTTCATGCTGGCCTACTTTGTCTCATTCCTGATCATTGGCCTCTCGATCTGCTGGGCAGAATGGGCGATGGGACGGGCTGGCGGCCAAAAAGGCTACAATTCCAGCCCCGGAATCCTGGGAGCCATAACCGGTCGTAAAAACCTGAAATACCTAGGCGTCCTCGGGGTGTTAGTACCCGTGATGATTTACATGTACTACGTCTATATTGAAGCGTGGTGCCTCGGCTACGCGGTAAATTTCATGGCCGGAAATCTCGAATTCCAAAGCGGCGAAGAGGCGAGCGCCTTTTTTGGGAGCTTTGTCGGCATCACCGAGAATGGGGCCGCGTTCGGTTTCGGCATCAGGCAAGTTGGGTTTTTCCTAGTCGCCGTTTTCATCCTCAACTTTTTCCTCATCTACCGAGGCCTTTCGCGAGGAATCGAGCTTTTCTGCAAATATGCGATGCCCGCTCTCATGATTCTGGCGCTCGTGGTTCTGGTGAGGGTTATGACGCTGGGCACGCCTGATCCAGGCAATCCAGACTTAAACGTATCGAACGGTCTCGGCTACATGTGGAATCCCACTAAAGTGTTCGTTGAAGAACGAACGGCGGAAGGCGATTGGCAGAAATTGAAGGAGATCGTCGGTGAACGCTCACTAAGCGCCGCTCAAGAGGAGGCATCAGCCAGCTCCGATCTTCGCGTGCGAGAAATATCACTGCCTGAACAATTAACGAATTTCCAACTATGGCTCGATGCCGCAGGACAGATATTCTTCTCCCTCAGCATCGGATTTGGGGTCATCATCAACTATGCTAGCTACTTGAAGCGAAAGGACGATGTGGTGCTCAGTGGACTTGCAGCGACTTCCGCCAATGAATTCTGTGAAGTGGGTCTCGGGGGATTGATGACCGTTCCGGCTGCCTTTACGTTTCTCGGAATAGCCGGAGCAACTGGCTCGACTTTGGGCTTGGGCTTCAATGCATTGCCAATGGTGTTTAGCTCGATGCCTGCCGGGCAACTATTTGGTTTCCTGTTCTTCTTTCTACTTTTCCTGGCTGCAGTCACGAGTTCGCTGTCCATGCTTCAGCCAGGAATCGCGTTCCTCGAGGAAGCCATGGAGATCGACCGGCATCGGTCGGTCACCGTGCTCGGCATCATCACTGCTATCGGGAGCGGATTCGTCGTCTATTTCAGCAAGGACTTGAAGGCTCTGGATACGATCGATTTCTGGGTAGGCACCTTCTTGATTTTCGTCTTGGCAACCGTGCAAATTATTATTTTCGGCTGGGTAATCGGAATCAATCGCGGATTGAAGATGGCCAATCAAGGGGCTCTATTTCCCGTGCCCAAAATCTACGGATTCATTATGAAGTACGTTACACCCACGTTTCTGCTCACAATTTTCGCCCTTTGGACGACGCAAAATGTTTTTGGATACAATATATTAACAGGACAGCAGGAATACTCTTCCTATTGGAAAGATCTCTTTATCGAACCCAATGGCGTAGCCTGGTTCAGCGTATTCCTGATAGTCATTGTAGCGGCATTCATCGCCATTCTCGCGACGATCGCTAAAAAATTCAAATTCCAGGACGAGAGAGGAAAAAAGTCATGACTCTAGGTGGATGGATCATAATGCTGTTCTCTGTGGGATGCGTCACAACGCTATTCTGCTGGTGTATTTACAAAGTACTGACAACTCCTGAAGAAGAGGAGAAGATGCACGGATTCGAAATCGAGACACCAGATACCGAGCATAAGTAAAGCAGTGTAGGCCGGCGCTTCAGCTCGGCTAAGATTGTCCCCTACCTCTGCGGTCGACTCGGGATAGTCGACCCTACCTTTTCGGAACTTCTATAGCCGATGGTAGGGCTGGTTGTCCTCAACCAGCCGCTCCGTTTTGCAAACGGGCCTGAGAAAAGCGATCTCTTTTCCAAACCGTCATTCAAAAAATGGGCTTGAAGCCCACTCCTCCGCGCGTAACCGAATAAGAGATTCAAAACGAATAAACACACACTCTAATGAGCGCTCCAAACGTAGAAAAACATGAGTTCCAAGCGGAAATAAAACAGCTTTTGGATATCGTTATCCATTCGCTATACACGGAGAAAGAGATCTTCGTCCGCGAATTGATATCCAATGGTTCGGATGCCCTGGAAAAACTGCGGCACGTCAAACTAACGGAGAAGAATATCTTCGACAAGGATCTAGATCTGGAAGTCAAGATCAGCACCGACGACACGGCCAACACCATCACTATCCAGGATTTCGGCATAGGGATGACCAAGGACGAGCTGGTCAAGAGCCTCGGAACGATCGCCCACTCAGGCTCCAAGCAATTCCTCGAGGCTCTGAAACAGGGGGGCGAAAAGAACGAAAATCTGATCGGCCAGTTCGGAGTCGGATTTTATTCCGCATTCATGGTAGCCAAGGAGGTCAAAGTCTATTCTCGCTCCTGGAAGGAGGACGAAGCCGGACACGTGTGGACCAGCTCCGGCGCCGGGGAATACGAAATAGAAGAAGTCGAAGGTCAGCGAAGAGGAACGAAGATCGTCGTTTTCTTGAAGGACGACGATAAGCAATTCGCCAGCGACTCCACAATTAAGGAAATCGTCAAGCGCTACTCGAGCTTCGTTCAATTCCCCATCAAGTTGAATGGCGATGTGGTCAATACCATCGACGCCCTTTGGCTACGGAGCAAATCCGAAATCAAAGACGAGGAATACACTGAGTTTTACAAGTTCCAAGCCAATGCATGGGACGAGCCTCGATACCGGTTGCACTTCAGCGCGGATGCCCCTCTTGCCATCAACGCTCTGCTCTTCGTTCCCCAGGAAAATCCTGAGCGGGCCGGGCTAGGTCGTATCGATCCCGGAGTCTCCCTCTATTGCCGAAAAGTGCTGATCGACTCAAAGCCAGATGAGCTCCTTCCAGAATGGATGCGGTTCGCGAAAGGAGTCGTCGACTGCGAGGATTTGCCTCTCAACATTTCTCGGGAAACCATGCAGGACAAATCCTTGCTCCAGAAGCTGGGCAAAGTTGTCACCAAACGCTTCCTGAAGTTCCTCGCCGAGGAAGCCAAGAAACGACCGGAGCAGTATCAAGAATTTTTCGACAAATTCGGATTCTTTATCAAGGAAGGCGTAGCCATCGATTTCAACTACAAAGACGAACTCTCAAAACTCCTCTACTTCGAGTCGTCGACCTTGGAAAAAGGTAAACGGACTTCCTTGGTGGACTACGTATCCCGCATGAAGGAAGACCAAAAAGAAATCTACTACATACTCGGTCAGAATCGGGAAGCCATCGAGAGTGGACCTTATTTGGAAGGATTCAAGGCGAGAGGTGTAGAAGTATTATTTCTCTACGAAGCCGTGGATGAATATGTCATGTCCAATTTGAGTGAATACGAGGAGAACAAGCTCGTATCTGCCGATCAGGGCGATTTGAAACTCGATGACGCTCCCGAACCAAACGAAGAAGGCAGCCTATCGGAAGATGAAAGCAAGGGTCTCTGCTCGTGGCTCAAGGAAACTATTGGCGATCGCGTCAAGGAAGTGAAAGTTTCTACTCGACTAGTGGATAGCCCGTCGATGGCCCTATCTCCCGATGCTATGTCCTCTCAAATGCGACGCATGATGCGTCAAATGGGGCAGGATTCCGGAATGCCCAACGAAGTTCTATTCGAGGTCAATCCGAGGCATTCGTTGATGATCAATCTCAATCGACAGCGCGAATCGAATCCCGATCTAGCCAAGCTTATCGCCCTTCAAGCCTTTGACAATTCACTGATTGCCGCTGGTTTGCTCGAAGATCCCAGGGAGATGGTCACGCGAACTTACGAAATTCTTTCCCAGGCTTCCGAGAAGATGTAATATTTCCCCGATACTCTTCCTAAAGGCTCGTTCGCTCTACTGGGCGAGCGAGCCTTTTTTGAACAACGAACTTGCGACAGCCCCGCCGATAGCTCCGCCTATGCCAGAGGTAACGATCACAGTCAGCCCCTGTTGAACGACGACTCCTATTCCGATTTTTTGCGATTTTAACAAATCAATCGATTCCAGCAATTGGTCTCTTGAAGACTCCGGAGCGGAATCGGCTAAACTGCTCAACAGTTCCAGGTACCAATTTAGCCCGATGCGATAGTTGAACGCTACCCAAAAAATATCGTACAAAAACGTCGACGTTCCAAACCCCGCCATACAAGAAAGGATGGCTACTTTCATCCCAACCTTTAACTCAATTCGAATACTGTATTTGGAAATATAAGTCGCTGTCGCCACAAAGCCTCCAATCACCAACGGTAGGCAACACAACGCATAGCTTAAGGGGAAGAGTGTCAGAACGAATGACACAGCTGCCCCAATCATCAACGCAGGTTTCGGCGGACAATCATGCAGGTTTACGATTTCCTGATCCTCAGTCATTCAATCATCATTCCTAGCTAGCGCTGCTGAGCAAGCGATTTGAGCGACGCTCTCTAGTTGCTGGCAAGACAGCCTCAGCTCTTCCCAAAACGAAAAGAGCCAAAGCTACTCCTAAAATAAGTCCCAAAGCGAATCGCATCCCTGGCAGGTTGCCGTAAATGCCCAGCGCTTCCAACAGACTGTCCAATCCGTTGGCAAATACTGCCACACCTATGATTATCCACAACCAAGGAGAAGAAATCTTATTGCGGGCACCTAGAATCAAGTGGCTAAAGCAGCCTATGGCGATGCCACAATAAATTCCAAAACAGCGAGCGCACACGGCCAAGGCGGTTCCTCCAAACGTTAGGCAGCGATCACTATGTTGATGGCAAAGATGAGAGAAAATCCCGCTCCCACAGTCCCAATCGAAAAGCGCAATCAGTAAAACTCCTGTAACCAAGATGCTCCCGCAAATCCCTCCACCCAAAGCCATTCCTGAGTATCTTCGGAACCTATTAGCGCGGTTATCTCCAATCTTCGGCTCCTTCATTGCGATGGAACCGGCAAGGGTTTTCTCTCTCTAAAAGACCTTTCCGCTAAATCGGACAGCAAGTAGCTCATGCGTACATCCTGATAGGTAATAGGCAATTCGTCGCCCTGGCGTACGCACCGAGCAAACGAACGAAGTTCTCTTAGATAGGCTTCACGATATCGCTGCGGAAAGGAAAACTCAATCGCCGGTCGTCGTAAACCGGCCTCAGTGGATAGTAGCGTCGCATCTTGCAACCGGTTTTCCGATTGGAGCATCCCGCGATCTCCAAATGCCTCGATACGCTGGTCGTATCCATAGGCGGAAAACCGGTTAACGTCGATACTGGCGAGCAAGCCGCTGGCAAATCGCAGCGTGACGACTACATTGTCCAAGTCTCCGGTTGCCTCTATGTCCGAATTAAAATTACTTCCGATCGAGTAAACCTCAATCGGATCCTCTCGGGCGATAAACCGGGCCATGTCCAAATCATGAACGATGCAGTCGTGAAATATGCCATGCGATGTCTTGATATAGTCAATACTGGGCAGTGGCGAGTCTCTTGACGTGAGCCGCAGCATCTGAAGCTGCCCGATGCTTCCTTCCGCAACTTCTCTAGCTACTCGAGCATGAGAGGGATCGAAGCGTCGATTGAAGCCCACAAACAGTGGTGTACTTTTCTCGTCCGCCAATTGAAAACACGCGTCAATCTCTTCGATCCCTTTTCCCAAGGGCTTCTCCGTGAATACCGCCTTTCCCGCATTCAAAGACGCTAGAATTTGGCCATAATGCTCGCCGGTTGGCGTCGCCACAATCACGGCATCGACCCTGTCATCAGAATATGCTTGCTCGGGACTCGATATCGCTCCGCAACCAAATTCGGAAGCAACCTCGTTAGCTCTATCCAAGTTGGTATCAATCGCGTATTTCAATGTTACTTCTGGCAAAGCGCGAATGCTTTCCAATTGGAACTGGCCAGCTCTACCCAGGCCAATCAATGCAACGTTCAACGGGGCTAGCTCTTTCATATAAACAGAGATCCGGTATCCAGCGAATCGAAATGAGTCAAATCAACCCGCGCTCCGGCAGGCAACTGCGTTCTAAACCAAGTTCTCTGCTTCTTCGCCAATTGCCGCGTATTTGTGGCAATACGATCAATGAGAGAGTCGCGATCACATTCGCCGGAAAGATACTCTAGCGTCTCTCGATAGCCTATGGCATTGGCTGCGCTCGAGTTTGATTCTAAACCAGCTTCTTTCAAACTATCTACTTCTTCTATCAATCCTCGGTCCAGCATCTCGACCACTCGCCTTTCGATACGAACATTGAGATCGTTCTTCTCTCTTTCGAGAACAACTAGATGCTTCTCGGAATCGATTAGCCGATTTCGCTGGCTTTGAAAACGGAGTTTCAATTCGGGCAACGTTTCTCCAGTCTCCAAACATCGCTCTAACGCTTTCACCACTCTTCGCGGATTCTTTGTATCGATGTTTTCCTCACAGTTTGGATCGATTGCCCGTAGAGCTTTCAACATCCCCTCCAAACCGGTTTCTCTCTCTATCCCGCGAACCTTGGCGCGGGTTTCCGGGGATACGACCACATCATCCACAACGGGCCCGAAAAACGCTTTCAAATAAAAGCCGCTTCCTCCGACGACCAACACGTTCCGTCCCCGCCCCCGAATTTCCTCGACTACTTGTATCGCCATTTCGACGTATTCGCCAATATCCATCTGCTCGGAGGGTGGCCGGATGTCGATCAAATGATGAGGCACCCGCTCTCGTTCTAGAAGCGTAGGTTTGGCAGTTCCGATGTCCATTTGCCGATAAAATAGCAAGGAGTCGCAAGACACGATCTCCGCATCATGGGCCTCCGCCCAGGCGAGCGCCAAATCCGTCTTACCGACCGCGGTACAGCCGGTTAATACGAACAGGGAATCGCTTTTCTCCACCATCTATCTGAAAATACGCTATCCAACCTCAATACTTTGCGGGTGAAGCGCAACACAATCGGTTTGTTACAATTACGCAAATACACTTCATTTTGCTCGCTAGATTCATGTTTCAGAACTCCTTGATGTCGAGTTGCAACGACATTTATAGAATACTATTTCCCACAAGCCACAACCACGTTGCCAAGAGCTCATTTTTCCTTCAAATCAATCAAATTCGCTCCATGAAGAAACCGCCGCGCAAATATAAGACCATATTTATTTCGGACGTGCACTTGGGTACGCTGAACAGCAAGGTCAAAGAAGCGATTCACTTCCTTAAAAACACGCGTTGCGAAAAACTGGTACTCAATGGCGACATTATCGATGGTTGGCAACTCAACCGCGGTAGCGTATGGACAAAAGAGCACACAAAGTTCATCCGCCATATTCTCAAGAAGATCGAAAAGAAAAAGCTCGAGGTCATTTATCTCCGCGGCAACCACGACGACATCCTAAGCCGCTTTCTTCCCATGAAATTCGGCACGCTATCTATCGTTGACGACTTTATCCACGATACTCCCAACGGGAAATTTCTCGTCCTGCATGGAGACGTTTTCGATACTATAACCAAGAATTTCGTATTCCTCGCCCATCTCGGAGACTGGGGATACAAACTTCTCATGTCGTTGAATCGATGGTACAACAAGTATCGAGCCTGGCGCGGCAAGGAGTACTACTCCCTCAGCAAAGCGATCAAAGCCAAAGTCAAGGCTGCTGTAAATTTTGTATCCAGTTTTGAGGAAAAACTGGCTAAACTGGCTCAAGCCAAGGGCTGCAATGGGGTAATTTGCGGACACATTCATACACCCGCTGACAAGAAGATCGGCGATTTTCGGTATTTGAATTCCGGCGATTGGGTAGAATCCCTTTCCGCAATCGTCGAGCACTTCGACGGAAAGATGGAACTCGTCTACTTCCACGACTTCGTTGTCGACTATCCCATGAAGAAAGACGCGGTTGAGGAAGATGCCGATGAAGACGCCCTCGACTTGACCCGGATCGGGGTCGTGGCAGAGGACATGCTTCATCACGCTTGAACGCGCGCCAATATCGTTTCAAAGCGGGCCGCTTCTCGCCATCGCATGTATTGATAAACATTTTAAGAGTCTCACGATGAGACTCCTATGAATGAGGAAGATACTTTAACTTGGACCCAAGAACTCGTCGCGACTGCCACAGAATGGCTGGTTCAAGACGGTATCGAAATCGCCAAAGCCATCCTGATGGCCCCGATCATATTTGTCGTTGGTAAATGGATAGCCGGCGCGATCAGGAACAAGTTGCGCTCGACGATGCAAAAGCGGGAAGTCGATCCGGCTCTCGTTTCATTCGGTACTAGCATAGCTTACTACATTTTGATGATCGCCGTCGTTCTAGCGGCCGTTCAGCAAGTAGGCTTTCAGACCACATCTCTGGTAGCTGTACTTAGTGCCGCAGGTCTGGCAGTAGGCTTGGCCTTTGCAGGGCTCTCTCTCCAACTTCGCCTCTAGAGTGCTGATCATCATGTTCCGCCCTTTCAAGATTGGCGATTTTATTGATGCCGGTGGACAAGCGGGAACGGTTCAAGAAATTGGCGTTCTCGTCACCATCCTAAAAACGCCTGACAACAAGAAGATCATCCAGCCCAATTCAGCCATCATGGCGGGCAGCATCGTAAACGTTACCGCCAATGATACGCGACGCGTTGATATGTCGGTAGGCGTAAGCTACACTGACGACCTAGACAAGGTGCAGAATATCATCATGGACGTACTCAACGCTGACGATCGTATTCTCAAAGATCCCGCTCCACAGGTAGTCGTTTCCGAACTGGCCGATAGCAGCGTCAATTTCCATGTACGCCCTTGGTGCGCGACTGGCGACTACTGGGGAGTCTACTTCGATTTCCAAAAAGCCATCAAGCGACGCCTCGACAGCGAAGGTGTATCCGTACCTTTCCCACAACAAGATGTATACATGCATCAGGTTGCAGAATAAAAAACCAAACCCCCAATCAACTAATGGTCAACAAAGTCGTTAAAATCATCCTCGCTATCCTCATTCCACCTTTGGGAGCCTTCCTGCAAGTTGGAGCAACCAAGCACTTCTGGATTAACATCGTGCTGCTTTCTAACCTTCGGTATCGGCGCGCTGATTCACGCCCTGTGGCTCGTGCTAACGGATCAAAAAGGCTAAGCCGAGGTTCGGTAAAAACTTCGATTTGGAAAGCCGCGACTCAGGTCGCGGCTTTTCTGTAGCTGGAGGCATTTCAAATCGAGTGTAGGAGCAGCTTTACGCCGCGATTATTCTTGTCGTATCGCGGCATAAAGCCGCTCCTACATCTTTTCTTCTCCCGCAAAAGCCAATCTCATTGGATACGTTGGTACGCATAGGCCGGATAATTCCTGCTCGCGAAGCGATCCTTGTGCCGGACAGCGGCATTTCGCGAAGCGACTGTTACATTACTTCCAATTCGAATGCCCTAAGGCCAAATCCGCTTCACGGAAAAAAATTTCCGCTAGCGGGACAGGCCCTCGTATCACCGAATTCCTCGGAGGCAACGTTGACAAATCGTTCGAACTACCGCCGCGTTCCCCCAACAAGACCCGTCACCAAAGATTCGACGCGCTCTAGCATCTTCCCTTCGTCGTCGAGATTGTCCTTGATCGTGTTTACGATCGCGCTGCCCACTACGACGCCATCCGCGAGCCGAGCGACTGCGTTCACTTGATCTGGATTCTGTATTCCAAATCCAACCACAAGCGGTCGATCGGAGCGGCGTTTGATCATTTCCACCATTTCTTGTAAATCGGAGGCCAAATCATCCCGGACACCCGTCACACCTGTCCTGGACACATAGTAGATGAAGCCGGTGGCGTTGCGAGCGATATACTCCACCCGATCCTCAGGCGTAGTTGGAGCCAATAAAAATACGGTATCCATCCCCAACTTTTCGCAAGCTTCAATATGGTCGCCTGCCTCCTCAGGCGGCAGGTCCAAAACGAGGAGCCCATCTACACCCGCCTCTTTCGCTTCAGCGATGTAGGCCTCCAGACCGCCGCTGAACATCAAGTTGTAGTACGTGTAGAATACAATGGGCGTCTGCTCGTCGTCTTCTCGGATCTTTCGAACTAGATCGAACACATCTTCGCGTGTCGTTCCCGCCTCCAGGGCCCGCTCGGCG
>NZNM01000029.1 GCA_002694885.1 Opitutaceae bacterium | reverse complement strand
GGTTGAAGATGAATTGAAATCGGCATTACGAGGAATGCTCAACGCTATCGAGCGATCGGAGGGTCAGGATATTTCGGATTCGCTATCGACGATCGACGGTATACTAAGGACCCGAAAAAACGAACTCGATGCCCAGCTCGTTCACTTCCTTTCAAGGCGAAGCTACGAAAAAGCTCTCAGCCATTTGGAGGGTTCCAAGAGTAGTCGAGAGAACTCTTGACGACCTATGGGCAAAAAACGAAATCGAGTTTCGGTGGATACAACGGATTCTTATCTGGTCAGCAATCCGTTTGGATCCTTG
The DNA here is from genome assembly GCA_002694885.1 of Opitutaceae bacterium. Classification (GTDB taxonomy): domain Bacteria; phylum Verrucomicrobiota; class Verrucomicrobiia; order Opitutales; family Opitutaceae; genus Pelagisphaera. The sequence continues at coordinate 11,404 of NZNM01000029.1, read as the reverse complement.
GAGTCAGAGGGGCTTCCGAGCGCTCCGGCAAACGGTAGAAGCAATCCAGAGCCCGCTGAAATGCAGAAGCCGAAGAAGAATAAAAGTCGTGGACGAGTAGATGTCATTCGGCAGCGATCGGCTGGCGGTGGTGGTTGGATGACGGTGGCCAAGAATTTCAAGGGAATCTCCGAGGGCGAGAAAAAAGCCCTGAAGCAGTCGATTCAGAAACGCTGCGGTGTCGGTGGATCGGTCAAAGCGGGCTGCATTGAAATTCAAGGGGATAAGCGCGAGGACGTAAAGCGGGTACTGGAATCCGCGGGATTTCAAGTGGTCTTTGCTGGGGGATAACGCCGACCGATTTCGACAAGGCTTGAGGCAGGATCACCGGTCATCTAAAGAGATCAGTATCTATGAAGCCTCTAGGGCGATGTTGCCCTGAAAGCCCGAACGGCAATTTCGATAGGATGGTATTATCTCCTGGCCGCATCGATTAGTTCGATGGCGGATCGGGCTTTGTTGAGGGCGTAGATATGGATTCCGGGAACGCCATTTGCCAGGAGGTCTTCTATTTGAGCTGCTGCCCATTCGACTCCCAATCGGCGAACGGCCTCTGGATCGGATTCCACTTTGCTCAATTGGGACTCGAGAGAATTCGGTAAACTAGATTGGCAAAGCTGAGTGATACGTTTGATTTGCTTGAGGGAAAGAACTGGCATGATTCCAGGTACAATGGGAATCTGGATACCACGCGACTGCACTTTCTCCATGTATTGAAAAAACACTGCGTTGTCGAAGAACAATTGCGTTGTGATGAATGAACCACCAGCATCGGCTTTGACCTTAAGGGTATCCAGGTCCGAATCCATTGAAGGCGCCTCAGGATGCTTCTCTGGATAACCAGCAATGCCGAGGCAGATATCCGGATGGCGGGATTTGATGAACGCGACCAAATCCGATGCATATGAAAAACCGCCCTCGGTGCGAACGAATGCCTCTTGACCTTTAGGTGGGTCTCCGCGGAGAGCCATAATGTTGCGATAGCCATCTTGATAGAAACCATCAACGATCGTCGCCAGCTCCTCTTTTGTTGACCCGACACAGGTGAGGTGGGGCATCACTTGAAGGTCGATATCGTTTTTCATTCGCTCGCTAACCGAGGCAGAAAGATCGCGAGTGCTGCCTCCCGCTCCGTAGGTCACGGAAACGAAATCAGGTTTTCGAGAAGCGATTCGAGAAGCGGCGTCTACGAGCGATTCGACACCGTCTTGTGATTTTGGAGGAAAGAATTCGACGGACAATGTGGGTACGCTGCTGTCCAAGAGATCGATGATGGGCTTTTGCTCAAACATACATCAACATATTCGGATATATTGATATGTAAACTTGTCTTTGAAAGTCAATGCTGGAAATTCTGTACCGTAGATTTTCTTCGGAGAGGATCAAATTTTTGCGTTCTATTCGCTTTAAGGATGGTAGCGCTGACTGTCCCTAGTCAGCCGTTCCGGTGATCCTCTCCTAAATCGGCTGACTAGGGACAGTCAGCCCTGCCATTTGAAACTCGGATTGAGACTTATTGGTCACGCTCTTAGGCAAGGTCGCGCGCTAGACGCTCGGTCCTTCGCATTCGTATATCGGAGGATCGAGCCGATCCTCCCTACCTTTAGAAATACCTCGTTGCTCTTGACGGGCGTAGCCCCGCAATCGCGGGGGCGAAGACTGTTGAGGCGGGGATCTTTATGACTAGTTGTTTAATGGTATGATGAATTGGGAGGGACTCCCAATTTGGCACGCGAGCCGCGTGCGATCCCAGATGGCGAAAATAAGTTCTATGATCGGACCTTAGGCCGCCGACTCGGTTTGCAGCTTTAGTTGCCCGCAGGCGGCCGCTATATCGTGACCCTTTTCTCTGCGTATGGTGGTGCGGGCTCCTTTGTTTTTGAGCCGATCGTGGAATCGGTCTTGTCGGGTTATACTCGGCCGCTTCCAATCCATACCCGGAACGGCGTTGTAAGGTATCAGGTTGATGTGGGCGCTGAGATCCGTGGCGATTTTGGCGAGGGCATCGGCCTGATCGAGTGTGTCGTTGACGGAGTCGATAAGGATAAATTCCAGGGTGATCATGCGTCCTTTTGAAGCTCCGTATTCTTTGATTGCAGGGAGTAGCGTCTCTAGTGGATATCGCTTATTTATCGGCATTATGGCGTCGCGAACCTCATTGGTTGCCCCATGCAGACTTACGGCTAGCCGGAACTGTTCGGGTTCTTGGGCAAGCTCGAGAATCTTAGGCACGATTCCCGAAGTTGAAACGGTGATTCGGCGAGCTCCAAAGTTGAGGCCCCAAGGCGCATTCAGGACGCGTAGGGCCTCCAAAAGGTTTTCGTAGTTTGCTAGCGGCTCTCCCATTCCCATGACGACAACATTGTCAAAGGATGCGATCGATTCTTCAGCTCGGGGCGTTGAGTCATCCTCCTGATGGCACACCTGTATCAGCTGGGAGACGATCTCCCCCGCACTGAGATCCCGTTTCCATCCAGACAGTCCGGAGGCGCAGAATTTGCAGCCGTAGGCGCATCCAACTTGGGTGGAGATGCAGATCGTTTTGCGAGACTTGTTGAGACCAACGCCTATCTGGGGCGCCCTAATGACGACCGTTTCGACGAGGGCGCCGTCCGCCATTTGCAGCAAGAGTTTTTCGGTCGAATCGGCTGATTGCTTGTCCAGCAGGCGCTTCGAGGGAGCAATGTCAAAGGACGTTTCTAAAGTGGAGCGAAGCGATTGCGGGAGATTGGTCATTTCATCCCAGGCTTTCGCTCGTTTTTTATAGAGCCACTGCATGATTTGCTTGGCTCGAAACGCAGGTTCGCCCGCGCTCTTCAGCCATTGCTGGAGGGAGTCTAAAGTCTGGCCATAGATTGGCGGTTTTGCTGGCGCGAATTTCATTCTGGCTTTTGCCTATCCCTCCAATGGTGGAGCGAGGGTTGTTTGTCTAGATCCGAACTTTAGGCAGAAGGATTCGTTCTTTTGGGTCCAGACTTCTAGCTTGAACAAGTTAGGATGCGCGCAAATCTGAAAGCCCTTGAGCCTGATCCATAGGTATATTTTACGTGGTGCCTTTGTAACGAGCATGGGCGCGGTCGCGATGTTCGCATTTCTCTTGATGACTGGGGCGGTGGTCAAGGACATGCTCGACTTGCTAGCCGAAGGGCATCTGACGATACCGATTTTTCTGAGACTGGTGCAGCTTCGATTCCCTGACCTGCTGGTGTATGCGTTGCCCGTGGGTTTGTTGACCGGAATTCTCCTGACGATGGGACGCCTCTCGGCTCAGAGCGAAATCACCGCTTTGAGATCCTCAGGGGTGGGGATTTTCAGGCTGTCTAGCTCTGTAATTGTATTTTCGATGCTTGGGGCCTTGGGTTCTTTGCTGGTCAATTTTTATTATGGACCGAAAGCGATGGCGTCTTTTCGGCAAGAGAAGGAGGCGATTATCCAGAAGAATCCGCTATCCTTCATTCAGGAAAAGACATTCGTCCGAGGCTTTTCAGGATTAGTCATCTATGTGGGCGAGAAGGATGGCGATCAATTGAAGGACCTTTGGATTTGGGAGCTGGATGAAGAGAATCGGGCCAAGCGATTTACTCGAGCAGAGTCGGGCGAAGTTCGGTATAACCAAGAAGAGAATACGCTTGTTCTAATTCCCTACCGTGGCTCGTTTGAGGCCAGGGATCCAGAATCGCCGGAAGATTTTAGAAAGATTCGGGCGGCGCTCTCATTTGAATCCACCAGCATGGTACTGTCACTAGATAGAATATTCGGCAAGGTGACTTTCCAGAAGAAATTGAAATGGATGACCTTCAAGGAACTTCAGGAAGTGGAGGCCGATGCCCGAGCAAAGATGGATTCGGCCAATCCGGAAGAGCGCCAAGAAGCAACAGAGCGTTTTTATAAAGCGAAGATGGCGTTCCATGAGAAATTCGCCATGGGCTTTTCAGTTATCTCGTTTGCCCTAATCGGAGTGCCCCTGGGAATTCAGGCTTCTAGAAAGGAAACGTCTGCCAATCTCTTTTTGGCTATCGGTTTGGCCCTGGGCTATTATGTATTGATGATGGCAGTAAGCTGGATGGATGGTATGCACGAATACCGTCCTGATTTGCTCTTCTGGGTCCCCAATTTCTTGTATCAGGGAATTGGATTATGGTTGTTCATCAAAGCGGATAGAGGCTCAAAGAACAACGACGCCCCGAAAAGTCTGGAAACCGCTCGCCCATAAAGAACGGTCGCCTCCAAAAGGAGACGACCGCTGAAACGAGGAAGGTGAAGTATATCTATTTACTTATGTATTCGGCGCCGGATTGCAAAAAGTCCGACCAATCCCAGACCTAGAAGCGCGCTCGTTGTCCCGGAGTCGGGTACACGCTTTAGGTCTAGATTGAAGTCGCCATGATAGACCGTTTGATCGATTCGGACGCCATTAGAATCTGTTTAAAATACATCTAACCAGCCGGAGGATCCAAAATTCGCGTTTTTGCCACTGGCTCCATACCCAGCTTGGAAGGCAGGGCCTTTTCTCACGAAAGAGAAATAGCGGTTGTTGAAACCTCCGATTCCTCCAAGAGTTCCTGAGGTGGCTGTGTAGTACCACCAGTTGCCGGCATCCGCGGCGAAGCCCTCGTCTTTAGGCGTGTTTGGAGCGTCTGCAATGGAATCAGGGTCAGAGTTGGGCACATATCCAGAGAACAGAGCATTTATGATGAACCCATTCCCACCTTTAACGGCTGTGCCCGAAAGAGTTGCGGTTCCAGTTCCGTAGTTTTCCGTAAAAACACCTCCATTGAAGTCGAAATTATTTTCAGCGAATGAAAGCCCGGGTAGCCAAATAACGTGGTCATGCCCGGTGCCCGAAATAGCGGGACTGGCATCGTAAGTGACAGCCATTGAATTTGCCACAAGGCTTCGGGCTAATATGCAGGATGCGAGAAGCGATTTATGTGAATTTAATATTTACGTATAAGTTTTCCCAATACTGTGTTAGCTAAGTTCGGATTACCGTGGATTCTATCGTAGTCGCGCGTTCCCGACAATCGGGCTGGCGCTGGGCAAAGGATCCTAGTTGGTATTAGATTGAATTGCTCATCCCGTAGGGACTGCTTCTCACTACCTGATTCACGGCTGAACACACGGTAGTCGCTGGGAGCGCGGAGTCGTCTTCTCGTCCCAGGGCAACTAGAACCACTCGCCTATCCAAGGGTCGGACTGCGCTCTCCCCTCGAATTTGGAGTGCACTACTGCCTCACCATTTGAATCAAAGCTCGGTTGAGTTGCTTTGTGATCTCTTGAGATTGGGTCGGATTGGCGAGCGTATAGAAAACAATGCCGAATCGGCCATTGTCTAAATTGATACGCATGCTAGCGCGGCTAGATGCTAGGGAACCTGAGTGGGATAACTCTATTGCTCGACCATTCTCATCTCGTATGCTCCAGCCAAGGCCATAAGGATGGCCTTCGAAAGGCAAGGATAGGAAGGAACGCAAAGTATCTGGAGTTAGGACCTGTTTGTTTCCAAATTGGCCTCTCTGGAGAATCATGCGAGCAAATCGAGAGCTTTCTTGCCCCGTTGCATAGAGGCTCCCGCCGATCAGCGGCAGTCGAAAGGGATTGGAAAGGTGGGGCGTGGCTGGATTGACTTTGCCTTTAAATGACCCAGCGGCTACATTGCGGTCCCCGCGTTCCGGAAAGTAGGTAGTCCGCCTAAACGATAGCGGTTGGCCAATGCGATGCTGGAAAACTTCTTCAAAGGAATCGCCGACTGCTACTTCCGCTACGCGACCGAGAACGCAGTATCCAGCGCCGCTATACGCATATTCAATTCCAGGTTTCGCCAGAAGGGTCTCTTTGGCAATGCCTGATACGGATTGTGATAGCGGCAATCGAAAGTCGCGTATCCATCGAGCCTGACGACGATTCATTCCTCGTTTTTGAGAATATATGCCGCCGCGGTGAGACAACAGCTCTAGCAAATTCGGGGCTCGCGAGGATTTCCCGGACTGAGCGATTATCAGATTCGAGAATTCGGGTAAAACTTCTGATATGGGAGAGTGGAGATCAAGAACTCCCGTTTCAACCAGCGATAGAATAGCTGCCGACGCGTAGGGCTTTGAACAAGAACCAACACAGAAAAGCGTCTCCGAATCTACCGGAGTCTTGTCATCTATCGACCTTACGCCGTAATTGCGTTCGAATACAAGGATCTCGTCTTCTCCAATGTAAGCTTGGGCACCGACAGCTTGCTCGCTTCGAATTAGTTCAACTAGGGTGTCATCCACTGGGTTGGCGACTACCGCTGTCCACTGGGCGATAAATAAAATCGCTAAGCCCAAATTGAATAGGTTTCGGGAGTTCGTGAGTTTCAAATCCCGGTTTTCACTATATGAAGGCATACGATAGATTTCCACCTCGCGGCTATTCTCTGCGAGCCCTTCATGGGGACTCGGAGCGTCGGTCCCAAGGGATTTCGTCGGCGCGTAGCGAGTATTCTGCATTCATTATTACATCCTAGATGGGTAAAACATATTAAGGCTATTACCTTATCAAGCGAATTGGTCCTGCCTGGTTTTCTAATTGCGGGACCTAGGATAGTGAATAACACTAGCAATCAAGTTTCATGCTAACCAAGCGACCAGCGTACGTTCCAGCCAAGTTTTTGAGTCTCTCGCTGCTTTGCAGCACGCTCATCGCATCGTTCGTTTTACTTCCCTTGTTAACCGCTGAAGAGGTGAGCGAGCCAAAGCTCTTCTTCAAATTCGGGGCTATCGCGGACTGCCAATACTGCGATGCGGATGGGGCGTGGCGACAGTACCGTCGGTCACCACAGAAGCTGCGTGAATGTATAGCCGATTTTAATTCGCAGTCGTTAACTCACGTTGTACATCTGGGCGACTTTATTGATCGAGACTGGGAAAGTTTCGATGTAGTGATTCCCATAATTGAAAAGTCGAAAGCGCCGGTTCGCCATGTTTTAGGGAATCATGACTTTTCAGTTGAAGATCGGTTCAAGGAGCTTGTGCCAGGCCGGCTAGGGCTGGAGGGACGCTACTACAGTTTTTCAGTTATGAATTGGCGTATATTGGTTTTGGATACGAATGATTTGAGCCTTTATGCCCATGCTAAAGGTACTGCTGAGTACGTCCAATCGCTAGGGATTTACGAAGCTTTGGGAGGCGATCTGCCCAAGTACAATGGCGGTATCGGGGCGACTCAGCTCGAATGGCTGGAAAAGGAATTGGTGGCGGCTGATCTTGCTGGGCAAAGAGTAATGCTTCATAGTCATCACCCTGTCTACCCGCCCGGTTCTCACAATGCTTGGAATGCCGATGAGGTGGTTAGCCTATTGGAGCGGCATGATTGCGTAGCTGTCTATATGAATGGCCACAATCATCGAGGAGCCTATGGCTACAAAAAAGGCATTCACTACGTCACGTTAAAGGGTATGGTCGATACAGAAGAGACGGCTTATTCGGTCGTTTCCGTGTTTGAGGATAGAATTGCAGTGAAGGGGAGCGGTCGTCAGGATGATCTTTCCCTCGAGTTTTAAAACTATAGGACGCTTATGATTAAGAAAGGATTCTGGAAATCTTCAGGAGCGCTGTTCTTGCTGATATTGATGATTGAGCCTTCTCACGCTTCGGAGTTTCGAGAAGTTGCTTTTGAAACCGATGATGGAGGGACTATTTTCGGCAACCTCTATGGCGAAGGTAGCCATGCGGTGGTTCTCGCCCATGGACGGGCCTTCAACAAGGAAAGCTGGCAAGAGCAAGCGCTTGAAATGAGAAATCAAGGCCTTCAGGTCTTGGCGATCGATTTTCGAGGGTACGGTAAGAGCAAGCCTGGCAAAAAGGGAAAGACATTGGAATTGGACGTGCTGGCGGCCATCGATTATCTGAAAGGCGAAGGAGCGGAGCGGGTCTCGCTACTTGGCGCTAGCATGGGAGGAGGAGCTGTATGACGAGTGGTTATAAAGGCCAAAGCGGACGCTATGGACCGAGTCGTTCTTCTAGCGGCGGCCCCCCCGTCGATAATCCCGAAAAGCTTAAGGGGAACAAGCTCTTCGTGGTTAGCGAGGGGGACTATTTCGCCAAATCGACGCGCGAGCAATTCGAGAAAGCGCCCGGGTCCAAGCGACTTGAGATCCTGCCCGGCGATGCCCATGCCCAGCACATCTTCAAAACGAACCAAGGAGATGTCCTTACAAAGCTGATAATGGATTTCCTCTCGGAATAAACCAAATCACCCTCCAGCGATCGATGAAAAAGGCAGTAGTATTTCTGTTCCTCTGTGGGCTGGTTTCGAACAGCCTTTTCTCCGATTCTCATGAGCGCCCGAATATCGTCTATATCATGTCGGACGAGTTGGCCTATTTCGAAGTGTCCTACATGGGAAGCGAGAAGCTTAAGACGCCTCGGATCGATCGTATGGCCAAAGAGGGAATCCGTTTTGATCGGGCTTATGCGGCTTCTCCGGTTTGCGCCCCGCTCCGCTGCAATCTCATGACCGGCAAACACGCTGGCCATGCTTCAGTGAGAGAGAATGATGGAGGGACGCCGCTTAGGGCAGATGAAGTTACGGTGGCTAAGGCGCTCAAAGATCGGGGTTATGCGACAGGCGGCTTTGGTAAATGGGGAGCTGGTGGACGGGGATCAACGGGCGTTCCTGAGAAGCACGGTTTCGATGTGTTTTATGGATACTATGATCAAGTGCATGCCCATACGTTTTATCCGCCGTATTTGGTTCGAAATAGCAGAGAAGTGATTTTGCCTGGAAATAAAGGGGGACGCAGTGGCCAGACCTATTCCCATTATGAGATAATGGACGAAGCCTTGGCATTTATTCGCGAGCATAAGGACGAGCCATTTTTCTGCTACCTGCCTATCACTCCGCCACATGGAATGTACGATATCCCCAAGGACGACCCAGCCTGGGGCCTTTATAAAAATGAAGCGTGGATGAAAGATCCCGAAGTTCCTCGAGACGCGAAAAATTATGCTGCGATGGTGACGATGACGGATCGTCATGTGGGTGATACGCTGGATCTCTTGAAGGAGTTGGGAATCGACGAGAAGACCATCGTATTCTTCTCAGGCGATAACGGCGGACAAGATCGGTTCAAAAGCGCTGCCTATCCGCGGGGCTATTTCGGCCCCAATGTTAATCCGGTTACGGGTCAAGGATTTCGCGGAGGCAAAACGAACCTTTATGAAGGCGGCTTGCGGATACCCTTCCTGGTTTGTTGGCCTGGAAAGATAGAACCTGGGCGCGTAAGCGATTTCATGTTCTACCAAGTGGATATGTTTCCTACTTTTACGGAGATTACGGGAGCGAACAACCCGGCCGGACTCGATGGCCGATCCATTTTGCCAGTTTTGCTTGGCAGCGGGGGAACTGAAGATCCTGCCTACAATCATGACTATTTCTATTGGGAATTCCGTGAGCAATACGCTGTCCGCTCAGGCCCCTGGAAAGCAGTAAAGCCAGGGAAGCACAAGTCATGGGAGCTCTACGATGTGGAAAAGGATCCGAGCGAGTCAGTGGATCTCTCCATTCGCAGCCCGCAGAAACTAGTGGAGCTCATTGCCTTGGCTAAAGCTGCCCACGAACCCGTCCGACCTGGAACCTTCGCCGATCCGGAAAGGAAGGATCACGAAAGGGATCGTTGGGCGAAGTGGGGAACGAGCGGCGAAGGGCCACCCACGCGAAAAAAGTAGGCTCTCGCTAGAATTTGCAGTATTGCAATGCTCCTGAGGTTCCCTGAACTTCAGAGGATGAAACCTTTTCTTGCTACATTCCTACTTGGGGCAATCTTAACGGTCTCGACCTCGTTGAGCGCGGCTGATCGCCCAAACATCGTTTTCGTTTTCACCGATGATCATGCTCCCCACGCAATCGGGGCCTACAATGGCTGGCTCAAGTCGGTCAATCCCACCCCGAACATCGATAAGCTGGCGGCCGAAGGCATGCTTTTCGTCAATAGCTTTTGCACGAATTCGATTTGTGGGCCCAGCCGGGCGGTGATCCAGACCGGAAAGCACAGCCATAAGAATGGCTTCATGAATAATGGGAACACCTTTGACTGGAATCAGCAGACCTTTCCCAAGCTACTGCAGAAAGCCGGTTACCAAACCGCGATCTATGGAAAGTCGCACTTGAAAGGGCATCCGCAAGGCTATGACAGCTGGGCCGTACTACCCGGCCAGGGGCTATACTACAATCCGGATATGATCACGCCTGAGGGTCAGGTCACCATCGAAGGCTATTGCACAGACATCGTTACCGATATGGCGGTAGAGTTCCTCGAAGAGGGACGCGATGAAAGCAAGCCCTTCATGCTCATGGTTCAGCACAAGGCGCCTCACCGGAATTGGATGCCTGCCCTTCGCCACTTGAATCTCTATGACGACATAGATATACCTGAGCCGTCTACGCTGTTTGATGACTACCGGGATAACGCTCCGGCTGCTCGATACCAAGAGCTAGAGATCGATCGTCACATGCACATAAACTACGATCTCTTCCTGGATCTCACGCCAGACTTTCCGGATCTGCCTATCCGGACAGACAAGTCTGCTTGGAGAAATCTTCAACGTATGACTCCTGAACAAGTTAAAGCATGGCGAGCTGCCTACGAGCCGAAGGACAAAGCTTTCCACGAGGCTAACCTAACGGGCAAAGATCTCGTTCGCTGGAAATATCAGCGCTATGCCAAGAACTATCTTCGCAGCGTTAAGGGAGTAGACGAAAGCGTCGAGCGGCTCGTTGATACCCTCGACGACCTCGGCTTGGACGATAATACGATCTTTATCTACTCTTCCGATCAGGGATTCTATATCGGCGACCACGGATGGTACGATAAGCGCTGGATGTACGAAGAGTCGCTTAAGATGCCGTTCATTGTGAAATGGCCGGGCGTTGCTCAACCAGGATCGAGAACGACCAAGATGGTTCAGAATCTGGACTACGCGGAAACCTTTTTGGATATCGCGGGAGCTCCCATTCCCAGCGATATGCAGGGCGTCTCCCTTGTCCCGTTGCTCAAAGGCGAAAATCCTTCCGACTGGCGCAAGTCTATCTACTATCATTACTACGAATATCCGAGCGTGCACATGGTGCCGCGCCACAACGGCATCCGTACCAATCGGTATAAGCTGATGCATTTCTATCAATTCGACGAATGGGAATTCTATGATCTTCGATCGGATCCGGACGAATACAATAATTTGTATGGGAATCCTGAGTACAAGAACCTGGTCAATCGCATGAAGCGCGAGCTCAAGGGTTTGGTGGAGAAGTACGACGATGACAGCGACATGTCAGTCAAGCCCAAGTCATGGCAAGACGAAGTGCGCGGCATCGCCTCGAATTAAGGGCTTAG
>NZNM01000028.1 GCA_002694885.1 Opitutaceae bacterium | reverse complement strand
CTTTTGTTCTGTGGTGTATCGTTTTTATTTCATTATCTGGGTCCTTTCTAGAGGCCCAGACTAACTTTTCAAGTGGCGCAGTTTTCGTAACCTCGACCAGAACGTTAAGCAGTTTGCCTTCATCTCCCCTGACTTCCTTGAGACCCTCACCCCACTCCAGCTCTTCCATGATCTGCTTAAAGAAATCCCCAAAGCGCGATAGATCAGAGTTGGGGAGAAATCTTGGGACTGGCATTATTTGTTGATCACGGAAATACTTGATAGCCTTGTCTGGGTCTTGCTGGGAAAGCTCTAATACACGCATGGCAATAGCTAGGGACATTTGATTAAGTTCTGATAAGTCCTTTTCCTCCAGCTGCTTATAAAAAGTTTTCCATTCCTCACCCTGTTGGTTTTCCAATTCAGACAAAACATCCCGTAGTACTTCATCTGGTGCATCCAACCAGCGATTTCTTTTCTCTGCACTCATGACGCTGCAAGCTGAACTACCTCAGGAACAGTGGATCCTTCTGGGACTATTTGCCAGTACAGGAAGGCTGAATCCTCTTCGGGATTATAGCGTTTGTAATGCTTCTCAAACGTCCTCCTGTTGCTGTGGCCCATCTGATTCATCGTTTTCTCTAAACTCTCAAAATGATGGAAATGGTAAGTCCCAAAGCTATGTCTGAATATGTCGCTTTTGCCAGCGACTCCCAAGGCATTCCTGAATCTTCGATACTTTGTCCCAAATTCATTTCTTGAGAATACAGCTCCAACCCTCTCAGAGGATGGTATGGTTTCAAGCCAGCTGACCAAATTAGGTTCCATGTTTACCAGCCTTCCCTCGCTGCCCTTAGCGTTTACATCTTTCACATCGATGTACGGCTTTGTGTGAACGCCTTGCGGCTTCAGGATGATTTGGTTCCACAGCAAAGGTGGCTTATCAGCACTGCCCATAAGTTCCGAGGGTCTTAGCCCTGCCCACATGAGGATAGAAATTCCCGCTGCCAAATCTCTGTACTCATCTCCCTGAATGAGTTCGGCAGCTCGATTGAAGGTAGAGATACTCAACACTTCCGTCTCTGTGTTAGTGTCCTTGTAGGATAAGAACGCTACAGGGTTCTTCTGTAGCCAACCTCTTCTTTGAGCATGATTAAATACAGGAGCTATCTGCCTCAATGCCCTATTCAGTCTCATAGCCCTTTTGTTCTTAGAGGTGCTGGAGCCGTGATGCTTCTCCAAAAAATTTGTAATCTCCTCCTCAGTGACACTGTCGATGTCCCTACTCCCGAACAGATGCAAAAATCCTGCCTCCTTTTTTCTTTGATGCTCTTTTGCACGGGGATTAGGAAGTGGCCCGTACATCACTGACTTCATCTCCTGCGTTTGTCCATAAGACCACTCTTTGCCCCGCCTGTCCGTTCTGTACTTTATGGAGTCAGCCAAAGCCTCAGCGACGGTGTGAGAATGCCGTAGTCTTTTTAAGTGCTTCACATATTGGTCAGCCGCCTCTGTAAGCGTTAGTTCACGTTCACCCTCAAGATTTGCACCCTCCAGAATCTTCAAAGCAGCTCTCGCATCAACGCTCTGGCTTGCCGTCAAACGAGTGCTGTCGACGCCGTGTTTGTTTACATGTCCTAAGATCCTTCTGATTTCAGCGTTGGCTCTGGCTTCTGACGGAAACTCTGGCCTCCATCTTTTTCCTGTCTTGGACAAATTTGGTGGAACATTAACTACCCACTTGCCATCTCTAATTTTGCGGGCTTTAAGTGTTGGCTTCTTTGGCATTTACTGCCCTAAACTGCCCTAAAAACGGGTCAAATCAAGCTATTTCGGCATAGAATGAGGTATCATAGAAAAATGAATAAGGACGTTTTTGTCGCTGGTAAACAACAACTTAGGGGGAGATCAGCAAAAAATCAGGACAGCCGAAACAATGTCTTGATTTCATGGTCAATCGCAGCTCACTAAGATCGAACGCTCGCTATTTTCTATTAAGATACACGCTAACGCATGAGCAATTGGGCTGAACGAATCAGAAACGAAGTTGGAAAGGCCGTCATCGGCCAAGAAACAATAGTCGAGCGAATGCTCGTCGCCTTGCTAGCCGATGGGCACGTATTGCTTGAAGGAATGCCAGGCTTGGCGAAAACGCTTCTCATAAAAAGCTTGGGTACGGCGCTGGGACTGCAGTTTGAAAGAATCCAATTTACCCCGGACTTGCTGCCGAGCGATGTCGTGGGAACGATGGTCTACCAGTCCAACGATGGGAAATTCGTTCCGCATCGAGGACCTGTATTCGCAAACATGCTACTAGCGGATGAGATCAATCGAGCGCCTGCTAAAGTGCAAAGCGCCCTTCTGGAAGCCATGCAGGAAAAGCAAGTTACCATTGGCGGCGAATCTCAAAGGCTCCCCAAACCCTTTTTTGTCATGGCGACGCAAAACCCTGTTGAGCAAGAGGGCACCTACCCGCTCCCTGAAGCTCAAAGAGATCGCTTTCTGTTCAAGCTGATCGTCGACTACCCGCGGAGAGAGGACGAATTCGAAATGATGCAACGCTGGGGGCAAGTAACCCGTCAGCCGGAGCTAGATTCCATCTCCACAGGTGACGAGCTACTCGACATACGCGAACAAGTCGACCAGGTTCACGTTTCCGAGGAAATACAGGCATACATATTGAAGCTTGTGCGCGCCACTCGGCAGATGGCCTCCGGGGACGACCCCAACGAGCGCTACTTGTCCTATGGAGCTTCGCCGCGAGCATCGTTAAGCCTGTACCAAGCGGGAAGAGCCCTCGCTTGGCTCCGTCAAATAGACCATGTCACGCCATCGATCATCAAGGAAATTTTCCTCGATGCCATGAGGCACAGAGTTGGGCTAACCTACGAAGCCGAAGCCGAAGAGATCACGGCCGATGATGCGTTGAAAATCATCTTGGATCGCACTTCGCTTCCGCCAACGCCCTCAGCTATCTAGGACTCCTTCATAGAAATGGGAAAAGAGGATCACAAGATTTCGGATACTTTCGAAAATCTTTCCGCTTCTCTAGCCATGCTTCGCAAGCTGGAATGGCGAGTCAGGCATGCCGTCGAAAGCGTTCTCAGCGGTGAATACAAGTCTTCCTTTCGCGGGAAAGGCATGGAGTTCGACCAAGTCGTGAAGTACGAATACGGCGACGATGTCAGAGATATCGATTGGAACGTGACCGCCCGGCTTGGCGATCCCTACGTAAAACGCTATGTTGAGGAACGTGAAGTCACCTTGCTCCTTCTTTTCGAAGATCGGCCTTCCCTTCAGTTCGGATCTGGAGAGCGTTCGAAACGCGAAGCCCTGTTGGAACTTTCTAGCTTGCTTATGCTACTGAGCGCCGTTAACGGGGACCGAGTGTCGCTAATCTACGCTTCTCCCGAAGGATATCAATTCACGAAAAGCGCTTCAGGACGAGGACGCGTCATGCACACGGCAGCCACTCTGCTGGGCAAACCACCCCCCAACGCCCTCGGATCCCAAAAAGCCCAAGTCCCTTGGAAGTATCTACTCAGAGCAGCGCCTCGGCATAGCGTGTTCGTCTGGCTAAGCGATTTTCCGGCTCGCGGAAAACCGGAAGGCTGGAATGCCCTCAAAAAGCGCTATCAGCCCGTCGGCTTTCGGATCGAGGATCCCTGGGAGAGGGAACTCCCAAAAAACGGCGAGCAATCCGTCTTTGATCCCGTTTCGGGCCAATTATTCAATCTGAGCGGTAAATCGAGCTCTCAGCGAGCCGCCCACGAAAAATGGAAGCTCGAGCGCGACAAAGATTTCCGGGAACTTTTTCCCGTCGATCCTGATCGCTTAACCCTACAAGCAGGAGAAGACGCTCTAGATGCCATAGTCAGGCTATTTCATAAGCGTACCCTCCGCTACGGACGCAGCTGATATTTCTTTCCCTATGGACGCATTCAATCTCGTGGATCCCTGGTGGCTTCTCGCCTTGCTCGCGCTTCCCCTGATTGCCGCCCTTCGCAATCGCCGAGCATCCGCTGCCCTGGTCATGCCATTCGCTGGCGAATGGCGCAGATCCCTTTTCGCGGGCGGATCCAGAATGGCCTCATTTTTCGCCTTCATTGGCGCCGCTCTAATTATCCTTTCGCTAGCCCGTCCTCAAGTTCTCGACTTCGAACGCCAGACTAAGAGCAAAGGCTACGACATCATGCTGGTTCTCGACCTTTCCAGCTCGATGCTGTACGAGGATTACAAGGACGGAATGAAACGGATAAACCGCTTGCAAGCGGTCAAACCGGTCCTCAGCGCCTTTATCAACAAGAGGGAAAACGATCGTATCGGACTGGTGGCATTCGCCGGGCGAGCCTATACAGTTGCTCCCTTGACCTTCGATCACAATTGGCTTTCCAAGCAAACGAGCAGACTTTCCATTGGGCTTATTGAAGATGGTACTGCCATCGGAGACGCCATTGGCGTAGCCATTTCACGTCTACAAGAGGGAGCTAAAGAACGCTCGGGAGAACGGGAAGGCGCCTTCGCCATACTCCTAACAGACGGAGCCAATACGGCGGGCTCCATCGAGCCGATCGCCGCGGCCGAACTAGCCTCGGAAAACCAAATCCGCGTTTACACGATTGGAGCGGGTCGGGACGGGATCGTTTCCATGCCACGGTTGAATGCCACAGGCGAACGCATTGGCACGGTACGCGTACCCTCCCAAACTGATGAGCCAACATTGAAAGAGATCGCCCGGATTACGGGTGGAGAATTCCATCGCGCGGATAACTCCAACACTATCAAAGCCGCTTTCGATTCAATCGACCAGGAAAGCAAAATCGAATTCGAATCTCATCAATACAGCATAACGACCGAACTATTCCCCTATTTCTCAATAGCTGCAAGCGCCATGCTGTTCGTCTCGCTTGGCTTGGGCGCTTTGAATAAAAAGGAGGCCCTCAGGTGACATTCGGACAAGAGCTTTCCCTGTTTGGCCTAATAGTTCCCATCGCCGGAATGCTATGGATACTCGTATTCAAAAAACGCTACTCCGTCACCAATAAACTGCCAAAAGCGAAACGCGTTCGAGCGACCTTCGCCGGCGTGGCCGAGGTCGAATCCAGATTGGCTCAACCTTCCAAGTGGCTCTTCCTCGTCGGATTGGCATTCGTTATCGTAGCCCTCGCCAGACCTCGTTGGGGCGAAGTCTACACCGAGGTGTTTCAACGTTCTCGGGAAGTGATAATCGCCATGGACCTCTCCAAGAGCATGCTCGCTGAAGACATCAAACCCAATCGTCTTGAGCGAGCCAAACTCGTAGTGGAAAGCCTGCTAGACAACCTGCAAGGCGAAAGCGTCGGGCTGGTCGTGTTTGCCGGCACCGCTTTCCTCCAGAGCCCCATGAGCCCAGACTACCAAATCCTAAGAGGATTCCTAAAGGATCTAAATCCCGACTTTATCCCTCAAGGTGGCACCAACTATGACGCCATGCTCGAAACCGCTCTGGATTCTTTCAAGCAATCAGACAGTCAAGCGGATCGCTTTCTGATCGTCATTAGCGATGGCGAGAGCCTGGACAATACCTGGTCCCAACATATCGAAGCTCTCGAAAACCAAAACGCCCGCGCCATCTGCTTGGGTTTCGGTACTAGCGAGGGAGGGCTCATTCCTGACGGGCAAGGAGGCTATCACAAGGATTCCGCAGGAGCGGTTGTCCTGACGCAATTGGAAGCGGATACGCTGAAATCCTTGGCCAGCCAGAGCGGAGGCGTCTATCGCGAGGCCAACGTTTGGGTCGATCTTGCTACCTTGATCGAGGATACCGTAAAAAGCGGCGCTACCGGCGAAACGGGAAGCCTTTCCCAATCTATACATATCGAAAGATACCAGATTTTCCTGGCCCCTGGCCTACTCCTGATACTAATTTCATTGTATCGAGAATTCCCTTTCACGCCAAAGCCAAGAGTTATTCAGCAGCGAAAGGCCGTAGCAAGATGATAGCCATTTTCAAATTATCTACGAACAAAAGCGCATTCTTGAAAAGAGCTTTATACTCTTCGGTCATCGCCTGTCAGGCCTCTCTTGCCCAGATAGATCCCCAAACTGGCATTCCTACCGTCGAAGGCGAGACTCAAGGTCCCACGCTCGGAGAGGTAATAACGTCCATCGCTGAAAAGTCCGCCCGAGAAGCTTCCGATTTTGAACAAATGGCTCAAATGACTTTGCAAATCGGCCAATCGGCAATGCAACAAGGCCAACGAATTCCGGATACATCGATTTGGGACGGTATCCATGCCGTCGATGCAGGCGAAGTCCTCGCTTCTTCACACACCGATTGGAAAGCTCTTCGAACTGAGTTGGAAAAACTTCTCGAAGAACCCCCTCAAGATCAAAGCCAAGACCAGCAGGAAAACCAAGAGCAGGAGGAAGAACAGGAATCGGAACAACAGGAATCCCAGAATGACCAACAGAACGACTCGGGGGATCAGGATTCCGAGCAAGGAGAGAGGCAAGATTCCAGCGAGCAGCAAAACTCCGAAGAAAATGGCGAACAGGATAGCTCTGAACAAAATCAGCAAGAGCAAAACGGATCTGAAGAGCAGCAGAACAGTGGTGAAAGCGGCCAACAAAGCCAGCAACAACAGGAGCGTATTGGCGATATGGATGATTCCGCGAACGCGCCCGAACTCGACCAGGAACGATCCCAAGAACCGAAACAAGAAACCCGTGAAGTTGGAGGAGAACAAGCAGAACAAGCTCCCCGATCGGCAAAGGAAGCAATGACCTTGCAACAGCTCGAGCAGTTGAAGCAGCAAGACAAGCCAGGAGCCCTCCACATGCTCCTTCAAAATGCTGAACAGTCCGATCAACCTGCTAATCGCAAATCGCAAAAGGATTGGTGATGACTAGAAACGAACTCACTCTAAAATGCATAATCGGGCTCGCCCTGATCATCGCGTTCGGATCCGCGCTCGCATCCGGACAGCAAGTTTACTGGTCCCCGAATTCTGGAACGCTACAGCAAGGAAAAGCCAATCGGCTTCAACTTCATTTCGAAGGTTGCTCGCCTAGCGGCAGTGTTGATCTGCCGAATGCGCCAAATGCCGACTTTACTCGCGTGGGCCAAAGTAGCTCGATGAATATTTTCAATTCGCGAGTGGTACAAAAACTGATTATCGAATATCAAGTTTCGCCGACTGCCCAAGGGACGCTGACCATTCCAGGGTTTTCGGTTGATACGGACCAAGGAAGTTTAGAGGTTCCAGCTGCCAAATTCGAGATTACTGAAGCCACAGTAGGGAATACGGGAATGAAGCCGGAAGACATCTTCAAGAGCGAGCTAAGCGCAATTGAAGACTCGATCTACGAGGGAGAGATCTTCACCCTTCGGTACGTCCTTGGGGTGCGGCAGGACTATCAAAATCGCCTCAACGACATATCTCCGCCCCAATGGAATCCGGTTGGGGTCGTTACCAAGGGATTCGAGAGCCATCGATCAACGAATTTCAAGTACCGAAATCACAACT
>NZNM01000027.1 GCA_002694885.1 Opitutaceae bacterium | reverse complement strand
TAGCGAATCGCATACGATCCCGCAATTGCGGGATGTCGCAAGCGATTCGCTGCCTTGCGCTGCTCTCCTTAGAGGCAGCACCATTTGCTCAATCGTATTTGTAAGGGTTATAACTAGCTCTCTTGAGACGCTTCGGCGACTTTCATGGGTTCGTACTGATAGCCGATTCCATGGATAGTCTTCAGGTTGTCCAATGGCACCTCTTTGCGTTTAAAGAGATCTCTAATCTTCACTATGTATTGGTCGAGCGAGCGGCTGCGAATGTCCGCGTGTATGCCCCAAACCGAGTGAATGAGATTTTTCCTAGTTATGATCGTACTAGGATTGTCATGGAAATAAGACAGAATTCCGATTTCCTTACGGCCGATGGTTACGACTTCTCCATCGGTAAATGTTAGTTCCATAGTGGTCGGATTGACCAGGGCGGTATTGAATGTGAACGGAGAATCGGTAAGTTTTACATTCTTAGTGACGTTGAAGTCATTGGCAACTTCGGCCCGTCGAAGTACCGCGTGAATCCGGGCCACCAGTTCGGGTGCGCTAAAAGGTTTGGTGACGTAGTCGTCAGCACCCAATTCAAGACCTTTGACCTTGGAAATTTCCGAGTCATTCCCCGTCAAGAAGATCGTGGGGATGTTAATATCCTCGTTTTTCAGGTCTTCCATAAACGCGAAGCCGTTCTGATCAGGAAGGGTGAGGTCTAGTAGGATGATATTGGCGAAATTGTTTTTGAGAAATCGCATGGCCAGAGCGCATCGATTGCAAACCTGAGTCTGCATGCCTGCTGCTTCCAAGTGTTCTGCGATAACGTTTGCGAGTTCGACTTCGTCCTCGACGATTAAAACCAATGGCTTCGGTTTACTGGGCATAATTGTGGTGACTGATTTTTAAGATGTTTTTGGCAGATGATCGTTGAATTAGAGGATTCTACCTATTTGCGCACTATTAATTTACAAATGCGAATTGATATTGTGTAAAATGTAAAAATGTAAAAAATTCCACAAAAGTTAACTAGAATAGGCTTGCGCCTTGGGTGCGCTTGGATTTCGAGGTGTGGGGTGTCTACAGAATCGCCAATAGTAATGTTCGGATTGCCGAAGGGCAGTTTGGAGGAAGCGACAATACGGCTATTTTCCAAGGCGGGTTGGAATATCCGAAAAAGCTCTCGTTCGTACAAGCCTAGCATCGATGACGACGAGATCGAAGGCCGATTTGTCAGAAGCCAGGAAATTAGCCGTTACGTGGATCATGGGTATTTTGACGTTGGCCTATGTGGCTATGACTGGATTGTGGAGAATGGCTCGGACGTGGTTGAGGTTTGTGACTTGATCTATAGCCGAGCGTCCAATCGCCCTTCATATTGGGTCTTAGCGGTTCCAGAGGCTTCCGCGATCAAAACTGTCGAAGATCTGCAGGGAAAGCGAATCGCGACTGAAGTCGTCAATCTTACGCGGCGATTCCTTGAAGATAAAGGCATCGAGGCGGAAGTCGAATTTTCTTGGGGAGCCACCGAAGTAAAAGTTCCCGACATGGTAGACGCCATTGTCGATTTGACAGAAACGGGTAATTCGCTTGTCGCCAATAAGTTGCGTATCGTTGATACGCTCCTGAAAACGAATACGAAGCTGATTGCCAACAAACGGAGCTGGGATAATCCAGTCAAGCGTCAGAAGATAGAAAACATCGCTATGATGCTAGAGGCCGCGCTTGAAGCCACGGACAAAGTGGGATTGAAGTTGAACGCTCCGAAAGCCAAACTGGATGAAATTCTCTCGATATTGCCTGCTCTGCGCAACCCAACCGTCAATCGATTGAGCGACGAAGGTTGGTCTGCGATTGAAGTGATTCTCAGTGAACGGAACGTACGGGACATCGTTCCCAGATTGAAGCAAATGGGAGCTGAGGGGATTATAGAATATCCTCTCAATAAGGTGGTTTATTGAGGGGAAAAAGCCGGTCTTCGAAATACCGAAATTTTGAAGTCAGCCTGAGATTTCGCTTGCCCAGAGGGCTTGTTGCCACAGAGTCCCTCCTCTTGCGGCAAGCTTTTACCGTTCGTTCCGCCGCTACGCTTCCGAACGGGCCCTTAAAAACCTTAACACAGTCGTCCGTTTGGATGACACAACCATAGTCAGATTCTCAAGTGAACGGAAGCGGCCTTAGGAATTCTGGCGCTCGAATATCATGAGTTCTGTAATGGAAGAACTTCTAGCCCAAACAACCTTCGATAAACTTAAGGAAGGTTCGATTATAAAGGGCACGATAAATGAAATTCGCCAAACCGAAGTCGTTGTGGACATTGGTGGCAAGTCGGAAGGGATGATTTCCGCATCTGAGTTTGCGGATTTGGGCGATCTACAGATCGGCGAGGAAATCGAGATCTATCTCGAGAAACTCGAAGATCGTGATGGAAACCCCGTACTGTCGTTCGATAAGGCTGAGCAGAAGAAGAATTGGGAGAACATCATCACTAAATGTGAAGAAGGCTCCATTGTTCAGGGCCGAGTGAAAGCTAAGGTTAAGGGTGGACTAATTGTAGCGATGGGTGTCGACGCCTTTTTGCCGGCTTCCCACATCGACATTCAACCTCCCAAGAATTTGGATCAGTACATCGGTCAAACCTATGACTACAAGGTACTGAAGATTAACCTTGAAAGAAAGAACATCGTACTTTCCAGACGCGAGTTGATCGAAGAGCAACGGGCTTCTAAACGCCGCGAGCTTCTCGATAAAATCAATCCTGGAGACCTCGTTAAAGGAATCGTTAAGAACATTACCGATTTCGGGGCTTTCATCGATCTCGATGGAATGGATGGTCTCTTGCACATCACTGACATGAGTTGGGGACGGATTTCTCATCCGAGTGAAATGCTCAAGCAAGGTGAAGAAATTGAAGTGATGATCATCGAGATCAATCGCGACAAAGAGCGCGTTTCGCTCGGCTTGAAGCAAACGAAGTCCAATCCTTGGGAAAACATTGAGAACAAGTATCCGATTGGCGCCCACGTGAAAGGCAAAGTGGTCAACCTTGTGCCCTATGGAGCCTTCATCGAAATCGAAGAAGGCGTGGAAGGTCTTGTACACGTAACCGAAATGTCGTGGACCAAACGCATTACCAAACCGAGCGAACTGCTTCGAGTTGGTGACGATGTGGAAGCAGTCGTTCTCGGTATCCAGAAGGATGAGGAGAAGATTTCTCTAGGCATCCGTCAGTTGGATCCGAATCCGTGGGATATGGTTGTCCACAACTATCCGGTTGGGGCCCATGTTCATGGCAAAGTCAGAAATATCACTACTTACGGAGCCTTTGTTGAGCTGGAAGAAGGCATCGACGGAATGGTGCACGTTTCGGATATGTCTTGGACTCGCAAGGTCAACCATCCAAGCGAAGTTCTAAAGAAGGGCGACGAAGTGGATGCAATCGTCTTGGATGTCGATACAGGCAATCAGAGAATTTCCCTAGGTATGAAGCAGCTCGCTGAAGATCCATGGGAGGATATCGATGGGCGTTTCCGTATCGGCGATGTTGTGACTGGAGTTGTTTCCAAAATCACCTCCTTTGGAGCATTCGTCGAGTTGCAAGACCATATTGACGGTCTCGTTCACATTAGCCAGATCAGCGAAGATCGTGTTGAGAAAATCAAGGATGTCGTGAATGTCGGCGATGAGGTCACCGCTCGCGTGATTAAGATCGATCGCGAAGAGCGCCGTATCGGCTTGAGCATTAAGGCTGCTAACTACGATGAAGAGCAATTGGCAGCTGAAACGCAGACCTACGACAGCATGAAGGAGGGCGGAGACTTGATGAACCTGGGAGATATTCTCGACCAGGCTACCAAGTAAGCTGTATTCCTCGCTCGAATACTTTTCAGGCGGACCCAGTCGACTGGGTCCGCCTTTTTTTGCCGTTTTTAAGAGGTTTTGGCGATGGAGTTAGCCATGCGAATCGCAAGCTTATCAAAATATCGGAAATATCCTGAAGCTCAGTAATTTGCCTTGAAATCGATCTTAGGATCTAGGACGTTTCCTGAGTTATGGAGGTTTCCAATTTCGCGCCTATTTTGGTACAAATCATTTTCGCAGCGCTCCTCGCGGGAGTGATCATCGTGGCGAGCCATTTCTTTGGCCAAAGAAGTCGCAAGAGCAGTATAAAGGATTCGGCGTACGAGTGCGGGATTAAGTCGGAAGGGAAGACGAGCACTCGTTTCTCGGTAAAATTCTATGTGACAGCGATGCTTTTTATTCTCTTTGATATCGAGGTACTGTTTTTGATTCCTTGGGCGTTGATCTATCGTGACTTCATAGCTGAGAGCCTTCCGATTCTCGGGCCCATCCTGTTTTTCCTAGCAGTTCTAGTGATTGGTCTCGTATACGAGATCAAAAAAGGCGGCCTGGAGTGGGAGAAGTGAGGGATCGATAGCCTCGAAAATTTTTTAAACGGTAGATGCCGTATACCCCAAACTAGATGCGGTTAGATCGATACTTTTCGCGTAAGCGCGTACTGGAGCTTGAAAGTGATAATCTCGAAGGATGTCTCAAAGAGCTCGTAAAGGTTTCAGTCGAAAGCTTCAAAGACCTGAGTCGTAAGAAGAACTTGCTGTCCGGTCTGCTCCACAGGGAAAACACCATGACGACCTATTTGGGGCATGGAGTTGCCTTGCCGCATTTGCGTGTGAAAATGAATCGCCGCTATGTGTTTGCTGTGGGCCGCAGCAAGAAGGGAATTCAATATGAAGGCCCAAAGAAGGAGGAAAGGGTCCATTTGATCCTTCTTTTATTGGCGGGGGAATCGGCCAAAAATTATCTCAACGTGCTCGCTGCCGTAGCTCGTTTGGTCAAAGATAAGAGCTTTATCGACAATCTCATTGAAGCGGAGGATACGAATGAGCTCTCGGATCGTCTGATGGTTGGATTTGGCGGGTTGCAGAGCTCTGCCGTGAAACAGAGAGAAAGCTCGATCAATAAGCTGATATTCAATCAGGCGACAAAGATAGCGAAAGGAGCAGAGTGCGATTCTATAGCCGTGTTTGGGGACGCTATAAATTCGAATCCAATAGCTCCGCCGGAAAGCTTCAGCGATTTTAAGACTGTGTTGGTGACTCGCCGGGCTAAAGAAGGGGATTTTGACGATTCTCCCTTTGACAGCGTCATACAAGTGAGATCGTTTTCGAAAGGAAGACTGGCTCAAGCTAGATCCGCGTTCCTAGTAGGGATTACGAGGGGCGTGTTTAGCCTGAACGATAAAATTTGCTGTATCGGGGGAATCCCAAGTAGCGACCAATTTGATACGATTGTCGTGATAGATATGCGGAAGGAATTCCGAGCGCTGCTTGCTGACCAGGAAGATTTTCTCCCGGTCGACGTGTCGCCAGAAGTTCTTGAGCGTGTTATAGGGATTGCCATGGAACTCTCTGTAGAGGGAAGGGAAGGGCGGTCAGTGGGAACGCTCTTTGTGCTCGGGGACAGCGAAAAGGTCGAGGAAATGATTAAGCCACTTGTCTTAAACCCATTTTATGGATACAAAAATGAGGACAGGAATGTGCTCAGTCCGTTTATGGATGAAACGGTTAAGGAGTATTCAGGGTTGGATGGAGCGTTCGTCGTTAGGGGAGATGGAGTCCTGTTGTCTGCGGGTAGTTTGATTCACGCTCCGGACTACCTGCATTCTTTGCCAAGCGGTTTTGGTTCCCGGCATGCCGCCGCTGCTGCTATTTCAGTTGCGACCGATTGCTTAGCTATCGTGGTATCTGCGAGCACAGGGCAAGTGACGCTCTTTCGAAATGGCATTGCCTTGCCGCTGATGGAGAAGCTCTTCGACGGCTAGTTTTGAGAGGCGTTCCCGAGCCTCGAAAATTCGGCGAGCTTTTCAGTTGCATTTTTCTGTGAAGCGTCGATTCTCCACGGCTCTTAACTCATCGAATCATGCCACGCGAAGTAATTACTCTAGAGTGCACCGAAGCTAAAGCGGAAGGAAAGCCCGTCTCCCGCTACCTTTCCTCGCGAAATAAAAAAACCGTGACGGAGCGAGTGGAAAAGAAGAAGTACAATCCGCACTTAAAACGGCATACTCTCCACCGGGAGATAAAGTAGGTTTGAGTGGCCCGCTCTAAGCGGGTTTCAAGCGCGAGGTTGCTGGATCCGACTCAGGATCTCAAGCTATGCAGAAGAGCTTTCGGTTTCATCTAAGTTATCCGAATCAGGGCTGCGTCTAGCTGAACGCCAGCCATCGCGATGTTTGCGGATCCAATCCAGAAGGGCCCGCTCAAAACCAATATCCTTCCCTAGTCGCTCGGATTCCAACCATTTGTATCGGAGGATTTCTTCGCGCTCTGCAAGAAACTCTTGGTAAAGGCTGGAGCGCTTTACGAAATCGTGCTGGCCGTTGGAATTAGGATCTTCTTGCGACATTAAAAGCTATTCGCCTCTCGGTCTTAGTGCTGTTTTTGCAGCGTCTTTGGACTCTATGCATGAATCCCCGATTTCTCAACTCGATCAGAAATTTCTGATGAGAGGAATAGTTCTGGCGTTGCGTGTTTGATACGTTGAATTTCTAAATTACCGCTAAAGAGCTGGGCGCCAACTTTTTTCTAAAGCCATCCGTGTATTTATTCATAAGAGTAAGTATTTACCCTCGCTTCTATCGCTTGCTGGAAGGGAAATTCCAATTGGTAGCCTAGAATCTCCAAAGTGGATGGAAAAGCTATTGCTGACCAAGTTTTTGCAGGATTTTTTCGGCAATCGTTTGGAAGGACTTCGATGTTTGGGAGTCCTTGTTCGCTAGCGTCAATGGGGTTCCCTTGTCGCCCGCTTTGCGAATTTCAGGGTCAAGGGGCAAGGAGCCCAAAAATTGAGTTTCCAATTCTTCAGCTGTCTTTTCTCCGCCGCCTTCACCGAATATTGCCAGCTTCTCGCCATTGGGATCCAGGAAATAGCTCATATTTTCAACGACTCCCAGTATGGGTACGTTCGTCTTTTCGAGCATGCGGGCCCCTCGCTTGGCCACCTGAGTGGATGCCAATTGCGGGGTAGTTACAATGATGGCTCCACTGAGGGGAATGGTTTGAGCAAGAGAAAGCTGCGCGTCGCCAGTCCCAGGCGGGAGATCGACGACAATTACCTCGAGATTTCCCCATTTCACATTATCCGCGAATTGGCTAATGGTTTTTTGGATCATCGGGCCCCTCCAAACGACGGGCGTGTCCTCGTCGATGAGAAAGCCCATGGACATAATGCTAATGCCATGGTTTTCGAGAGGCAGTATCGTTTCCTCTTCGATTTCAGGACGCTGGTTGATCCCCATCATTAGAGGAATCGATGGTCCATAGATATCGCAGTCGAGGAGCCCAACTCGTTTGCCTGCGGCGCTCAGTAGGGCGGAAAGAGCGCAGGCTAGGTTCGAAGAGAATGTCGACTTGCCCACGCCGCCCTTGCCGCTCGCGACGGCGATGACGTGTTTGACCCCGCCCAGCGGATTCGATTCTTGGGTTTCGCCCGCTCCGCTAGGCTTGTTGCTAGCATTGATCGATACGCTAACCTCCACTTCATCGACCTCAGGAAGGGCGTTGAGTGCAGATTCTACAGAATCTCGAATTTGAGCGGCGATACTGTGATCGTTCGTTGTGACGGTGATGCCAACTTGGGCCTTTCCGTCTTGAAACTCTACGGACCGTACTAGTCCAAAGGATACGATATCCCTGCTGAACCCCGGATACTTGACGGTCGATAACGCGTTTTTGATAGCTTCTTTACTCACGGTATATTGATGTTTGCGGACACTTCCCTTTACCTTTTCCGCTGATTGGATCGTAGACGTTTCCAATCTTCCTCAAAGAAACCTGAAACATACGTTGATCTGTCAAGTCCAGCCTTTAGGCGAATGAATTATCTCAAGATCCATACCAGACCCTCTTTTTTAACCCTCTTAGTAGTATTTGGCCTTTCCTCGGTGGTCAGCTTAGCGCAACGCGATTTAGGAGTAGGCGAGGTCAATGTTCGTCGGGACGTTATCCCAGTTGTCGTCAGATCGCAAGATAGCCAGGCTTTGGGAATACTGAAGACGGCATTTAGCGTCCACGGCAGATATCGAGTTGCCGCGTCTATGCAGGAAGCTTCGTTCGCGATCCATGTCGATCCTATTGGGTCGACTCATTCATCGCTGAAAATATTTTCAGGAATTCCGGAGCAACTGCAATTCAACACTCAGGTGCAGGGGGAATCGCAGCGAAATTCGATTTTAAGGGCCATCGACTTGGCCATTCGCAAGACGAGCGGCATGCAAGGGTTCTTCGCGGGTCAAATCGCTTATGTTGGCGAGATAGGAAGGGGAATGGAAATCTACTACCGGGATTTCCTTTTCGGTGAAGGTAAGCGATTGACAAGTCATGGAGTTGAAGCGGTCCGTCCTCGCTGGTCTCCCGATGGCAACTACATTGTTTACACTTCTTATCTCTCGGGCTTTCCGAACATCAGAAGAATTGATATTCGGGGGCAGCGTTCTGAAGTGTTCGTGAGTTTCAAAGGCACCAACACGAGCGCTAGGTACAGCCCGGACGGTACTCGATTGGCTATGGTTTTGACGGGTCCTGGAAATGCTGACATTTATGTGGGCTCGAACCTTGCTAAAGGTTTGAAGCGGGTTGTTAACTCAAACGGATTAGAAGCGACTCCTTGTTGGTCTGGCAACGGGCAGGAGCTCGTGTTTGCTTCAGATCGTAATGGAGGTTTGGCTCTCTACCGAGGTTCCGCTTCGGGCGGTCAATTTCGGCATATCCCTACCCAGATTAGCGGATACTGTGCAGAACCAGATTGGAATCACGCGAACACAGATCTTATTGCCTTCACGGTAGGCGTTGGTTCGCAGTTTCAGATTGCCCAATACAGTTTCAGTCAGAGAAAGAGCGAGTTTCTTACCAATGAGCGTGGCGATGCGATTCAACCTTGTTGGCTCAATGACGGTCGCCATTTGCTATACACTTGGCGTACTCAATCTTCTGAGCGAATTGTATTGTTCGATACCGTTACCAAAAAACGCTCAGTGCTTTCTCCAGCAAGCATAGGCAAGGTTTCCCAGGCGAGCTATCTTCCGGCCCGCTAGTCGCCTAGCGATCCAAACAGGCTGCGAGAAATTTCTGTCCCCTGATTGTTTGCGGGTTTTCTATAACTTGATTAGAGGATCCAGCTTCGACGAGTTTGCCTTCGGCGATCAATGCCACTGTGTCAGCCGCCCTTTGGGCAAATCCCATTTGGTGTGTTGCGATGACAATTCGTTTGTCTGTTTCGATGAGCGAGTAGATTGCGTCTAGAACTTCAACCGTCATCTCTGGGTCCAATGCGGAAGTGGGTTCATCGAGGAAAATAATATCGGGATCAGGAGCCATTGCCCTGGCGATAGCCACTCGCTGGTTCTGTCCGCCAGATAATTCTGCGGGCTTTTTCAACATGTGGTCTTCCAGCTGAAATCGTTCGAAGAGACTTCGGGCTTTTTGGATGGCATCCGCTTTAGGATAGCCATGCACTTTCTCCAGGGGTAAGGCGACATTCGCCAGAGCAGTCATGTGCGGAAATAAGTTGTAAGCTTGAAAAACGATTCCCACTTGTTTCCTGAATTGCCTTCGCCGCTCGAAGTCGTTTCCAATCTCTTCCCCATCAACGAGTAGGCATCCTGAAGTTGGAGCTTCTAGACCCGAAACCAATCTCAATGTCGTAGATTTGCCTCCGCCTGAAGGTCCGATAAGCGCCAGACAATTGGTGTCTTCTATCTCTAGAGTTAGGCCGTCCAACGCGTGCAGGCCGCCATATCTTTTAACGACATCTCTAAGAAGCAGTTTCATGTGTCGTACCTAAGACTTTCTTCGATATAGCGTGATAGTCTCATAATCGGCAAAGTGATGATTAGATAACCGATAGCGAGTGGGAAGAAGCTCTCGAATGAGGAGTAGGTGATGGCGTTGACTTCTTGGGCGTTGAGAGTGAATTCGCTGATAGCGATAATCGAAAGTAAGGATGAGTCCTTTATGAGGTTGGCGGTTTGTCCTG
Organism: Opitutaceae bacterium; assembly: GCA_002694885.1. Classification (GTDB taxonomy): domain Bacteria; phylum Verrucomicrobiota; class Verrucomicrobiia; order Opitutales; family Opitutaceae; genus Pelagisphaera. Next base: position 19,198 of record NZNM01000027.1, on the reverse strand, counting down.
CCAAGGCGGGAAGGCTGCTGCGGAGCGCTTGTGGAGCGATAACGTACCGAAAGGTTTGATACTCTGAGAATCCAATTGATTTTGCAGAGAGCAACTGCGACTTGCCCACGCCTTCGATAGCCGCTCTTAGGATTTCCGAAATATAAGCGCCACTGAAAATCGCCATTATTGCCACGCCAACTACATAGCGGTTCTGCACATTGGCTGCGTCGGCAATGACATAGTAGAAAAGAAAGATTTGAACGAGTAGCGGCGTACCTCGAATCAGCTCCACGTAAAGCGATGCAAGGTACTTGATCGGCAGAAATCGAGAGCGGCTGCACAGGGTCGAGAGAGAACCTAAAATAAAGGCGAAGATGAATGACACCGAAGAAATTTTCAGGGTTGTGAGCCATCCCTCGAGAAATTTTAATCGGTAACGGAATGCCGCTTCCCAATTCCATTGGTACCGAAGCGCTGCGAAGGAGGCGAAAAGAACGATGGATAGGATCAAGACGGCGACCAGAAAGCTGAGGGCTTTGCGGAGCGGCCGATTGTTAGCAATATCGCCATTTCGGGGTTCAAGGAATAAGGATGCGAATCGCACGGGTGACGTTTAGTTTCAATTTAAAAGAAGAAAGGATACCCTAACTCCCTGAATATCCGTTTCTCTTCCGCGAGATACTTGTCACCCAATGCGTCGAACCCCCCGCTCGAATCGAATTTGTTCAAGAAGGCGTTAACGTCTTCTAGCAGCGCCGTATTGCCCTTTTTGACGCCAATTGCCCACGATTCCTGATTGAATGGCCCTAGTAAGGCTCGAGTGGTTTCTGAATGCTTTCTCCAATTGAGATAGATCGAAATTTGATCATAGATAAAGGCGTCGATTTTGCCTTGGGCGACTTCAAGCGCCGCCGCGGCTTCATCTTCGAAGAGCAGAATTTCGGCATCCTTGAGATGCTGGTTCGCGTAAATATGACTGGTGGTTCCTTGTTTAACTGCAACGGTCGTTCCTGGGACGTCGATATCTCCGATGGATTCTGAACTGGATGTATTAGGTACGAGAATACAAAGTCCGGTATCTAGATAGGAATTGGAAAAATCGATCGATTGGGCCCTTTCCTCCGTGCGAGTCATCGAAGAAATAATCAAATCTATCTTTCCCGTCCTGAGGGATGGTATAAGCCCAGCGAACGGGATGTTCTCGATTCTAAGCTCCTTGCCGAGTTCGCGGGACAATGCCTCGGCCATCTCAACGCTTATCCCTGTCGGCTGGTTTTGCTCATCGGTCATCTCGAAGGGAGGATACGATAGTTCCATGCCCACGACGAGCAGGTTGTTGTCCCTTTCCTTGGAGCAGCCGAATAGAAGCTGGAGGATTGCGGCAATGCCGATCGTTAATCCGGTAGGTCGGTTTCGTTTCACGTTCTAAAGCGCGTTTTGGGAATTTTAGCGTTTACGCCAGAGAGTCGCATGGGCGATTGAAAATTGATTTTTTCTCTCGTGTTCTCGGATGAGAAAAGGGAGGTTTTGTTCTTCTAAGAAATCGAATTGCGGGGATAGTAAATCGCGAAGATGGTCCGCCGCTCTCACAGGTTCTCCATCGTGCGCGAAACCGCCAAGCCAGTTTTCTTTCGGGGTGTATTCTGTGAGCCAAGTGTATGGGGAAGTGACAGCAAGGATGCCGCCTTTATTTAGAAAACTAGCCATGGGTTTAAGGCACCGCGCCGGGTCGGGGAGGCGATCTACCAGATTGGCCATTAGAATAAAATCGAATGTCCCCAATTGCTCATCCAGATCCATTGCGTCGCCTTGGAGAAATTTCGCCCGATTGGGAAGGGCATCGGCGGGTAAGGCAATCTCGGTGTTTCGCTTCAATTCTCCTTCCAAAGAAATACTGATTTCCATCTTTCCTAAATGCCCAAGACGAGAAGCTGCTTCAACCAGAGCGTGAGAGAAATCGATCCCGACAACTTCATTGAATGATTCGCTCATAGCGAAAGTGGCGCCGCCAACTGCGCAACCTAGATCGAGCGCCCGATCTCTCCGCATTTCAAACTTTTGATGTAGTTGTCCACATCTTTGGGCGAAGTTCAATGCCTCCTTGGGCCCGATTCCTTGGTATAGGAGATCACTCTCTGAACCGTAGTGAAATAGTAGATACTCTGATACGGCTTTGTCGGATTCGTAGAAGTTTGAATGAGTTGTTTGACTAGTCATGAGAGTCGGATGCCCGTCATATTTAGCAGGCATTTTGACATTGTATTGAGCGGAGGGTTAGACGATTAATCGGAAGTCGTAAACAATCTAATGAACGAGCCCCAGATTTCCCAAGAACTATTGGAGCAATGCATGAATCGCTCAGTTGCTAACGTGTTTGACACGATGCTGGCGCAAACGAGCGAATCGGCCGGTTCCGAAGATCTCTCGAACTCCAAGGTAATTATGCCTGGCGAGTTGGACTCTCTTGAAAAAACAATATATGAGGGATCGGCAGGTTTTGTCGGCGACATCAATGGAGTGGTTTATCTTTATATCAACCAATCGGTTATGCGGAAGGCTGCTGCGAGAATCACTGGAGACGACGAAAATGGGCAGGAAATGATTTCGGATGTTTGCGGTGAAATTGCCAATATGTCTCTTCGATAGGGGTAAGCAGATATCTTCGTTTTCGCTACACGTTGTTTGAAGAGCCAGTAGTCGTGGACTTGGCGATGGCCAAGATTGTGTAGTTACGGCTATTAATTGTCAGCGGGAGCCATGCCCTTGAGCGAACTCGTGATGAACGGGATGAGCTGCTTTTTTCGACTGACGACTCCCTTCAGGTCATATATAAGGCCAGCTTGGATTGTCGGATAAGAAATGTTGCGTATGAATTCCTTGTCTCCGCGGGCGACGAGAAGGGAGTTGTGCTTGTTGATGTCGGTTATCAATACGCAAGCGAAATCAAGGGATTCCTGAGACACAAAGGCTTCCAAGGTTGCAGCGATGGAATCAGCGTGATCCCAAAAGTTCTGGAATCCGAGTTCTTCAATTTGAGAAACCGAGAACTTGAATCCATTGTCTTCATAAAACTTCTGATCGGAGCGAATAACCTGATCGGCATCCATGGTTAAAATGATGGAGCCGCTGTTAAAAATCTCCTGAGCAAGATCATCGGCTTCGATGCCAGCCAATTTCTCTAGCCACGCGATCGCTTCGCTGTCTTGAGGGGTAGAGGTCGGGCCAGTTAGGTTCAGCGTATCAGAAATGATGCCTGACATCATGATGCCTGCGATTTCTGGGGAAGGATCGATTCCGGATTGTCGAAATAGCTCCGAGATAATTGTGCAGGTTGAACCGACTGGATCGTTTATGAATCGTATGGGCTGAGCGGTATTGATTCCCAATCGGTGGTGGTCAATCACTTCAATAATGTCTACCTCGCTGGCGCCGGGTACGGCTTGGCTTAACTCGTTGTGGTCGACAAGGATTACCTTGGCCTTATTTGGCTTCAGAATATCGGTCTTGCTGAAGAGACCTAGCAGCCGATTCTTATCGTCTGTAACCATGAAGGCTTGGGCATTGGATTTGGCAATGCGTCGATTCAAGTGTTTGAGATGCTCGTCAGGCCTTATCGTTGAGCTGTCGGTTTCAATTAACTTGGAGATTCGCGATGCGGTACGAATGGTCCAGGCCGTGGTCGCAGAGTCGAACGGGCTGATAATGAGGGAAACGCCCTTTTCTTTTGCCTCTTCGATCACCTCCGGATCAACGCCCAAGCTGCCGGTAATGACAAGGAGGCGGACGCCGATCTGAATAGATCTTTGTTGGATGTCCCAGCGATCGCCAACTATGATGATGGTTTCGCTCGCGGGAATAGCGTCGGAAGCAGAAAACTTGCCGAAAGACCGAATGTCCATTGCTCCGATCTTCACATACATGTCCTGCAAGGTATTTTCGTCTCGAACGAATTTGACGTCGGCTTTCAAAGCTTTGGCAACATCTTTGATGCTTGTATGGACGTGGCGCATGGCTCGAGGTTCATGGAATTTGGGGACAAAATAATCTCCCATCTGATAAATGGATACATGCCCTTTGAGGCGCCCATCCTCATCGACAGCGGGGAGTACGCGAACGTCGTGCGCGTCTATCAATTCCAAGGCCTCGGAAATGGTTGCCTGTTCGCTCACCTTGACGACATCGCGTACCATGATGTCTCGGGCTCTGGGAGAGAGATCCCCAACGAACAGTGGTGTGGGTTGACTGAACTTGGATAGAATCGTGTCGATCCGAGCATTCGTATTGCCGCAACGAGCTGGAATGCATCCCTTGTGGCCTTGAAGGATCTTAAGGTTGGCGTAGGCGATCGCCGAGCAAATGGCGTCGGCATCGGGATTCTTGTGGCCGATGATGTATGTGAATTCGTCCTTTGGCATTAGCTGTTTCCGGGTGCTCAGATGTATTCGACAATTTTAAAGGTCGATGAAAGCCACGATTGCGAGACCAAAGGTCGATGGCCACTCCTGAATAGCCGGCAATAGGTAATTTAAACATTATTGCAGCTTGAGCAAAAGAATTTGATTCTCGCTTGATATCGGCCACAAGTTGGAAGCGATGAATGCTACGCTTGCTGACTCAATAGCGAAATTGGTCGAGAAAAATGGGCTGTTGCCAGATGCGGCTACTCATTTGAGAGAATGGCTGGAAGGAGGGTTTTTGTCGGATGCCTCGCTAAAAAGCCTGAAAGCTCTGATTGATTCCAAAAGCTCTGAAGAACTGAACAATCGGTTTTACAAGAACATTGCCTTTGGAACGGGTGGATTGAGAGGCCGAACTATCGGGATAGTCGCTACTGACTCAGAGCGAGGAGACGCGGGACCATTGAGACCCGGAGTTGGTTCAAATATGCTGAACGAGTACACGGTGGCCAAAGCGACCTTGGGACTCTACCGATACGCTCTTAAGGCGAGCAGTTGCGAGACGCCCAAGTTGATTATAGCCCACGACGTTAGGCATTTTTCCAGATTCTTTTGCGAGCTATCGGCATCAGTATGGAAAAAGTGCGGGGGTAAGACCTGCATTTTCGATGGCCCCAGATCGACGCCGGAACTTAGTTTCGCCGTTAGGCAGCTGGGAGCCACCTGCGGAGTCGTCATTACGGCAAGCCATAATCCGCCACACGATAACGGATACAAAACCTATTTTAGCGATGGAGGGCAATTGGTGCCGCCAAACGACACGGGCGTTATCGAGGAGGTTGAATCGATTTCGCTAAGCGAACTGAAAGACTTTCTAGAGATCGATTTGGATGGAGTCGAGATCCTGGGAAATGAAATCGACGAGGACTATATTGCTGCAGTTGTGGATACCGTGATTGATCCCTCGGCATTTGTAGGATCCGATTTAAAAGTTGTTTTTACGCCGATACATGGGACTGGAGCCATTTCAACATTGCCAGCTCTGGAACGGGTCGGTCTGAAGCCTATCGTAGTGGAAGAGCAGATGATTCAAGACTCGGAGTTTCCTACCGTCAAATCTCCAAACCCTGAAAATGCAGAAGCCTTGGATATGGCGATACAGTTGTCGCTGAAGGAAGGGGCGGATATCTTGATGGGGACGGATCCCGATTGCGATCGTATGGGCGTTGCAGCGCGAAATCCAGAGGGTGGAATGACGTTGATCACCGGCAACCAAATTGGAGCGATGCTGGCGGACTATCGAATACGGAGTCTTAAAGCGATGGGCTGGATCCCCAAAGAAGGCGCTAAGTCGGCGGCTTTAATTAAGACTTACGTTACATCGCCTTTGCAGGATGCTATTGCTAGTGGTCATGGTATTAAAGCCGTCAATACGCTGACTGGATTTAAATGGATTGGCGAAAAACTGAAGATATACGAAGAGCAGTTGAAGAAGGCATATGAAGCTGAGACGGGAGAATCATTGGATTATGATTCTCTGGACCAGAGGGAACGAGCGTCCATTTTGCAAAAGTACAGCACCTATTACGTTTTTGGTGGGGAGGAGAGCTGCGGCTATCTGCCCACCGATGCGGTTAGAGACAAGGACGGCAATGCTGCTAGTGTCATATTTTGCGAATTGGCTGCCAGTTTGAAAAAAGACGGTCGATCGATCTTGGAATACTTGGACGAGCTGTATTTGCAACATGGTTACTATTTGGAAACGCTGGGTCAGATTGTCTACGAAGGCGCATCCGGAGCGGCCAAAATCGCCCGGATCTTGGAGACTTATCGATCGAACCCCCCAACGGAATTCCTGGGATCCCAGGTAGATCGATTTACCGATTTCGGGCGCGAAACTGTAAGCGATACCGATGGAAAGGAGATTCCGAAGCAGGACCTCTATTTTATAGAGCTCGAAGATGGTTATCGCTACGCGGTTAGAGGGAGCGGTACGGAGCCGAAGATCAAATTCTACCTTTTTGGAAACGCCGCCGTCGCCGATGCATCGAGTCTGGAACAGACTAAGGCTAGGACACGGGAGCGGCTGGATAATCTTAAGTCCGCGATTCTCGAAGATGCCAAGCTTCGGGCAGGCGACTGAGACAGGTTTCTTTATCCAGATAAACTACTCTGCTACGCGTGCCGCTCTAAGTTGGGCGTAGCCATCGCGGACGGCTGCGTAGGGGTCAATCGCTGGTTCGGTTATCGAATTGTAGACGTCGATAATTTCCGGCAGATCGTTGACAATAACCGTCACTTGAAGCGCCAGACGTGTCCCGGAACCATCTACCTGGGTCCAAGGTTCGGGAATTGGGTCTACCGCCCTTCCGCCGAAACGCCCGACTAGATCGCGCAAGCTGGAAGGTCCAGTAAACGGGACGACGATATAAAATCCATGATCGATTCCCCATGACGCAAAAGCCTGCCCGATATCTTCTGCCGGAGGATTAAGGCCATCGAATTCTGGGGCTACGTTCATAAAACCCGCAAATCCTGCAGTTGTGTTAACAAGGAATTTTCCCGTTTCTTGAGACGCCCTGCCGAAACGGAATTGCAGCAAATTTCCTGCAAAGCGGGTAGGGAACGAGAGGTTGTTGAAAAAGTTCCCAATGCCTTTGCGGGCTGGATTGGGAACGACCTTCACAAAGCCTTTGGAGAAAGGCTCGAATATTTCTTTGTAGGTGAAATCGTTGAATCCGAAGATGGCTCTATTGATGCCTTCGAATGGATCGGCGATTCCGGCTGAACCGCTGGATGATGAGGCGTCATCGGAAAGATCATCAATATCCAAAAGGTCATCTAGTTCGATCAGATCATCGCCCAGCGCCAATGGGGAGAGTAGCAATAGTGACCCTAGGGCTAACTGCATCAAACTCTTCATAGCGCTATGCCTTGTTCAGTTTGTCTTTGAGCAGATTAATCAGGTCGCCGACGCTCTTTGTCTGAAAGTGCTCATCGAACTGCTTTCTATAATTGCTAACCATGCTGACTCCCTCGACAAGCACGTCGTAAACCTGCCAGCCGCGGCCCCGTATATTGGCTAACCGGTAGCTCAAATTGACCTTGTTTCCGTTTAGCACGGCGGTCGAGTCGATCTCGATCTTGCTTTTGGAAAGAACCTCGGGATCGTTGAACGTCAATACCGGCTTGGGTCCGTCCTGAAGCTCTTTCGTGTAGGCTTGGAGGACTAAATCCGTAACCAGAGTGGAAACTTGTCTTTGCTGGATTTCGTCCAATCGCTTCCAATTTCGTCCGAGCGCTCGCTGAATGATGACATCGAAGGAAAATTGGCGGTTGAGAATGCCGATGATTTCCTCTCGCTTGGCATCGTAGGGCAGTTGTGAATTGTCAGCATGGAGGACTTCAAGCAGCTCGTGAATCGTGGACTCGAGAGCGTTTTTGGGAGCGTCCAACCCATCGTCGGCTCGCGAGCTTAAAACGGCCACGCTTATTGAGAGTAGCGCGAACGCTATTCTAGGTATTCTGGCTTTCATGAGGAGTTATTGTTTGGATAAGCATACGAAGGCAACTGGCCCGCGGATTGCGTAGTTAGCGACAATATTTTCCTAAAAGAGATCCTCTGGACAATTTTTAAAAAGTTTTTCTGGGTAATATTGCCCGATATCGAGGGTCAATGTTCGTTTGCATTCGGGATCGAAAGGCGTGTTCCCGTACGCTTTATTCTCCCTCCTCGAGAGATCCGAAAGCGAATCGGCTAATCAAGCTCTCAATATCCACCGCCGACTCCGTATCCACGATAGGTTCGCCTTCCTCGAGCTCGAATCCACCCCCCCCAGGATCCAGGGCCACGTACTTGTCTCCGATAAGGCCGTTGGTTTTTATCGAGGCGATGGCGTCGTCATAGATAACTAGATCGTTATTCAGCTTCAGCTCGACCATGGCTACGAGGTTTTCCATATCGAGACGAATATTCCCGACCACGCCGACTTTCACTCCGGCGATCATGATATTGCTTCCCTCATTTAATCCGCCGATATTGGAGAAGCGGGCTTCGACAACCTTCGAATCGGATCCCAGGATGCGGCTGCTGCCTATTTGAATGGCGAGATAGAGTATTGCCAAGATGCCCACCAGGATGAAGAGGCCAACGGCGAATTCGGTTCGTTTTTGATTCATGCGGCTGACGATTGCGAAGAGAGTTTAGGATTGAGAAAGCCCTCCAGCTCGGAGGGAGGAGATTGTTTGAGGTCTTCTGGAGATCCCCAGTATTTGATTTTGCCTGCGTCGAGCCAGGCTACTTGATCCGTAATCCCGAACACTTCGGGCACATCGTGGCTAACCATGATCACAGTGAATCCGAAGCGTTCTCGATAAGAGCGGATCATATCGAAGACCGCGAATTTGCGTTCCGGGTCTAGACCCGTGGTTGGCTCGTCGAAAAGAATGATCTCCGGGTTAGTAATTAAGGCTCGGGCCAACGCGACGCGCTTTTTCATTCCCCCGGATATTTCCGCTGGATATTTATCGACGGCGTTTTCGAGCTCCAGCTGTTCAACCAAGGCGGTTACGCGCTGGGCTAGATCCTTCTTGGAGATGCGTTCCTTTTCTCGAAGAGGAAGGGCAACGTTCTCCCAAACCGTTTGTGAATCGAAAAGGGCATTTTGCTGAAACATGTAGGAGCATTGAGGGAATTTCCCCTGAGCTCCGTCAAGAGAGACTTCACCGGCGTCTGCAGTTAACAAGCCTGACAAGCACTTCAGCAAAACGGATTTGCCGATTCCGCTTTTGCCAATGACAGTCGTATGCGAATCCAGCGGTATATCGAGATCGATAGCATCAAGAACGACCAAGTCGCCGAATCGCTTGCTAAGACCCCGAATCCTCAAGTACGCGCTCTTCATTTTTCTAGGAGGAAAGAAGTGAGCAGGTAGTCTGTAGATAAAATGGCGATGCTCGACAGGACTACGGCCCGTGTTGTCGTTTGGGAAACTCCACGAGCCCCAGGAACGCTTGCCTTGGTGTGAGTAAAGTATCCTTGAAAGGCGCAGATGGCCGTGGTGATCAGACCGAACGCCAATGACTTTATGAAGCCGTCACGCACGTTTCTCAGGCTCACGCTTTCGTATATCCGGTTCCAGTAAGCGCCTTCATCAACGCCGAGCATGCTCACTCCGGTAAGGTGTCCACCGAGAATACCGACAATGTCGAAAAAAGCCGTGAGAATCGGGAAGCAGATCAAGGCGGCATATAGCCTCGGGGAGACAAGAAAACCGAGCGGATCGATCTGCATGGTTTTCAGGGCGTCAATCTGTTCCGCATTCCGCTGGATGCCAATCTCTGCCGAAAGGGCCGAACCCGCTTGGCCAACGATCATGATCGCTGTGAAAACCGGACCGATTTCCATGATTATGGACAAGGCGACCGCCTGGCCCAGCAAACTCTCGGAACTGAATTTAGTCAGAACATAGTAGAGCTGCAAGCCGAGCACGAGACCTGTGAACAGGCCTACTATGAGAGTGATGGGTATGCAGCGAACGCCGATCTCGTAGATCGCTCTAACGAGCTTTTCCATCATGTGCCGCCCTTTCAGGAGCGAGCTCAACGAGGAGGCGCTAAATAGAGTCAATTCTCCCAACTCGCTGACAAAAGAAATGCCTTTGCTGCCAATTCGACCGATCATGCCCTCAAGGCTCCGTCGATCATACGAAAAGGGATCTTTTGCAAGCTTGTTCGAACGATCGACTTAGCGTGGACGCGTTCCCAATCTATGCACTGAAAGTCACGCCTGTAAGCTTTAAACTTTGAGGATTCTAAGAAGTTGGAGCGAGAATGGCGTTTTAATGCTTGGATTTGGCCGGTGTCAGGGTGAAACCTAGGATGCTTTCGGTCTAATTAGAGGGGTAAATGGGCGGGTTTGAGGGCCTCTATAGAGTAAAGTCTCTATCGCAGTAGCTTTGACATCTGGGTTCGTATGATCATCCTTAAGCCATTCGCTCGAATTTCAATTGTCGTCGGCGAGGATATTTTGGTTGATAGGGATGTTGAGGACGATGAGCTTGAGGTTGCTCGGCAGAGAATTGAGAATTAGTTAAACTCGCTGGGTGAAAGGGCTGAGCGCGTATTTCAATCAATCGAAGGTGATGAAGTTTAGACCGTGTATAGATCTGAAAGGCGGAAAGGTGGTTCAGATCGTTGGAGGAACGTTGACTTCTGATGGGGCCTTAGCGGAAAGCAATTTTGAATCGGACTCGAGAGCGAGCGACTTCGCCAAACGCTACCGAGAACTCGAATTGACGGGTGGTCATGTCATCTCGTTGGGGCCTGGAAACCACGATGCGGCCATAGAGGCGCTTAGCGCCTTCCCAGGGGGGATGCATTTTGGTGGCGGGGTAACGCCTGAAAACGCTAGCGAGTTTCTGGATGCGGGCGCGAGTCACGTCATTGTAACGTCTTACGTTTTTCGCGGTGGGGCAGTAGACTATAGGCGATTGGATGAACTGGTTAAGGCGGTTGGCCCCGATCGGTTAGTCCTCGATTTGAGCTGTCGATTTAACGATGGGGCCTATTGGGTTGTGACTGACAAGTGGACGCGGTTTACGGAGTTGAAAATATCCGCTTCGACACTTTCGGGTTTTTCTAAACATTGCGACGAGTTCCTCGTACACGGGGTCGATGTAGAAGGAAGAATGAATGGAATCGAAGAGGACCTAGTCGCCTTGCTTGGGGAGCATTCGCCGATTCCGGTCACGTACGCTGGAGGTGCGAGGCGATTGGAGGATTTGGATCTAGTCAATGAACTAGGCAATGGTCGCGTGGATTTGACGATCGGCAGCGCATTGGACATTTTTGGTGGCAACGTACCCTTCTCAGAAGTGGCTAGTTGGAATTCCGACCGAGGCTAGATGGATTCGTCCGATAGAGGATATTCACCACCGCCCGCCACCCGAAGACTGCCAAGGCTGGCTATGCGGTCCTAGGCGCCGATACCTTCAAAAATTCTTTGCTAATTCTCTAAAGACAGCAGAATTTCCTGAGGCGGTTTGCCGCCCGGTTCGATAAGGATCTCATACCATTATTCATTCCGTTATTATTGTTATCATGCTTAGCTTCAGTTTCCGCATAACCATTATTTCCTGCGGTACGCTGTTGCGCTTCGGTTTACATGCCCTCGTGGCCATAGCATTAGCGGTAGGCTTCTCCTCCGTTCATGCTCAAAATATTCCTCATATGTATCCCGGATACTCGGGTGCTTGCTCTGAAGACGGAGAAGTATCTAGTGACCGGATACCTATTGGCTACGGAGGTATAGTAATTGAACCTATCATGAATGAGAACGAGACAATAGCGAAGATTAATCCCAAATTGGGAATGGTGTTGGCCCGGCTGGTGAAAATGCAGGAGCAATTTCCCACAGAAGGGAAGGGCGAGCCAAATCACGGAAGCAAACCGACAATTGGAATGAAGCCGCTGGCCCAGCAGGTTCAGGATGAGCCAGAACTGGATCCAGCTGACAGCGAGGCTCTAGACTCCGTTCTGGCGGCGGCTAAAGAATTGGCGTAAGAGCTGGCGTCCTCGTTTTGGAAGAACCCGTTAATTCGGGGCTCGGAAAGCCGGCGTTTCACCGGGTACGGGAGAGTTCTCGAAAAACCCTCGTTGGAGAATGGCCTCTCTGCCGCCATGCTTGTCTACCAATGCTTTTTGGTCCGCTTTTGCTTGCCGATCGATCTCTTCGGGATCGCAAATCCCCCTGAGTTTCTCAATCATAGAATCAAGCGTAGAACGGTATTCGGAGCTTTGGGACAAATCGTTCACTTCCTCAGGGTCTTCATCAAGATCGAATAGCTGCGGATCCTGATTGGCGTGATAGATGAGCTTGTATCGATTGTCTCGCAATAGGAATGATCCGTTGGCGCTGTTGAGGGCGTGATATTCCCCGAAAACGACCCGCTCTTGCTCCGGCTTGTTAGCAAGTTCGATGAGCGATTTTGCATTGCGATGTATGGGCTTGTCTAAGCCCAAGCCGTCGTAGATCGTAGCGTGAACGTCCAAAAGGGAGACAGGGGTTTCGCAAACTTTGCCCTCGGGAACACCTGGTCCTGCCAGAATCATAGGAATGCCACCGGATTCCTCGTAATGCGTGAATTTCCCGAAGAGACCTCGAGCGGACAGGCATTCGCCATGGTCGGTTGAATACAAGACTTGGGTTTCCTCTCCTAGTCCAAGCGCGTTTAGCTCCTCGAGAACGCGTCCGATTTGAGTATCGAGAAAGTTGGTTAAACCGTAGTAGGCGTGGATCAGGTTCTTTATTTGCTCTTCGGTGTGCTGCACCTCCGCATCGAAGTACTTTCTCATGTGAGCATAGGCTGGATGGCTGGGCCAATCTTCCTGTTTCCATTGCGGGGGCCGCGGCAGGTTGTCCGGATCGAACTTATCCAGATAAGGCTTCTCCACTTGATAGGGGGGGTGCGGGCAGACGAGAGATAGAAACAAAGTCCACGGCTTAGAGTCATCCTTATGGGATTGGAGCCATTCAATCGCTTTATCCGCATTTTTGATATCGTATTCCTGATAAGTCGTCATCCCCTCGCCGGCCGCGTTGATCCCCTTTCGACGATGACGTACAGGCGGATTTTCCCGAATAGATCCCATTGGGTCTCCGACGCCTGCAACTACGTGTAGCGGTTGGATTTCGTTACTGAAGCCATTGTCGTCTGACTCGCTTCGAAAATGGAGCTTCCCAATAAGATCGACTGTTATACCAGCATCGCGCAGTTCGTGATGCCAGGATCGCTCAGCTCCATGGTAGGGGAAGGCATTGTCCCAATTACCGATCTCATGGACATATTTTCCGGTCGCCAAGGAAGCGCGAGCGGGCACGCAGATCGGGCAGGTTGTATAGGCTTTTGTGAAGAGCGTGCCTCTAGCAGCCAGGGCATCCAGGGTTGGCGTGACGTTGGTTGGATTGCCGTAGCAGCCAGTGACATGCTTTTGGTGCTCGTCGGAGAAAATGAAAAGGAAGTTCGGCTTTTTCCTCATAGCGTGTACCGGTCTATTCAACCAGGCTGGAAGTTGTTCTTAGAAAGATGACGGCAAATGGAAAGGGAAATCTAGGCGGGTTTTAGTGGGTGGGTTTAATTTGCTCTTCCCATGGGATTGAAAACGGGCACTGTGACAGAGAAATTCGCAATGAAGGAGTTTGTTTTAACCAATGACAATGGGATCCGTATGCGGATTTCTGAATACGGTGGAATTGTTAGGGAAATCCATGTTCCCGATCGGCAAGGCGTTTCGGAAGATATCGTTCTAGGATTCGATTCTATAGAAGCCTACGAACACAATCCGGCCTACTTTGGCGCTTTGATTGGACGATTCGGAAATCGAATCGCCAAAGGCAAGTTCGAGCTGGATGGGGTAACAAGTGAGCTAGCAACCAATGACGGCTCAAATCACCTGCATGGGGGTTTAAAAGGATTTGACCGTGTACTGTGGGATGGAGAATCCATATCGGGTGAAGATTTTCAGGGTATCGTACTGCGATATCGTAGCGAAGATGGAGACGAAGGCTATCCGGGCGCGTTAGATATTTCAGTGACCTACCGTTTGACGAACGGCAATCAGTGGATTATCGACTATCTCGCATCTTCGGATCGGCCGACGATCCTCAATCCAACGCAGCACAGCTACTTTAACCTTAGTGGCAAAGCCGATAGCAGCATTCTCGATCATCAGATTCAGATCAATGCCAGCCACTATACACCCGTAGATGCGAATCTGATCCCGACTGGAAAAATTGCTCCCCTAGATGGGACGCCTCTAGACTTTCGGACTCCGGAATCGATTGGCGCTCGAATCGATGCTCAACATACGCAATTGGAGCGGGGTAACGGGTACGATCATAATTTCGTGATCAAACGAGATGCTACCGAGGAGCTGGCCTCAGCTGCTGAAGTCTTTGAGCCTAATTCGGGACGTCTACTAGAAGTGATTACTACATCGCCCGGTGTACAGTTTTACACGGGAAACTTCTTGGATGGCAGCCTAGAAGGGAAGTCTGGCGTTGCCTATGGACCTAGATCAGGATTTTGCCTAGAGACCCAGCTGTTTCCTGATTCACCAAATCAAGTGAATTTTCCGTCGGCCCGTCTCAATCCAGGGGAGAAATTTAAGTCCACGACCATCTATCGCTTCTCTGCGCGCTAGCGAGTTTCAAGGGCTCGCTGCTTGATTCGCTAGCTAGCGCATTAGATTTTGGAAATAAAATGGGTTTCTCAGTCGTCTTTGTGTCCATGAGATTCGCAATTCCTTTTGTTTTTCTTCTCGCAGCTTCAGCTGGCCCCGCCCTAGTAGAGCATCTGAATTCGGAAAAGCAGCTCGCTCTTTCAGGCTACGATGCGGTATCCTATCATGAGGGAGCTCCTAAAATGGGTGAGGAGCAGTGGAGTCATCAGCATGGCGGCGCGGAATACCGTTTTGCGAGTAAGGAGAATCTGGAGACCTTCTTGAGCAACGCCGAAAAATACGCTCCAGCCTACGGGGAATGGTGCGCTTACGCGATACTGGATGGCGATAAGGTCGAGGTAGACCCCATGAGCTTTAAGCTTATCGACGGAACAACCTATCTTTTTTATGACGGATTTTGGGGCGACACGCTCAAACGCTGGAACAAGAAGCTACAGAAAACCTCCGAATCGAGTCTGGTAAGCGAAGCGGATGCCAATTGGGCGAAGATTTTGTCTGAGTAGATGAAATTCGCTCATCCCGGCTCTCTCAGCTCGACAGGCTAGGGTTACCCTCGCTCGGACCTGAAGATTAGTCGTCCACCGTAATCTCGCGAGGCGGTTGAGGAAAAAGTTGGCTCTCAAGAATCGGCTTGCCGCCAGCGCGGGGCTCTCTCCATACTCCGCGCCAATTTCGAAACCCTCGATTTCCCTTTCTTATGAGCGAGCCACCTCCCGATTCGACCCCAATTCGCAAATCGTCTACCTACCAAGCCCATCTTAAGAAATTCTGGTCAGGCAATGTCCGCTTAATGCTGATCTTGCTAGCCTTTTGGGCGTTGGCTGGACTGGGCTGCGGCATCCTGTTCGCCGATACGTTAAACGGATTTAAGCTTGGTGGTTTTCCGCTCGGCTTCTGGTTTGCTCAGCAAGGTAGTATCATCGTCTTCGTCATACTTATTCTCGTTTTCTGTCTTGTGATGAATCGTCGAGACTTGAAGCATCACGAAGAGATCGAGGACGAAGAAAATCAGTCGGGGGGAGGGATATGAGCGTTACCCTTTGGACTTGGATTTTCGTTGGACTCAGCTTTTCCCTGTACCTGTTTATTGCTTGGCGTAGCCGAGTTAAGGATACGAAAGGTTTCTATGTAGCTGGTCGCGGAGTGCCTGCTCATGCTAACGGGATGGCGACGGCTGCTGACTGGATGAGCGCGGCCTCATTCATTTCTATGGCCGGGCTTATCTCGACAATGGGATATTCGGGTGGGGTTTACTTAATGGGTTGGACGGGCGGATACGTGCTGCTCGCCTTGTTGCTGGCTCCGTATTTGCGAAAATCGGGGCGCTATACGGTTCCTGATTTCGTGGGTGATCGTTACGAATCGAATGTGGTACGAGTGATCGCGGTGATCTGCGCGATATTCGTTAGCTTCACATACGTTGCCGGTCAAATGCGTGGAGTGGGTGTGGTTTTCGCCCGCTTCTTGGAACGGGATGTTACCGAGGGCGTTATCATAGGGATGCTCATCGTTTTCGTTTATGCCACGTTAGGCGGGATGAAGGGCATTACATGGACTCAAGTTGCCCAGTATTGGGTGCTCATTACCGCGTTTTTGGTTCCCGCTATCGCTATCAGCATCAAACTCACGGGTACGCCGATTCCTCAAATCGGATTGGGGTCGACGCTCAAGGAGTCAGTCGCTGGGGAGAAGGGAGTCTATCTTCTCGATAAATTAAACCAAATCCAAACGGATCTGGGATTTTCTAGCTACACGGATACCTTCGTTGGTGGCTGGGACAAGGCGAACGTGTTCTTCGTGGCATTGGCCCTAATGGTAGGGACGGCAGGGCTGCCACACGTGATCGTCCGATTCTACACGGTTCGCAATATCAAGGCCGCTCGCTGGAGCGCATTCTGGGCTCTCTTGTTCATTTCCCTACTGTATCTCACTGCGCCGGCTATGGCGGGATTTGCCCGTTACTATATGATCGACAGCTTGAACGGCAAAACCGAGAGCGAGATACCTCAGTGGTTCGAAAGCTGGCAAGAAACAGGTCTGGTTATGTGGTTTGATGATGGGGACGGCGTAGTTCGATACAGCGCGGGCGCGGACAACGAGATATTCAATATCAAGAGCGCAAGCCCCGCTGAGGTTCGAGAAATCATAGCCTCCCACGCTACTTGGAAGGCTACCAACGGCGCAGAAGGGATCGACGGCAGGTTGTTGATGCGAGAAAAGGGGATCGCCGGGCCGGATCGGGACATCATTGTTCTGGCTACACCGGAGATGGCCGGGTTGGCAGACTGGATCATCGCGTTTGTAGCTGCTGGAGGATTGGCGGCTGCGCTATCCACGGCGAGTGGGCTCTTGCTGGTTATTTCATCGAGTGTTGCTCACGATCTATACGCTAAGATCGTTAATCCAGATGCTGATGAGAAAAAGAAGCTTCTCGTGGGTCGGGCGACGATCGGAGTGTCAGTGGTGATAGCGGGAATTTTTGGGATTTATCCACCCGGATTTGTGGGACAAGTGGTTGCCTTTGCATTCGGACTGGCCGCGGCAAGTTTCTTTCCGGTTCTGGTGCTGGGCATTTTCTCTAAGCGAGTGGGTACCGTGCCGGCCGCCGCTGGAATGGTCGTGGGCATAGCGTTTACCGGCTTCTACATTATTGCTTCCGTTTACGGAGGAATGAAGCCATGGACCTTCGGAATTTTCGACCACGGAATTAAGCCGCAAGGAATCGGATCCATCGGGATGCTGCTGAATTTCGCAGTCACTCTTGGACTTTCGCGAATCTTTCCGCCTCCAGGAGAAGCAGCGCTCGAGTTAATCGATTCCATTCGAGAGCCAGAAGGCGTCGGACCGGCCATAGACATCGAGGAAGCTATGGATCACTAGCGAATATCATTCTAGGAGATGTTACGTAACCCAAATGAGGAGTCCTTCGTTTTTCTCACGTACTCAGAAACTTCAAAATACTAAAATCTGACGCATATGCTTATGAAATCCTTGATCAAATGCAGCCTCGCCCTGACTGCGGCAGCTTTACTGGCAAGCTCCGTGACCTATTCTCAAGACCGTGGTAATGGTCGAGCAAGACCGAGTCCTAATGCGGTTGTGAGCCAAAACATTGGTACCACGGTCGTATCGATTACCTATGGACGCCCGGGGCTGAAAGGCCGCTCGGTTGATTCGCTCGTTCCAGACGGGAAAGTGTGGAGAACCGGCGCCAATGAATCGACTGCCATTACGTTTTCCAGCGACGTGAAGGTTGGAGGCGAATCGGTCGCAGCGGGAACCTACTCCCTCTATTCTATGCCGGACGGAAATGATTTTTATTTCATCATTAATGCAAAATTGTCCTGGGGAACTCAATACGATGCATCCCAAGACGTTAAGCGTTTTAAGGTGCCCTTGAAGAAGGCGGGACCTACTGAATGGTTCACCATCGGTTTCGATTCGCTCTCCAACACCGGAGCCCATCTTAATCTTAGTTGGGGCGATTGGATGGCTGCCGTGCCAATTACTGTGGACGGCTGAACGAGCCAAATAGTTCTTTTCGCTAGAGCGACTCTGTACGGGGTCGCTCTTTTAGCATAAGGTATAACAAAGGCTCGACTGGCGATACTGCGTGACAAATGCGATTGTATTTCTATAGTTGCAAATTGTTATGAGCAGAGCATGGATTTGCGGGACATTTCTGCTTCTCTTGGGTATCAGGGCTAGTCTGAGTTTCGCGGCTGAATCATCGAATTCTGACACTCCGAATGAGGACGAAATGATCTATCTCTTCGTCGGCGGAGAACTGATGGTCAAACGTGGGCGAGAACACTACCCCGTCCTGTCGATGGATAGGAAGCACGTCCTTGTGGATCGTGGCGGAAAGATTAGGAGATTGAGTCGGCGATCTGATGTGCTTGTCCGGCTACAACCAACTTACAGCCGTGGATTCCTGGCTATTGAAAATCTGGATTTCTCATTCAGCTCGATGCTTCCGTCTTTGATCGAGGCGCGAGCCATTTCGGATATGTTGAGGCATCAATCGGGTACGGCAACGCAGATGGCGTTGGTTCCTAAACTGCCAGCTGGAAGGCGATACCGGATCGATTACGAGCAGCTCGAACAGCTGAAAAGGGAATCAGATGAATTCCAAAAAGACATTACCGAGCAGGCTGAATTCAACGCGCTCTATGCGGATGAGGAGGTCGATAAAGTCCACATAGAACTGGAAGTGTTGCCCGTACACGACTTTGAAGACGTTTATTTGGCGGTAGCTGTTGGCTAAGATCGGCCCACTTCAAACAAGAAGGAATCCGATATGGTTCGCTCCCATCGAGTAGGCTCGCGATATGTGGGAACTCTGAGGGCAGGGCAAATGGAAGAGCTCAAATTTCAGGTAACCCTAGATCCATTTGTTCCAAAAAACGCGGGATGCGAGCTGTTCTTCTATCACGGCGAAGGCAATGAAATAGCTACCAACCTATCCCGGCGCTTCCGAAAGATGCCCGAATCCGCCTTTCGTCTCCTACAGAAAGGCGAAGAATAAATGAAGGTAGGGAGGATCGGCTCGATCCTACAAAACAAGAATACCTAGG
>NZNM01000026.1 GCA_002694885.1 Opitutaceae bacterium | reverse complement strand
GATACGACCATGATCGTTATCTCGATTCGGATCGCGAGCGCTATGCTGCATGTGTCCGATCAGCGGATTGTGCCAATCGATAATGTATAAGGATCCATCTGGAGCGAACTCCATTTCCACAGGCCGGAAATTGGAATCAGTCGAGTACAGCAAGTCCTGCCTCAATTCCCCGGTGAAGCCGGCTCCGTCTTCAACGACTGAGTGTTGTTTCGTCCCCAGAAAACCGATGGAGTTATTGATGATAAAATCGCCTTGGTGTTTATCCGGGAAGTGGCGGGAGTAAATGAACTCGGTGCCTGAAGTCGGGCGAACGCGATGGGTTGTAAATTGAGCCAATTTCGGAATTTCCATTCCATGGGGAATCTTGGCCGACAGAGGAAGCGACCACCAGTTGGCGCCTCCCGAAGCATCGGATAGAAAAGTCTGGCCGTATTCGTCGATTGCGATGGCCCAAGGATTGGATACATCCGTTTGCATGAACCGCTCCAAACGCCAATTCTTGGGATCGAAACGCCAAGCGCCTCCATCAGTGCATCTCTCGGGACCATAAGGAGTCTCCACTTGGGAGTGCAAAAAACGCCCTTCATTCATGTAGATAGCGCCCGAAGCATCCGCGCAGAACGCGGAAATCGAGTGGTGCGTATCATGGGGATCAAAGCCATGCAGAAGCAGTTCCTGCCGGTTTGCTCGATCATCCCCATCGTCATCCACGAGGAGGACCAAGTTTGGCTGCTGAGCCACGTAGACGCCCTCTGGGGCGATTTCGAAACCAATAGGCATGTGCAAGCCATCGGCGAACACCTTTTGCCTGTCCGCTCGACCATCATTGTCTGTGTCTTCAAAGATGAGAAGCTTGTCATTAGGTCTCTCATCGCCAGGACGATAATGCGGATACGAAGGAATGACAGCAACCCAGAGCCTGCCTTCATTATCGAAAGCCGCCTGGACGGGATTCCTAAGATCGGGAAACTCGGACTCCGAAGCAAAGAGGTCGATCTTGTATCCCTCCGCCATGACGAACTCGTCGAGCGCTTTATCCACTTCCAGAAATTCGATTGGGCGCGTATAGTTGGTTTCTACTGGCGAGAGGGAGCGCGTCACACTATCGTCCACTACCTTGTCGGGCGACCCGCCTTGGGCCACGTCGTGGATCTTTCCATCGCGAAGCTCCGTCATCTGACGAATTTTTTCGATCTCTTCCGGGTAGTTGACATTTCCGTACGGCTTGTAACGACGGCCATAAACATGGACCCCGTTAAGGATCCTGTAGTCGTTCAGCCAAAACCAATTCTTATCTTCGACAACACCGTAAAGCGCTTCTCGAGAAACCATTTCCTGGGCTTTAACTTCTCCATAAAGGCCTTCGATCAGGATCTTCGACAGATTCTCATATCCTTCATCGGAGAGGGCAAAGCCGTTAATCGTTTGCGGGTTTCGCTCACGCTGATACAGCCTCTTAGTCGGATTAAACAAATCCACAAATCCCACATTATGTTTTTCGGCGACACCGCGAATGGCGTCTGCATATGCTTCCAAGCGAACATTTTCCTCTTTGCCATCGGGCAAGTCCATTGTTGCTGAAAGGTCTTCAAAAGCGATTGGCGAGAAGAGCACTAATTTCGGGGCGGATTGGCCATTGTACTGCTGATTCAGCGTATGGGCGACCCAGGCATCCAATTCATTGTAAAAATTGTCGACTCGCTCAATCCCATCAAAGGATTCGTTGTATCCAAAAAAGGCCAGGATGCTATCGGCTTCGAGCTCGGTGAGCCATTCGTCCGGGGAGGGGTAATGGCCGATCCCGAGATGGGTTTCGTACTCTGGATGAAAGGCTTCCGCTCCGGGGAATGCCCATTGCGACTCTCTAGAAGGATGAGGCCGAAAACCGGGCGTATCCCCAGGTCGAGCGAGATTACGCACGATGAGGTTCTTGTTGGGAAACTGACGATGCAAATCGGTTTCGAAATGAGGAAAATAGAGCATGCGTTCCCCAAGACCGTTTCCGATGATGACGATTCGTTCTTCTTGCTTCGCTTCCAGCGGGAGCGAGGTCTCTGCGCCAGCCTGAGCAGCAATCAGGACGCTAGCAATCAGCGATGGGAGTAATCTTATAAACATTTTGATTGGTCGGTATAAATGCAGTAGTGCTTAGAAATTCTGTTTTGGTTGATAGGATTTACCGCCAAGGGGCATATTCTAGACCACAGAAAGAGCGTTTTGGTAAATTGTTCAGACGCGGTGAGTATCGCGGTACACTTGGGGCGTCACCCGCATCATGCGAGCGAACTCCTTAGTTAGATAGCTTTGATCGCAGAATCCGCACTCTTGGGCGATCTCGGCTATGGTTTGGTTTCCTTGGGCAAGTTTCCGGCAAGCCATATTGATGCGGACTCTTTTCAGGTAGGCAATTGGGCTAATACTGTAGCGCCGTTTGAATTGGCGTTCGAAGGTGCGAATCGTTAGTCCCGCCTTTTCGGCCATATCGGCCACGGTCACCTTTTTCCCGTAGCTGCTCTCTACGAACTCGATGACCTTGAAAAGTTCCGGATAAGGGCCAAGGGCACTGCTGGCTGGCTTGAATTCTCTGGTAACGCCCTCTAGTCCAATAATGGCCCCATCCCGACTAAAGAGCGGAACTTTAGTCGTCGTGTGCCAGTAGACCGAAAGATCATTGCGAGTAACCAGTTCGACTTTGTTGACCACTTCCTTGCCGTAGAAGAGCACTTCCTGGTCGTCTTTAAAGTAGTTGTCCGCCAGGTAGCGAGGAACCAACTCGTAATCCGTTTTGCCGAGCACGTCGGATTCACGGCTGTAGCCAAACAAGAGCACCAGCGCTTCGTTCGCCATTATAAATCGGCCCGTTTGATCCTTAACGAAATAGCATACGTCATTCATGTGCTGAAACAGACCAAGACCGCGTCGCAGCGGGTCGATGTCCTTCAAAAAGGATTTCGAAACGGGGGGCGTGGTGGCGGTAATCATCTACGAGCGGCAGGAAATCCGATCGCTGTAATGCGAGCGGAAGAGGCAACGGTCACTTTAATCCAAACAGTTGTCTAGTGATAGGATGAAGGTTAATTCCATTGTAGAATTACGTCAATGTCGATATTTTACAACGGATATCGCATTCCTCCGAAGAGGATCCAATAAGTTGATGATAACGGATTTTCAATGTCGGGTGGCCGCAATTGACGTCCCTACACGTTTTAGATTCATTGGGCTACAGCTTCTCAATCCCTGACTCCGTTAACGAGGGAATAATCAACCGCTTGACCTTGGGATGGATAGGAATCGATGACCGCTTGCAAAGCTAGTCGAGCCCGCTTTGCCGCCGGGCTGGATCGTTCTGGATCCAGCGGGCGTTTTTCCAGAACGTCCATCCTCGTATCGTAGAGGCTACCATTATCGTAGAGCTTGAAGCGTTTGTCGCGGGCGTAGCGGACTTCCCAATGTCGGTACTTGTCATCGAAGCTCTCTGCGTAGGGTCTCGGAAAATAGTATCCATATACCCAATCTCGCTTCGAGCCCTCTTGGCCGAGACATTGGGGCCAGAAGCTGATCCCATCGGATTCCGTCACAGTTTTAGGAGGCAATTCCGCAGCTTCGACAATAGTCGGGAAAAAATCGGAGAAAGCGATCAGATCGTCGTTTACTTGCTCGGGCGGAATCTTTCCAGGCCAATTAACTATTAGCGGAACATGAGTCCCATGGTCCTTGGTATAGCCCTTTCCCCCAACTATGTCCTCACCTTGAAAACTCGAAGTCAGATCGGCATTAGTTCCATTGTCACTGGTGAAGATGATTAATGTATTATCGCGAACACCACCTTTATCTAACGCATCCGCCAGGCGACCGACTAGCGAATCCAAGTAATTCACCATATCTATGAAGTTCGGTTTATCATCTTTGCTGCTTTGATCCAAACTGTTGGGCGCTGGCGGAAAGGGATTGTGGGGGAGAATCATCGGATAGTAGGCGAGAAATGGCGTACCTGTTTCCGCTTGCTCTTCGATGAATGCCTCCAGAAAGCTCGCGCAAACATCGGGACCATAAGCGCCTTCTGGCAAATCGAGAATCTCGCCATTTTGATCCAGTGAAGGATTCCAATAGCGTTCGCGACTCGTTTGTGGCATGTTCCATAGACAGTAGGTGTCGAATCCCGCCTCGGTAGGAGAGATCCCTTTGTCATCCAAAATTAGCTGCCACTTGCCAGCCACGGCGGTCGCATAGCCCTGATCTTTTAGATGATTAGCAAATGTCGGCTCGCCCTTCGGGTAGACGCCAAAATTGTAGTAGTTGAACACGTTCGACTTGCCCGACATGAGATTGACCCGGCTCGGCGTGCAAAGAGGCGTCGAGTGACAATTCTCGAAGCGAATCCCCTCTTCAGCTAAAGCGTCCAGCCGAGGCGTCGAGTACTCGCGACTTCCGTAGCTGCTAAAACACTCGTAGCCGACGTCGTCAGCCATTATCAGCACGATATTGGGTTGATCGCTGGCAAAAAGCGTGGTGATGGCCAAGCTCGCAAGCAAACACAGGTAGGAAATACGCATAACGATCAGAGAAGTAGCACAGGCTTCCAGCCTGTGTCAAAGCAGACTGGAAGCCTGCTCTACTCTTCTCACCCTTTCTTCGCCTTTCGTTTCAATCCTGCCTCCTTTAAACGCGTATCCAGCTTCTTACGCCAAGTCCGGAGCTCCGCTTTCTTCTCGGGATTGATAGCAAGATTCGTGATCTGGCCAGGGTCAGACACCATATCATAAAGCTCTTCTGTATCGTCATTGTAGCGAATGTAGGCCCAGCGCTCAGTCCGTAAAGCGTAGCCGCTGCTATCGATAGACAAGGCTGCCTCCCTCACTCGCTTATTCGGATCATTCAAGATGGGCACTAGGCTTTTGCCCTGAACTGAATCGGGAATCGATAAGCCTGTAAGTTCTGCCACCGTCGGGAAAATATCCATAAGTTCCACCATGGCGGCGGAGCGCCCTCCGCGAAATCCCGGAGCTGAAATTATGAGCGGCACCCTAAGAGCCTCCTCGTGCAAGTTGCTCTTCTGCCAAAAATGATGCTCGCCTAAATGATAGCCATGATCGCTAGTGAAAACGATTACAGTCTCTTCCCTAAGCCCTTGAGCTTCTAGTTCGTCGATTATTCGACCTACCTGCTCGTCCATATAAGTAACGGTCGCGTAATAGCCTGCCCACATGCGTTTCTGATTATCAGGATACTTTCCAATTGGATCCTTTGTGGAAATGACATTGGGGAATCCCATCGGCGGAATGTCGTCGTGATCATCCGCTGGAACGTAGGGCAATTCAATGTCTTCGATCGGATATTTGTCAAAATAGCGCTGGGGCGCCACCATAGGATAATGAGGCCGAACAAATCCGGCCGCCAGGTAGAACGGTTCGTTTTTACGTTCGCGAATGAGATCGATCGTTTGGCTGGCCGTTTTGTAGTCAGGCTGATCCGAGCCATCGCCCTCGTAGCTCACGGTTACGAACCAGCGGTGTGGCATGGCTGTCGAGTAACGACCACCCAAATCCGTAGTGAAAATATTGAGATTCAAGCAGGCATAGTCCCCCACCGTATGAGCTTCCAGACCGGGCGAATTATAGGTTTCGAGCCAGGTCGATTCGATATCCAGCCCATCCGTTCCCGCGATAATATCTCCGGGCACTTTCATGTGGTAAATCTTCCCGACCCGGGCGCTGAAGTAGCCGTTGTCGATAAAGTGCTTCCCCATGTTGATCTCAGTTTCGCCCTCGTATAGGCTATGCATGAAAGATCTACGAGACGGGGCGCAGGCTGTGCCTTGGCAATAGACTCGGTCGAAGACCATTCCCTGCTGCGCCAAACGATCAATATTCGGCGTCTCGCAAATGGGGGCTCCGTACGCGCCCAGTACACTGGCTTTGAGATCATCGGATATCAAGAAGAGCACGTTCTTGATTTTCGAGTCAGCGAAGACGGAGGCAGCTGCCAGCCAAATAGTGGTTAGAACGAATATTCTCATTGCATTACCTTATTAAATTGATGCCTCAGGGACCGTATTCGGGCTTCAGCATTTGCCCCGTTTCCGGCATGGCATCGATCGCTTTCTGTAGCATCGCCCGGGTTTTTTCCGCATAGCTTGTACCATCGCCTGGGGCGATGGGGTCGACTTCGAATCGATCGGCAACCGCATAGAAAGATCCGTTTTGGTATAACTTAAAGTGCTGATTCTGAGCCCAGATGATTTCCCGGTTCCGAACGCCCAACCCATGTTTCTCTGCCGCAGGTTTGAATTTGGGATAGTAATACTGTGTGATTACTTTTTTCGGATTCCCTTCTTTGCCAAGGCATTGCGGCCAAAAGCTCCGTCCATCCAACTCGACCTTGGGCAGTTTGGTTCCCGTTAATTCAGCCAAGGTAGGAAGCACATCCGCGAAGTTGATAAGATCGTTATTGACGATCCCCGATGGCACGACTGTTGGGCAATTGACTATCAGCGGGACGTGGTAGCCCCCTTTAGTCGCGTAGGCTTTTTCTCCCTTATAATAAGCTCCATTGAATGGATACGTCAGGGTTCGGTTCGTTCCGTTGTCCGCAGTATATATGAAGACTGTTTTTTCCCTCAATCCGAGCCTGTCAACTGCGTCCACGAGCTTCCCAACTGTTTTGTCCGCATAGGCAACCATGTCGCGATAGTTTTTCAGGCCTTTGCCGAACTCCTTTTCTTCCTTTGTCGGGGGCTGACTATCCGGCGTTTCCGAAAACGGGTTGTGGACGAGGATCATCGGATAATAGACGAAGAACGGCCGATCGCGGTTCTCCTCCATAAAATCGACTAGAAAGTCCGAAACAATGTCTGGCCCATAGTCTTCCTCGGAAGTTGCCAGGATCGTTCCATTCTGGTTTAGGCTGGGATTCCAATACCGTTCGCTGCCAGTTCCCGGAAAATTCCAGAGACAGTAAGAGTCGAATCCACAGTCCTCAGGAAGGGAACCGTTTGGGGGAGCATGTAATTGCCACTTCCCCGCAACCGCTGTTGCATAGCCCCCGTCTTTAAGCATCGTACCAAAGGTGGTTTCGCTTTTGTCTAGCGCACCGAAATTGACATAGTTGCGAACCCCATCGCGACCGGTCATTATCTTGACGCGGCTCGATGTGCAAACCGGTTCCGAGTAGCAGTAGTTAAAGCGAGCTCCCGTTTCAGCGAGATGGTCAAGACGCGGCGATTGGAAAAAATCGCTCCCGTAGCAGCTGTAGTTATCCACCGCCGAATCATCGGCCATAATTAGCACGATGTTCAGCTTTTCGGCTTTAGCGAAGGCGGAGAAAATAAGGGCTGCGAGGAGAGAAATTATAGCTACTGTAAACCTCGAGCTTTGAGGGATATTCGGGGAATCGCTCATACGAGAGATCACTCAGTGGCAATCGACCTGTGTTGGCAAGCGCAAGTAGCGGCTTGTTCGCAACAGGGAAGATGTCGGAGGACTGAGACCGTCCTCCCTACCTGATTCTCCATTTGGTGGGAGGACCGGCTCGGTCCTCCACAGCATAGGCCATCCGCTCCCCTACCGGCTTCGGCCTGCAGCGATGATTTCTTCCAGCCGCTTTTTCATACGCTCGCCAACGCGCTTGTTTTTCAAGAACAAATCATTCTTCTCGGCCGGATCCTTGGTTAGATCGAACAATTGGTATTGATTCACCGGGGTGTTCGCGAGCTTGGTTTCTACCACCACATTGCGGGCCGACTTGGAATCATGGCGCTGCAATTTCCATTTGCCCACGCGCAAGCCATAGTTGCCACCTCTACCGTTATCTTGCTGAACAAGGTGGTCCCTACCTTTAGCCCCACGCTCGCCAAGGAGCGCATCCATGACGTCAATACTGTCCATGCAAGCGTCATCAGGCAATTCAGCTCCGGTCAAACTGGCAAAACTGGCAGCGAGATCGATCGTACATACCACTTCATCGGAAACGCCTGGCTGAATACGGCCTTTCCACCAAGTGATAAATGGCGTCCGTGTGCCGCCCTCATAAACGCTGTACTTGCCGCCACTAAAAGGTCCACCCGCGCGATGGTCTCCCAAATTCTCTAACGCAAGATCAGCGTATCCATCATCCATTACTGGTCCATTGTCCGAGCAGAAAACGATCATGGTATTTTCTTCAAGGTCCAACCGTTTCAAGGTTTTCATGATCTCGCCCACGCACCAGTCTAACTGGACGATAACATCTGCCCGATAGCCTAGTGAAGTCGCTCCTTGAAATCGTTCATGCGGAATGCGTGGCACGTGCAAATCGTGGGACGAGAAAAATAGGAAGAACGGGTTGTCCTTGTTTTGCTCGATCCATTTGACCGACTCCTCAACCCACTTGTCAGCAAGGTCTTCGTCGCGAAAGCGAGCGGCGTGTCCGCCTGTGTAGAACCAAATGCGGCTGATACCATTGTGTATGGTTGAATTATGCCCGTGGGTCCAATCCATCTTCAAGTTATCACGATGGGTAATCCCGGTAGGATGATCTTCGCTTGGCTTATCTTTCCCTACCCAAAGCGGGTCGTTGGGATCGAGATCAACAACCCTGTTATTCTTAACATAAACTTGAGGAACTCGGTCATTGGTCGTCGGAAGCAGAAAGCTGTAGTCAAACCCGATTTCCCGAGGTCCCGGCTTCAAATCGCCGTTCCAATCGGGACCTTCGGGACCGCCCAGACCTAAGTGCCATTTACCGACCACAGCCGTCTTGTAGCCAACGGACTGCAGGACCGAGGCAACCGTTTCGGTACCAGGCTGAATGAGAGCCGGACTGTTGGGCGGAGCGATTCCCGTATTGGGACGACGAAACGCGTAAGTCCCCGTAAGGAGCGAATAGCGGGTAGGTGTACAGGTCGAAGCCGAACAATACCCACTTGTGAACCGCTGCCCTTCCGCCGCCAATTGGTCGATATGGGGAGTCCGAAAGGACTTTGTACCATAAGCGGAAATATCGCCGTAGCCGAGATCGTCGGCCATAATAACAATGATGTTGGGCTTTTCGGCGGAGTAAACGGCCAAGCTTAGAGATAAAGCCAACGGGGCTAATAGTAGATTTCTTATCGAAAGCATGATTTTCAGTAAATGGTTTTGTTGCCGGGTAGTAGTATCGATTAACGACACCAAAGACAGCAATTCCCGGTTTCTGGTCCAGTATAAAACGATTCTGGTGGTCCTAGGGAATGTCCGATTCTCGAGTTTATCGACGAAAATTTCTTTTAGGATCGCGGGCGGCTCTCTCGCATCTCACGAAGAATCTCATATTAATCTCTATTGCCTAATCGCGGGTGGATGGTTCTTTAATTCCGTATTCGGACCGCCCGCCTACGCCCTGGCCATCAACCTCGTTCCTGAAGAAAAGCGGATCACTGCTTATGCCATGCTCCGCTTGGCAATCAACGCGGGCTTGGTCGGCAGTGCCAGCGCATGGCTCTACGGCCAGCTTGGATCGACCTGGTGGTACTGCTCGAGAGCAAACGCTCTACTCGGCGCGGTCTGTTTCGCAAAAGGGACTGACTATACCATATTCAGGTTGGCAATTTCTGTCCATTCGTGAAATTCGTGGGTAAAACTCCCGAACAAATATATCTTTCATGAGTACATCAGCTCTTAAAGTTCACCCAGACGACAATATCATCGTAGCTCTCCGCGATCTCGGCGCTGGCCAATCAGTTGACTGCGATGGCAATACATTTAGCCTAGGGGAGGAGATTCCCGCCAAGCATAAGTTCGCAGCGGACGATTTCTTAGAAGGCGATGAAATCACCATGTACGGCGTCAAGGTCGGTATCGTGCAAGAGCCGATCAGTCGCGGCGGACGCATCCACACGGAAAATGTCGTTCACGCGGCCTCCGAGGCCCAAGTGAACGGTTCCTCCTACGAATGGTCCCCGCCATCGATTGAAAAATGGAAAAACACTACCTTTCAAGGCTACCATCGCGATAATGGATCCGTGGGTACGGCGAACTACTGGATTGTCGTGCCCTTGGTCTTCTGCGAAAATCGCAACCTCGAGCTTATCAAACGGGCCATGCTAGAACCTTTGGGCTACGGAAAAGGCAGCCCCTACACGCGCTACATGAACGATCTGGTTTCGGCCTATCGGGACGGCTCGGATCTGGATGCGCTAGCCATAGCCGATGAGACAGAAAACGTATCCAGTCAGCCCCGGCTCTTTCCAAACGTCGACGGCATCAAATTCCTCAGCCACACGATGGGATGCGGCGGCACCAAGGACGATGCCGCCACGCTGGCTGGGTTGCTAGCTGGATACATCACTCACCCCAATGTCGCGGGAGCGACGGTGCTCAGCCTCGGCTGTCAAAAAACGCAGATCGAACACCTGAAAGCGGAAATCGATCGCCGGGATCCGGGTTTTTCAAAACCGGTTTTCTATTTTGAGCAGCAAAAGAGCCAATCGGAAAAAGCCATGCTTTCCGACGCTATCCGAGCGACTTTCAAGGGAGTGGCTGAAGCCAGCGAGTTAAGGCGCCAGCCCGCCCCCCTCAGCAAACTCTCCCTCGGAGTCGAGTGCGGCGGTTCCGATGGATTTTCGGGCATATCCGCCAATCCCGTAGTCGGGGGCGTTTCCGACCGCCTGATCGCGTTGGGTGGCAGTGTGGTCCTGTCCGAATTTCCAGAACTGTGCGGAGTCGAGCAAAGCCTTGTGGACCGCTGTGTTCGGCCCGAGCTGGGCGAACGTTTCTTGCAACTTATGAAAGATTACGACGCAGTGTTAAAAACTGTAGGATCGGGGTTCGACCAAAACCCGTCTCCCGGCAACATAGCCGACGGATTGACGACCGACGCGATCAAGTCTGCCGGGGCGGCCCTAAAAGGAGGTACCGCTCCTATCGAGGACGTATTCGATTATCCCGAATGGATCCGCAAGCCAGGGCTCAGCCTCCTCTGCACACCAGGAGGCGATGTCGAATCCACCACGGCTATGGCTGGAGCGGGAGCCAACGTGATGATGTTTTCTACAGGATTGGGCACTCCCACTGGCAACCCAGTTACTCCAGTGATGAAAATTTCCAGCAATTCCGTGATCGCGGAAAAACTTTCCGATATCATAGATTTCGATACAGGTCCTGTCATCGGTGGAAGCCAATCGATCGATGAGCTCGCCGATGCCCTATTCGACCTGGCTATTCAAACCGCAAGCGGCGAATACGAGGTTTGCGCCCAGCTTTTAGGGCAGGACGATTTCATCCCCTGGAAACGCGGCTTGTCACTATAGAGTAGAACAGGCATCTTGCCTGTTTCAAACACAGGCTGGAAGCCTGTGCTACTACTATGTTGCTCGATCTTCGCAAAACTGCCCTACCACGTCTTCTGCCAGATCGGTCCGCCTCGGTAGCTTTCGCCAATTGGGTAGCGTTCGCTCGGCGTGACAGCGCTATCCATGATTTTCTCGATCCGCTTAACGACATCCGGATGATCCTTCGCCAGGTCTTTCCCTTCTCCGATATCCGACTTGAGGTTGTAGAGCTCCAAAGGCGAGCCTTGACCGAGGCGGACCCCCTTCCAATCCCCCAACCGTACGGCTTGGTCATAGCGAGGTCGAGTATGTCCATAATCCCAATACAAATAATCTCTCTCGGGCTTCAGTCCTTCACCCTTGAGTGCGCTCATGATTGAAATCCCGTCGATCTCTTTGGGTATATTGGCTCCAGCAACTTCCGCGAAGGTAGGAACCAAGTCCCAAAACGCTATAACTTCATCGCTATCCTTTCCTTGTGGAATCTTCCCCAGCCAACTGGCTATGAATGGAACCCGTATGCCTCCCTCATAGAGACTTCGCTTTGCTCCCCGCAAAGGACCATTATTGTCGAGTTCTTCGCTCGGACCGGATCCCAGTGGCCCGTTGTCGCTTGTGAAAATGATCAGTGTATTCTCCGCTAAGCCCATTCGATGAATTAAGGAAACGATCCTACCGACATCGTCATCCAAGCGTTTGACCATGGCGGCGTATTTCTTGGCTGCATCGCTCCAATTCGGCCTTCCGAAACCTTCCCAATCTGGAACGGCCAGGCGATCCGAGTCCTCCGAGCCATGCGAAAAATGAGGCAAGGTAAAGGCCGCATAAAGAAAGAAAGGTCTATTCGCGGATTCAGCAATAAAGTCCATAGCGCGGTCAGTCAGTAGATCGTGGCTGTAGTCCGCTCTCGTTCTATTATTGTTTGGCAGCTCAAGCTTGCCGGTAGGCGAGGAACTATCATCGAGATACTCAGGATAATAATAGTGAGCATGATCCTGATTCTGATACCCAAACCACATATCGAAGCCTTGATTCTTGGCATCTCCCTCGGTACCTGGATCACCCAAACTCCATTTCCCCAAACCGCCGCAACGATACCCGCGAGAACTGAGGATCTCCGCTACGGTAATGTCCTCCATTCGCAAATACGTTTCATAGTGCGGCACATTATCGCGAGCGGGTGTACGACCAGCATGAAGCCCAGTCATCAATACGCTTCGCGATGAGGTACACACGGGACCACCAGCATAAGCTTGTGTAAATCGTATCCCCAGTTCCGCAAGGGCGTCGATATTAGGCGTCTGGAAATGCTTCTGACCGTAGCAGCCTAAGTCGCCATAGCCTAGGTCGTCTGCCACGATAAGAACGATGTTTGGAACGGCGGCTGAAGATGGAAGTAGAAGGCCTGTGGCGTAAAAGAATAACACCCTTCTTGCTGCTGTAGGAGCGGCTTTACGCCGCGATGGGCTTTGAGAAATTTTATCGCGGCCTAAAGCCGCTCCTACATCGGTTATTCCCTTCCTGAATAGAGCGACGATCCTACTCATATTTCGCAGCGCTCCTATTCATTTCCGCATTCCACTTTTCCCAGGCTTCTTGCAGGGCTGTTAGCTTTTCAGGATGCCGATCCGAAAGATCGTTCGTTTCCCCAAGATCGTTTCGCAAATTAAAGAGTTCCCGAATCCCATTCTGTTGAGCCAATTTCCAAGGGCCGCTACGGACCGCGTAGTTGCCTCGCATTCGCCAATGCAAATCGCGATCTGGCAGCGCCTGGCCTCGAAAAAGCAACGGCGACAAATCCAAGCCATCCAAGCTCATGTCATCTATCGAGACTCCCGTCAGTTTCGCAAAGGTGGGAAACCAATCCGTCGAATGAGCTAGTTCAGATGTCACATCGGCTTGATTACGATTCGGCCAAGATACGATGGTAGGAACACGGTGACCTCCTTCGTACATTTGGCCCTTTTGGCCCTTAAGCGGCCCATTGCTGGAAATATTCTCGAACCCTCCGTAATATCTCAGATAGCCCCCGTTGTCCGAGGTGAATGCTATGAGCGTATTCTCCTGCAAACCATGGCGATCGAGGGCGGTTACAATCTCACCCACGCTTTGGTCCATAGCCTCAATCATCGCGTTCACATGAGGAGAAACGTTAGAACGATCAGGTATCACTCCCCACTTGTCGTCATGATACGAAACGCCTACTTCCCGATGAGGAGGATCTTGAGGCCCCTGCCAGGGAAAATGGATGGCTAAATGGGGTAGATAGAGAAAGAAGGGCCGATCGCGATTAGCTTCGATGAATTCAATACTTCGCTTGGTCAACAACGCTGTCGTATAACCTTCTTCAACTACCTTTTCCTCATTTCGCCACCAATCCAAACGGCCACTACGATCGACATGACTGAAGAAGTCGCCATCCCCGGAGCCCAAACCGTAGAACACATCGAAACCTTGGGTGGTCGGAAAAAATGGAGGCGTGTATCCAAGGTGCCACTTTCCAAAACAGCCCGTGACATAACCCGTCTCCTTGAGAATTTCGGCAATAGTCACCGCGTCGTGAGGCAAGCCAGAGTGATAGTCCCTAACGCCCGAAATCGCTCCATCGAATTTCTCCCCAAATCGCTGCTGGTAGCAACCTGTCAAAGTCGCCGCCCGTGTAGGTGTGCACATAGGCCCCGATGAATGGAAATCGGTGAAGCGGATTCCGTTTTGAGCCAAAGCATCGATATGCGGCGTTTGCACCCGCTCGTTCCCATAGCAACCCAGATCGCCATAACCCAGATCATCTGCCATGATAAAGACGATGTTGGGGCGGGCGCTGAAGGCTGAAGGTAGAAGGCTTAAGGCGTAAAAGAAAGTAGCGCAGGCCTTTAGGCTGCGTATTCTCCAGTTACTGAATCTCCCTAGCACCCCGTTCATCGACTCACCAGCCTCTCCAGCTGCGCTTCCAATCCGGGCAGCCATTTTTTGTATTCATTTTTCTCAGCACCATTCCCCGTTTCCAGCGGATCCGCATGGTGATCATACAATTCTCGGCCAATGACGGCGCCTGTTTCGAAGTCTCTCCATTCCGTGTAGCGGAATCGTTCGGTTCTCGCTGAGTAGCCCATCACTTGAGGCAACTTGCCTTTCGGATAATTGGGGCGCGGTGTTTGCGTTAGGGCCACGGTTTTAAAACCCTGGTTAGGGTCTTCCAATAGGGGCACTAGTGATCTCCCTTCCAGGCTGGTTGAGGGTGAGATGCCGCATAGCTCAACAAGCGTTGGATACAAATCCAACAGTTCAACCAATGCATCCGTTCGCTGACCCCCCTTATCCTCTGGATTCGCGATAATAAGAGGTACATGAGCGTCCAGTTCAAATGCCGTGGTTTTGCGCGTCAACCCGTGCTCGCCCAAATGCAACCCATGATCCGACCACCAAACGATAATAGTGTCGTCTCGCAAATCCAGTCTTTCGAGCTCATCCAGAACTTTGCCAATCTGCGTATCCAGATAAGTGATCGCCGCCAGATGCCCATGATGCATCTCGCGCAATTCCACTGGCTTGCTTTTCCCATCGTAACGAGAACTGGTCAAAGCGATATCCGGCACATCGTTTGGCGGATCCAAATGCAGCGGAAGCGGAATCGAGTTACGATCATACATGTCCCAATACTTCTTTGGGGCATTGAAAGGCGTGTGCGGCTTCCAAAATCCTACCGCCAAGAAAAAGGGTTCTTCAGACTCCGCTAGGGCTCGCATTCGCTCCACCGCTTTCTGAGCGATCCGACCATCGTAATAAGCCTCATCGGGTACATCTCGGCATTCGATTCCACCCGCGCCTGAGGTTAGATTTGGCGGCAAGGATCCTTCGACTTTCGCTTCATCATGCCCATGGGTCTCGTAATGAAGAAACTCTGGTTCGCTCCAGGAAACACGGTCGCCGCGCCAGTCGTCTTGACGCCAATTGTGGAAAATCTTCCCGATACCAACCGAACGATACCCATTCTGCATGAACAATTGAGGCAGCGTCACTGCATCGGGCATATTTTGCCTGAAATGCGTATACAAATCCCAAACACGCAAAGTATCTGGACGCATGCCGGTGAGCAGCGAGGCCCGTGACGGGTTGCAAACAGTCTGCTGGCAATAGGCTCGTTCAAACAATGTGCCCTGCTTGGCTAGACGATCGATGTTCGGGGACAAGACATGAGCATCCCCATAGCAGCCAAGCTCCACACGCAAATCGTCCACGGCGATGAAAAGGACGTTTGGTCTTTTGCCCAAACCGATCGGAGTGAGCGTCAGCGCTATTGCGACGAGAAGGTGAATTAACTTCATCATTCTAATATGGGACGATTGGCTCGCCGAGCGCGAACTTTCTGCAAGTAGTCCAGGAGCTGCCGTTCCAGTTCCTTGGCGACATTCGGTTGCGATCGGGTCAGATTCTTGCTCTCAGAAACATCCGCGGCAAGATCGTAGAGCTCCGAGTTCCCCTCTTCCTCGAAATAGATCAGTTTGTACGGGCCTTTTCTAACAGCCGATTGAGGTCTTGTCTGACTAACACGATAGTCATCCATACCTATTCGAGCAATTGCTTTGCCGAATTTGCTACCTTCTGGGTGATAGTAAGGGAAGTGCCAATACAGACTCCTGTCCAAAGCTATGCTCGGCTGCGAAATCAGAGGCAAAAGGCTCACTCCATCTAAGTTGGCGCTTTCAACGGGCTGCCCGACGATCTCGGCAAAGGTCGGGAACAGATCGTAACCGATCACGGGCTCGTCGCAAATGGAATTTGGCGTGATCCGCCCGGACCAGCGCGCCAGCATGGGTACACGAATCCCCCCTTCGTAGAGATTCCACTTTGAACCACGCAAGGGCTTGTGAGACACATATTCCGGATGCCCCCCGTTATCCGAGAGAAAAACAACCATAGTCGTTTCATCGAGGCCCGCGTAGTCCAGTGCAGAGAGTAATTCGCCTGTGTTATGATCGAGCGTTTCTAAACAGGCCGCATACGTTATCCGCTTTTCTCGATTTGGAGAATTTTCGGGAATTATCCTATCGTATTTGTCCCGCAGCCATTGATACGGCGATTGAATCGGAGTATGGACAAAGAAATGGGAGACCATCAGAAAAAAAGCACGCGTCTGATCGCGCGTCTTAAGATACTCTATCGATCGCTCCGTAATACCATCCGGATGGAATCGACCTGGCTCCTGAATAACCGGAAGCTCCTGTTGGCCATATGGGTGACTTCCAAAGTCTTCAATCGCCACTTCAAAACCCTGGCTCGTTGGTCCCAGATCCGGATCCCAGCCGAGGTAACGACCGTCATAGTGGGGATTCAAGTGCCATTTTCCGAAATACGCGGTTTCGTATCCATCTTTCTGAAGGCGCTCGGCAATGGTAGTTTCGGCAGGGTTCAACGCTAGGGTAAAGGGCGGCGCCTT
The DNA here is from genome assembly GCA_002694885.1 of Opitutaceae bacterium. GTDB lineage: Bacteria > Verrucomicrobiota > Verrucomicrobiia > Opitutales > Opitutaceae > Pelagisphaera. The sequence continues at coordinate 13,677 of NZNM01000026.1, read as the reverse complement.
CAAAGGCGGGACCGGTTCGATCACCTGACTGCCTGGCTCTGCCTTCACCACAAATTCGAATCCAAGACGAGCGGTCGATTTACCTGTTAGAATACTCGCTCGAGCAGCCGAACAAATTGGAGCGGACGAATAGGCCTGCGTAAACCGCATCCCCTCTTTAGCCAACCGGTCGATATGCGGCGTCTCATGCCAAGGGTGGCCATAGCAGCTGAGGTCCGTCCAAGCTAGATCGTCTACGAGGATAAAGAGAATATTGGGACGGGCGTTTCCTGCTGGCATCCAAACACATACGCCAAGCATGGCCAAAAGCAGAGGAGCAGACTGGTTGCGCTTTCCAGCCAAGTCTAATTCGCCCTTGGATTGCTCTTATAATAAAAGCACCCATCTTCGGAACCGACAAGCAAGTCGGGAACCCCGTTGCTGTCCCAATCGACCGTGGTTGGGCTCGAGGTATGGCCTGAGATTTTTCGACCGTCTAAAGGCCCCAGGTTTTTCAATACGGTTTTGCCATCGCGTTCGCCCATATTTCTATACCAATCCGCGTTCTCACCGTTGAAAAGGATGTCCAATCGCCCATCGCCATCCCAATCGACGACCTCTAGCTTGCGACGCCCGCTCTTGCCTGCAGGACCTCTAATCAAGGAAAGCGGCTCCCCGTTTTCATCGCAAAACATGCGTTCGCCTGGCAGGAGGCGCAATAAGCCCTCGCTCAATGTTCTTCGAAAAAGCGCCAGATGACCCTCGTAATCCAGCATGACCAAATCCATGAGCCCATCTCGATTCCAGTCGACGGCGACGGGCGTTGTTCGCCATTGGCTTACGAGTTCGCGACCCACCGGGCCCCACCAATTCCAAGCGGGTTTAGGAGGAGAGCCCTGCCATTCGACTTCAATCGCCCGGGCAGTGTCCAAAACAGGCTTTCCCTCTACTCCAATATTTCGATACCAAATGACTTTTCCCCAAATAGAATTGGCAACGATATCCAGTAATCCATCTCCATCCCAATCCGCCACCGTTTGAGTGGTGTAACCCCATTTCGCCTCCGCTGGTCCCTGAATGGAACCATTGTGCCCAGCTTGTATTCGTATGGTATGGCCGCCGGCTTCAAGCAGCTTCACTTTGTCCCAAACCGGATCTGAACCGCCGCCCAAGTTTTCGAAAAATCCTATGTAGCCAGCCGTATTGCCGCAAATGATATCCTCGTCCCCATCATTATCCCAATCTACTCCGTAGGGAGTCGCTAGGGCCCCGAATTTCACATCCTTGGCCCGTTGCTGAAAGTAAACAGGTTTTCGATACTGCGGGAGACCGTCTTTCACTTCCCCTGTGTGCTCAATAAAAGCCACGCGACCATCCTCATCCCCGCAAACCAGATCCAGATCGCCATCCTTGTCCCAATCAAAAGCCACCGGGACGATCATTTGCAGATTCATCTTCAATAGAGATCCCTCCGATCGCAAACGTCGCCCTGCGGCATAGTTTGGTCGCCTTCGAGTCCCCGTATTTTGGAAGTAAGTAAAGCCGTCCAGAAATTCCCCGCACAATAGATCCAGGTCTCCATCGTCATCAAAGTCGCCAAAATTTGGCGACGGCCAACCGAATACTTCCACGTTTTGTCCGGCAGCCTTGATTTGCCGAGCCCCATCATATCGGGGCTTTTCGGTAGTCCCTAGATTCCGAACCCAAAAAACCAATCCTCTCAAGGGTCCGTTCGTCCATTCGCCTTTGCCATTGTAAGCGTCATCCCACCCATAATCGGTCCAGTCGCCAAACCCGGTGACAATATCCAATGCCCCATCGCCATCATAGTCCACATACTTCCATTGTTTGGCTCTGATGTTCCCTTTAGCCGTATAGATATCGTTGTTCGATAGCCCAAGCGCCTTTCCTGTATCTATGCCTTGTTGGTAGAACTCGGTATGCTCGATCCCGGGTGAAAGCACACGAGGCTCGCCGTCTACGTAGGAAACCTGAACATTGTGATTCCCCTTGCTGATGCGTACGGGCGGCTCGAATACGGGAAGAGCTAAATCGCCTCCCGTGTTTTCGAAGAAATAGGTTCCGTTAAACGGCTTGTCGGGGCAAACGACTACCAGATCATGATCCCCATCCTGATCGAAGTCCATCGGCAGTGGCCAAGCCCATAGGCCCACTCCCAAGTCGACAACCAATCCCGGATTATTGTACTGAAGGCGTTCGAGCTGGCGATCATCAGCGAAGAATGCCAAGGGGCAGATCACAACTAGAGCAGTTGAACGAACGAGAAAGGCTATGGTCTTATTTATCATAAACGTAGCGCTGGCTTCACCTTGCGTCTTCGGATTTTTGGGCAGGCTGAAGCGCTGCCCTACAAAAACTACAATTTATTCGGGTCCAAGACCGCATGCTTGATGCCCTCTCGATTGTAAGTGTAGGTTATGTGGATACGTCCGTCGGCCGCTTGTATCACAGCGGGGTACGAATACTCGCCCCAATGGCGTTGACCGCGAGGACGTTCTCCTGTCTCCCATTCCATTGTCATGGCCATCTCCCAATCGATTCCGTTTTCAGATAAAGCCACGTTGAGAATCTGCCGGCTGGGCACTTTGGTTTTCCTTGTGGAATGATTGTATACCAGCAATTGCCTACCGTCCTGCAGAGAAACCGCGTCCGTTCCCGCGCTCGGATTAGGCAATTCCGTCGCCTTCATATCGCTCCAACTAACACCTCCGTCTCGCGACCAGCTCTGGGAGACCACGTCTTGCTTGGTGCGACAAAGGATCTGCATGTCCCCGTTCACGTAGGTGAGAATGCTGGGCTGGATAGCGTCGAACTCGATCCCATTGTTGATGGGTCCGATCACACCCCAGGTTTTACCGAGATCGCGGGTCACTTCGAAATGAACACGCCAGTAGCCATCGCCTCCCTCGATATCTACTTCCGTACTCGTCGGACAAAGTATGGAACCATCCGCTAGCTCTATCGGTTTGTTTTTTACCGGTCCCAACAAATGACCAACCGCCCAGTGCTCGCCTAGCTTTACAGGCCACGACCAGCTTTTGCCGCCGTCGTCCGAAGTAGTCAGCATACCCCACCACTCTCGCGGGTTAGGACCCACTTTATAGAAAAGCATTAACGGTCCATTTGAAGGCTGGAACAAAACCGGATTCCAGCAGGGGTAACGCAGATTCATGGACTGAACTCCGTTAACTACTTCCACGGGCTCTGTCCATCGCTCACCCGCTTTTCGCGAAACCCATATTCCCACATCCGGATCTCGTTCTCTAGTACCCGCAAACCAGGCCGCGACCAATTCGCCATCCGATGTTTCCACGATAGTCGACGCATGGCATTCTTTGGTTGGCTTATTCGCTATCGGAAAAATCTGCTCGGACACTAACAAGCTTCCCTCGCCCACCTTGGCGACAGGTGGGAACGCATGATGATCGGCCCAAGCGATAGGGAAATACACTGAAAAAATAATCAAGCCGCATAGCAGCCGGGTACTTAAAATATTCAAATTAGTATCCATTTATTCAATATTATCAGATATTTTCAACTCCATGCTTCCAAATCCAATTCATCCAGAATTCTTTTCACTTTATCTCGGTCTTCGGGGTAAAATCGGTTGAAGGGTTCAGCCATGCGGTCATCGCATAAGCCGAGGATTGATGCTGCGCATTTCGTCCCTTTAATAAAGCGCGAAGCGTACTTTCCAATTTCATAGATTCTTCCGAAAGCCTCGATCTTCTCTTGCAGCAACGACTGCTGCGCTTCGTCCCCAACTCGTGCGGCATTAAAAGCATCCACAAATAGCTTCGGGTAGATATTAGCCCCTCCATTAACGCCTCCGTCACCTCCAAGGGAAATGGACCTGATCATCTTTTCCTCGGGACCTATAAAGAACGTCCAGTCGAGGCGTTCATTTTTTAGCGAACAGAGCTCCTCGTAGTAGGCAAGATCGCCACTACTGTCTTTGATCCCTATGACTCCTTTCAAATCGCTCAGCGTCTTCAAGGTTTCGATCTCGAACCAAACCTTCGTTAGAGACGGCATATTGTAGAGCAATACGGGAAGCGGCAGTTTCGGGACGATCGTTTGCACGTATTGTATCAATTCCGTTTGACCGGCCGGAAAGTAGTATGGCGTAGCCAAAACGACAGCATCTGCTCCAGAGTCCGCGGCTACCTTCGCGAGACTTATAGACTCTTCCAAGGCCGTATCGGAAATCGATATGAGAACAGGTAACCGTCCAGCTACAATTTCGCTAGTTGTCCGAATCAGCTCTCTTCTAAGCCGGTAGCTCAAACAGGGGCCCTCCCCTGTACTCCCTAAGGCAAAGATGCCATGCACTCCGCCTGATATGATGTGTTCCAATAACCGATTCAGTCCTTCCCTATCGAGCGTGTCGCGACCAGATAGCGGAGTAATCAATGGCGGGATGATTCCGTTCAGCTTCATCCTTTATCAGTCACAGAGTCGTTCCGGCTCCCGAACCACTTGGTAAACAGTATCCCGGTCAGCAGTATTGTCAGTGTCCCGAAAACCGGAATCAGCAAGGCGTTAAACGGGCTGGCAAAACCGCCGCTACTCAAATTTTGCAGCGTGGAACCAATGCCATGAACCAACGACGATTCATCCGCTCGCAAGAACATTTCCGCGACTTTCGGCAACGACATCCAAAGTATCACCAGCACCCCGAGAATGACTGCGCACACCGCCTGGGGATTTCTAGCCCGTTGGCTAATCAGGCCCAGCAAAAACAATCCTACCATGCCTCCACTGAAAATACCTGAAAGTGTCCACCACATGTCCAATGCGCTTTGGGTCACTTGGACCAGCAAGAGAGCTAAACCCGTGCCCGCTGCTCCCCACACAAAAGTCGCCAAGTACAGGGCACCCATCTGCTTTCGCTCAGAAGCGTTAGGGCTGATTAGACGACGATAGTAATCCGTCATGAAAAGCGTAGCCGATGAGTTCAAACTCGTCGAAATCGTGCTCATTCCCGCAGCGAAAACAGCGGCGATTAGCAGCCCTGTGATTCCCGGTGGCAATTGGGTAGCGATGAAATATGGAAACACACGGTCACCCAGTTCTTCTATCCCCTTTTCGCTCGCCAACTGGGCCTGGCTTGCGGCGAACTCGACGCTATTTGAATCGGCCCCTTGCTGGAGCAGTTCCTGTCGAGCGACCACCTGGCGAACCTGATTCAAGTCCTCCAAGGCGCTCGATTCCCACAACGGGCTCGTTGTCTCAATTTCGATAACTTGGTCCGCGTTGTAGAAAGCGAACAGGGCGGTCCCAATAAAAAAGAACACCGCGCTCATGGGCACATAAAGCCAGCCCGCGAGCCACAAGCCCCGCTTGGCTTCCTCATCCGACTTTGATGCGATGTATCGCTGAATATAGCTTTGATCGATCCCGAAGTTCCTCAGGTTCTCGGCGATTCCAAAGAGTATCAGCGTCCAGAAGGTCTTTTCCGCCATCTCCAGGCTAAAGCTGCCAAGCGAAAATTTGTCGTGAGCAGAGGCTACCTCGAAGATCTGCCCCGCCCCGCCTGGCATCTGAACCAGCATGACCCCCAAGGCTATCACCGCCCCCGCCATCAATACGATAGCCTGTATCGCATCAGTCCAAATTACTGCGAGCACACCTCCAACAAAAGAGTAAATGGTCACGCTGATCCCTATAACCAGCAAGATAGCCATGATGTCCCATCCGAAAATCACCTGCATAGGCAGTGCCACCAGATACATGACCACTGCCATGCGAGCTAACTGGGTCAGCATGTAAAAGAAACTCGCATACAACCGGGCCCACAGGCCAAACCGATCCTCCAATGCCGCGTACGCCGATACGTGCTGGCTCTTTCTGTAATATGGCAAGAACCACCTTACTGCCACCCAAGTCCCCAGAGGGACCGAAAGCGAAAACACGAAGGCATTCCAGTCAGATACGAAGGTCTTCCCCGCGTTGGCCAAGTAGCTGATGCTGCTCAGAAAAGTAGCGAAAATCGACAAGCCACATACCCAGCCCGGAATGGATCGATTTCCCGCCGTAAAGCCGTCAGTCGTTCTCGTCTTCCGATAAAAGAAAAACCCAATCCCCATAGTGGCTGCGAAATAGGCAATCAAAACGATCCAATCGAGAGGGGCAAAGGAGGGGCTCATAGGGAATTCAGCAGGAGTCAGGTTTCTCAAAAAACACTGCCCAGTTAGCCTTTCTCTTCTTTACCATCCTTCAAGGAAATTCTATGCCGTAACAGCCTTGCCCAAATCCAATTCGCTCGCAACCGTGTTGAAGATAGGTTCTAGTCTCCTATCCTAAGACTGTCCCAACGATCACTTTCGATGCGCAATATCCACGATTACATCTGGCATAGGCGGGCCATAATCCGAAATCTCGGGCTCGCTGTTGTTTGCAGCTTCCCTTTGCAGTTACGAGCCGAGATCGACTTCAACCGCGATATTCGCCCGATATTGTCTGAAAACTGCTTTCTTTGTCACGGTCCCGATGAGGAGGATCGAAAAGGGGGACGAAGAGGTTCCGGCGGATTGAGGCTGGACACGGAAGAAGGAGCGAAAGCAGACCTTGATGGCTACGCGGCTTTGGTCCCGGGTGAACCGGATGAGAGCGAGCTCCTGTTTTTGGTGACAACGGATTACGACGACGAGCGAATGCCCCCCGCCGAACACGGGAAAGCGCTCAGCGAAGAGCAGATTGCCTTGTTGCGTCAGTGGATTTTGGAAGGGGGCGAATATGATCGTCACTGGTCCTACAAGCGGATCGAACGACCTGAAGCTCCTGAGGTCGATGAGAATAGCTTTGTCGTCAGGAATGAAATCGACCGATTCGTCGTGGACCGTCTTGTATCGGAAAAATTGGCGCAATCTCCTGAAGCGGATCGCTATGCTTTGGCCCGCCGCGTGGCCATGGATTTGACGGGTCTGCCTCCTTATCCGAGCGAGGTGGAAGCCTTTGTTGCAGATGAGAAGCCAGGAGCCTACGAAAGATACGTGGAGCTCCAGTTGAAGAAGCCCGGCTATGGCGAGCATTGGGCGCGGATGTGGCTTGATTTGGCCCGGTATGCGGACTCGGCGGGATATGCGGATGATCCGCTGAGAGAGATATGGGGCTTTCGCGATTATGTGATTCGATCGTTTAACGAAAACAAGCCATTCGATCAGTTCACCATTGAGCAGATTGCGGGAGATCTTTTGGGCGAACCGAAAATCGATCAATTAGTGGCGACCGCCTTTCATCGGAACACGCAAACGAACAGCGAGGGAGGAACAGATGACGAGGAATTTCGAAATGAAGCTGTAGTTGATCGCGTAAATACAACCATGAGTGTGTGGATGGGAACTACGATGGCCTGCGCCCAATGCCATACCCATAAGTATGATCCAATCACGCAGAAAGAGTATTTCGAGATGTTCGCGATTTTCAATAGCACTGCAGACGAGGATCGAAAGGACGAAGCACCGATTCTGGAATTGTTTTCCGATGAACAGAACCGGAAGCGGAAAGCCTTGGAAGAAAGCATAGCGGAAGAATGGCGTACGCTTGAAGCCGAACTCAGTAAAAAGGAGCACCGAACGCGAAGACTCGAATGGGAAAAGCGGCTGATCTCGGGAGAGGGCTGGCAGCCGCTAGTTCCCCTGGAAAGTGATGTGCAGATCCGATCGAAGGGGAAGTTCTCCATCGATGACGAAGGAATCGTGGAAGTGCATGAAAATTTGCGTCCAAACGAACAATACACCATCACCTCGGATTTTCCCGAAGGAATGAAATCCCTAAGCGGGATCAAACTGGAGATACCCGCTTTAGAGGATGGAGACCCTCCATGGTCTTTGACTGAAATAGAAGTCAGGGTGGTCCATGGAGAGCTTTCGGAAAAAGTCGTGGAAGAATCAAAGGGCAATGAGAAGAAGAAAGCAGACCCGCCTTTGAAGCTAGTGAACGCTAGCGCAACCTTCGATTCACCCCATACAAAGGTAGCAAGCGCTCATGATGGTATGCGCGCCAATCATACGCGGGGCTGGTCTGTGCCCGGCCGATTCGATGAAGACCATGAAGCGAGCTTCGAATTGAAGAAGCCCGTGGCCCTTTCGAAGGGCTCGAAAATCGAAATCGTTTTGGGGCAAGTGGAATTCAATCGTCCGATTAAACGTTTTCGTTTGTGGGTGAGCGAAGAGGAGAAGCCCTTGCCCGCAGTCCCCATTTTGTTGGCGAGCACCCTGGAGAAGCCGGAAAGAAAGCGCAGCCGGCAAGAGAAAGCGGCGCTTATCTCCTTTTTCGCCCGGCATGATTCTGAATCTCGAGAGTCGCATCGCGCCATCGCTGAAGAAAAAGCCAAGTATGATGCGGTAGAAGCGATGACGACGGTTCCCATCATGGCGGAAGTGCCGGAAAGTGGAATCCGGAAGACCCATGTGCAACTTCGCGGCAGTTTTTTGGATAAAGGAGAAGTGGTCGGCAGAGGCTTGCCCTCGGCTTTTACGGAGGGTGCGGGGACCGATGACCCTGATCGGCTGGCCTTGGCTCGCTGGCTCGTGGATCGCGAGAATCCTTTGACGGCGCGTGTCATTGCCAATCGCTATTGGGAAGCTATCTTTGGTGTAGGCATTGTGGGCACAAGCGAGGAGTTCGGTTCTCAAGGGGAAGCTCCCTCCCACCCTGAATTGCTCGATTGGCTAGCCATCGAGCTTCTCGAAAGCGGATGGGATCTGAAATATCTCCTGAAATTGATTGTGAATTCGGCGACCTACAGACAATCGTCCGTCGTTACCGAGGAAATGTATCGAAAAGATCCAGAGAATCGGTTTTTGGCTCGGGGTCCTCGTTTTCGGATTTCGGCAGAAATGATACGGGATCAGGCCTTGTTCGTCAGCGACCTACTGAGTCCTAAAATGTATGGTCCTTCGGTTAATCCTCCTCAGCCTGAAATGGGATTGAAAGCGGCCTTCGGGAGTGAAACGGACTGGGAAACAAGCGAGGGCGAGGATCGCTATCGGCGCGGCATCTATACATCCTGGCGACGGTCCAATCCCTATCCATCGATGGCGACATTCGACGCCCCCAATCGAGAGGTATGCATGGTACGCCGGGAACGAACGAATACGCCCCTGCAAGCCTTGGTAACGCTCAACGATCCGGTGTATATTGAAGCGGCCCAAGCCTTGGGGCGACGCATGGCCTCGGTGGGAGGTTCAACCGCCAAAAAGGCGGCCCTTGGTTTTCAGCTTTGCCTAACCCGCCCGCCTTCGGTCCAAGAAAAGGAGACTTTGCTCCGGTTGTATGAAAGCCTGAAGAGGCGCTATTCGGATGACTTGAAAGCCGCTGTGGATATGGCGAGCGATCCTATTGGCCCGGTTCCCGAGGGCGGCGACGTCGCGGAGTACGCAGCTTGGACGGTTGTAGCCAACGCATTGCTCAATCTCGATGAAATGTTCTTAAAACGATGAATCCCCTACTCGAAAACATTCAAAACGCCACGCGACGTCACTTTATAAAGCAGACCTTTGCCGGTATTGGTGGCTTCGCCCTTGGATCACTCGTCAATCCGGCGTCGGCGTCCGATTTGCCCAATCCACTGGCTCCGAAAAAGCCTCATTTTCCCGCAAAGGCGAAACGCGTCATCTACCTGCACCTGACCGGGTCGCCACCGAATCTGGATATGTACGACTACAAGCCAGAGCTCGTGAAGCGCGATGGACAGGATTGTCCGTCGGTGTTTCTGGAGGGTAAGCGCTTCGCCTTTACGTCCGGAACGCCGAAGTTGCTCGGCACTCGTCGCGCCTTCAAGCAATACGGGAAAAGCGGCATGTGGATGTCGGACGCAATTCCGCATCTTCATGAAGTGGCCGACGAGTTATGCATGATCCACTCTATGAATACGGATCAGTTCAATCATGCTCCCGCCGAGCTATTCACGCTTACGGGGTCGCCGCGAGCAGGGCGCCCATCACTGGGGTCCTGGGCGACGTATGGTCTCGGCTCGCTTAACGAAGATCTGCCAGGGTTTATCGTTTTAATCTCCAGCGGCGTGCAGCCCAACGGCGGTAAGGCTTCTTTTGGCAGTGGTTTTTTGCCGTCGGTCTATCAAGGTGTCCAATGTCGTTCGGCGGGCGATCCGGTGCTCTATGTTTCCGACCCCAAAGGCATGGATAGGGATACGCGCCGATTGAGCCTGGATGCGATTCAGGAAATCAACGAACTACATGCGGACGAGTATGGGCACCCAGAGACGCGTACGCGGATTTCTCAATACGAGCTAGCTTATCGGATGCAGATATCTGTTCCGGAGGTGATGGACATTTCTGGGGAATCGGCTAAAATGCTTGAGGCGTACGGCGCTGTACCGGGAGCCTCGAGCTTTGCCAATAACTGCCTCTTGGCGCGGCGATTGGTGGAAAAAGGAACCCGCTTTGTGCAGCTCTTCTACTGGGGCTGGGATTTTCATGGGACCCGAACGGACAATGGTATTCAGAAAGGGCTTACGGATAAATGCGCGACGGTCGATAAGCCCATTGCCGCTCTCATAAAGGACTTGAAGCAACGCGGCCTGCTGGACGAGACGCTCATCATCTGTGGCGGTGAATTCGGGCGGACGCCTTTTCGCGAAGGCCGCACGGCGGCGTCGAATGTGTTAGGCCGGGATCACTATCCAGATTGTTTCACGATGTGGATGGCGGGTGGGGGCGTCAAAAAAGGCTTCAACTACGGAGCGACGGATGAACTGAGTTTCACTGTAACCGAAGATAAAGTACACATCCATGATTTTCAGGCGACCATCATGCACCTGCTCGGCTTCGATCACGAGCGGTTGACCTATCGCTTTCAAGGCCGGGACTTTCGCCTCACCGATGTCCACGGGCATGTCGTGAAGGAGCTATTAGCCTAGTGTCATCTTCGATTTTTGGGCGCAGGCATATCGCGGGACCAACCCGCTCCTACGATCCGCTACGACTTGTTTTAACGCTAATAGGCGAGTTCGGGCCAAAGTTCCCCGAACCTCTACCCGCTCATGGTCGGCATATCCGGAAGATCGTACATGGCGACCATGTAGGGATGGTCGGATCGATACTCAGTTAAGGGCTTGCTACTTTCAACTCGGCCAATGGGACGCGTTCCCTTGCCAACTATCCCCGACGAATCATCACCCAGATCCTCGCGTATCGCTGCGGCCTTTGTTTCCAAAGAAGCTACCACCTCCGGAGCCTCGTCGTATCGGTTCCGAGATTCGCCGATATCTTCCCGTAGATTGTAGAGCTCCTGAATCGCATGGCCTTGCTTGCGAAAATGGAGTTTCCAGTCCCCTACTCTCACGGCTTCCAGTGAGTTTTGACGATAGTAGAAAAAGGTGTCGTTAGGGGCCGTGGCTTTCGCGTTGAACATCAGCGGGCTAATGTCATAGCCATCGATCTTCCGGTCTCCAGGAACTGATATGCCAGTTAAACCCGAAAACGTCGGGAAAAAATCCATACTTGAGACTACCGCATTGCAGGTTTCCCCCGCTTCGATTCGATCTGGCCACCGCATGATGCACGGTACCCGCTGTCCACCCTCCCAAGTTTCCTGCTTAGTTCCGCGACAGGGATCGTTACTCCCTCCTTCGCCTTGGGCCCGCGATCCATTGTCGCTGGTAAAGATGATCAATGTGTTCTCGTCGATTCCCAACTCCTTCAAGCAATCCATAATTACGCCAACGCTCCAATCGATACACTCCACCGCGCCGCCGTAGGCCCCGTTTTCAGAGGATTCTAGAAATTGCTTGGGAACAAATAGAGGCACGTGAACGTACATGTGAGCCAGATACAAAAAGAATGGCCTATCTTTGTGGCGCTCGATAAAGCTAATCGCTTCTTCCGTGTAGCGTTCGGTTATGCCGCGCTGGTCCGGCTGTTGCTGGACTACCGTTTCATCTCGCACAATCGGCAAGGGAGGATTGTCAGGCCGATCGGATTGCCGACCCATATCGTTGCTGTAGGGGATTCCGAAATACTCATCGAATCCGTGTCGAGTGGGAAGGAATTCCGGCTGATCACCACAATGCCACTTCCCGACTATCTTCGTTACGTAACCCGCCGTCTTCAGTTGCGAAGCCACCGTTACCTCGTCCTGGCTTAGTCCGATATCGTATCCTGGAAACAATACGACTTCGCCATGAAAACTGCCAAAACCAATTCGCGGCGGATAGCAGCCTGTCATCATTGCCGCTCGCGATGGAGAGCAGACGGGCGACGCCATGTAGAAATCCGTGAAACGCATGCCCTCCTGGGCTAGCCGGTCGATATGCGGTGTTCGATTCCGATTAGAGCCGTAGCAACCCAAATCGCCATAGCCTAGGTCATCGCAATTGATGATAATGATATTCGGGGTTGTTTTCATGTATTTTCTCGCTGTCCAGCAAACAGTCGCAGGCCAAGCCGAGTCAATCAACGAATATAAGGATTGCCCATATCTTCGGCTATTCGAAGATGCCTCCATGAAACTGTCGCCAGGAGTCCTATCGCTCCTCATTGCCAACATCGCTATGTTTATTGTCACCTATATGGTACCGGGACAGAAGGAATTCATGTTGCGTTGGTTCGCTCTCTACTTTCCTCAGAACGATCAGTTCCAAGTCTGGCAGTTTGTCACCAACATGTTCATGCATGGCGGCCCCACCCACATTTTTTTCAACATGTTCGCCCTTGTTTCCTTCGGCTCCATTCTGGAATTCCGTTGGGGGATTCGCCGGTTTCTCACGTTCTACTTCATAGCCGGCATCGGAGCTAGTCTCATATACACGCTGGTTAATGTCCTCAAGTTTAGCTCAATCCAATCCGGGTTTCTCGCCCTTGGCTTTTCCAGCGAAACGATCCTGGCTTTACTGAAAACGGGCTCGGCTACCGACGCTCTGACCGAAAAGCTCGGGCTAGAAACGCTCCGCGAGTTCTACACGCTTTATCATGTGTCTGCTGTCGGTGCCTCGGGTGCCATATACGGAGTGCTTGTCGCCTTCGGCATCCTTTATCCGAATGCCAAACTCAGCCTAATCTTCTTCCCGGTTCCGGTTGCTGCCAAGTACTTCATTCCGGGCCTGCTCTGCCTAGACCTGTTTTCGGGATTCACTGGATTTTCTCTATTCGGAGGTGGTATCGCCCACTTTGCCCACATTGGCGGGGCCATAATCGGATTCCTGATGATGCTAGTTTGGCGCAAAAATCACCAACGGACTGAGCGCATCACCGTATCCGATTATTAAAGTTATCGAGAATAGACAAGGGTCCAGGAAGGTCGAGAGGCTTCCTCCAGTCCTCCAAGCCTAAATACAAAACGAAGGGCAGAGCCCATCCTGCATACCAAAGCTAATACGACGGCCTTCGTTACACAGAAGCCTAACCATTAAGAAGATACGAGTTCCGTTTATTCTAAAGAAGGCTTGCTCTCCGGTCTCCATATTGCCCTTTGTAAGGCGTTACCCTATAATCAAATGCCGCCAAGATTTCGCCAGTCACCATCTATACCTACAGGCTCGGTCAGAAGCCTAGTCAGTAGTATTCTTTTGTTTCAGATCGCCGGAGTTGCGTCTTTCGGGCAACTGGACTCGCTCGACCGGCTAACTCTCGAGGAATTGGGAGAAGTACCCGTCATATTATCCTCTAAGAACCCCCCTCAGCTTTTCGAGGCTCCGGTTGGCTCCTTCGTATT
>NZNM01000025.1 GCA_002694885.1 Opitutaceae bacterium | reverse complement strand
CCGTCTTCCTCGGAATGGCAACGAGCTCACCGCATTGAGGATAGGAAAAAGGAGACAACGTTCACTAGGAATGTTGTCTCGCAGGAAGATTATGAGGCGACGCTAGACAAGGTGCGAGAACGCATGGGGCAGCTAGCCCAGGTTCCTTTACAAACTTGTCTTAGCAACCTTACGGACCGTGAACCCATCTGGGAAGCCGCCATCCAAAATTGGCCCAAGCAAATCACCAATTCCTTGTTCGGTTCTCCATGCAAGGTACTTATCATAGTCATAATGTTAATCCCAGTCGGAGAGAGCATAGAATACAGGTTTTTCACTGTCTTCGTAAATGTCTTCTCTTCTACAGCCCTTGAATGAGCGTGTGTCGACAAGGGCTGAACCTAGCAGCTCCTTGAATGCTTCTGTTTGGTCCGCTTTGACTCGGAACTCGGCGATCATTTTGATTTCTATCATATGGACGTTCTAATTTCCGCCGTCTATTCCACCGAGCACAGTCATGAAAGCGATTTTCCATTGCCCGTCTTCTTTCACTAACGTCCTGTGTTCCTTGCTTTTGCCCATTAACTCGTCTTTGCCATTAAACACGAGTTGATCGTATATGATGGAAGCAACACTTTGCCCTACGTGAAGAACCTCATTCTCCATCTTTACATACCAGCCAGTATCTTCACCCCAATTTTTGGCCCAGTCCCTGTAGCGGTTTGCGATAAACCAAACTCCTTTGGTTTCCGAATAATTTCCGTTTTTCCCTCTCATGTTACGCAGGGCATTCGGATTTGGGCTTGATACCCAACTGCTCAAAACAGTATCCAAATCCTTATCATGACCCGCGTTTGTTTGGCGGAGAACAGTCGCCTTTACCAATTCCTCCTCATTGATATGATCCATCAATGGATAAGTAGAGTAACCAGCCTTGCTAACTCCCATGACTAGGCCGAGTTGGTTGCTTCTCATATCCCTAAGCTCCCCCATCTTCATTTCATCTCGGTAGCCCGACTTTGTAGCTGCTTCCATTAAAGGAGTCGATGGAGGTGCTTTGTTCTTATCTATTAGGTGAACGGTTGCATAGGGGGCGGTCTTTTCTGGCCCGCTTACACCCGTTAGCTTCAGCAGAGACCAGTTCGATAAAGACCTCTTCTCATTGACCAGTAATTGATGTGCGTCTCTAAAGATGCCTGACTCGATTCTAAGATATTCGTTCTCTGAATCTTCTCGAGGTGTCATCGCATCCCATTTGATCGCTATCGAATCAGAGATAGAAAGCAATTTCTCCCAACCCTTGCCTCCCTTGGTGTCCGTCTCGATTTTCCATAATGACGTTTCGACTATTTCCCGTACAGCACTAGCATTAACATCATGCTTGCTCTGAAAATTTTGTATTATTTTTTGTGGATACAGATCTTGGAGAACTGCATCCAGATCAATAGTATCCTCAGTCTCAATCTTCAAAACCTTGAGGGTCGCAAAGTCGTAGGACTGCTGGTTGGATCGCCAAACGCTCCAGCTCTCGATTTGCCGCTCGCGGATTAACGTTTTGTGGTAGTTCGACCACGCTTCCTCAACCTCCAAGTACTCACCGATCTTTCCATCCTTGACCTTCATCTTGTCCAATAGGACGTAAAGGCTTTCTGATCCTAAGGTGAAAGGGGCAAGGCAACCCAATACAATCAATATGAGTGATTTTCTGATTAAAAGGCAGTATTTCATAGATGTACTAGCTTGATTCGAGAAGACTGAAACATGCAAGTGCATATCATGTGCCAATCGTGCGCCATAAAGATCGCTCGTTTAAAATTAATCGCTAGGCGAGCGGATAGAAGAGGACAGAGTTGTTGCAAACGTCTGGGCCACCGTGGCCTTTGCTAAACGCATTGAAGGCGCGGGGGAGATTTTAACTATGCTCAACAAGGAACTGACCGAGGAAGAGATCGATCAGTCGATACAGATACTAACTGAGATTAATAAGAAGCACCCAGAGATGCTGGGCGGATAAATCCGAGACACCTACTGACACTAATCTAATCGCGATCCACTAAAGCTGATTGTCCGCGGGCCAATAAACTCTCCCTCAACGTTATCTCCCTCAATAACAGCTTTGAGATCAAAATAATAATCTCTAATTGTAAAATTAGCAGTTACCGAGCCATCAGATTCAAGGACTACGTTTTTGAGTGGTGTCTCGCCTCGTGGAGAAATAAACACACCCGAAAAGCCTTCACTCGCTTCATTAAACCGTAGTTCCGTACTATCTTCCGCTCCGTTCATTGGGTTAACATATTTAATTAGGAAATTGCCGCCGAGCGATTCTTCATCCACTTCAGGTATTTGAGCTGATTGAGTCTCAGCTACTTTCGGTACAGTCTGACAGCCAGCAAATATCAGGCAACAGAGGGCGAGTAGGACGGGGAATGCTTTCATGGTCTAACCGAAACAAAGAATGGCCAATAGGACGACAATTTTTTTTGGGGGGCAGTTGACGCATAATAATTGCGATGCTGCCGCCCCGACCCCGACCCCCCTAGTTGGTTGTGGTACTTCCGACCGTTCAGATTAGCTGGACACCTTGGCCTTGGGTTAAACGTTCTCGGAAGCGTTTTAGTGGAGTACTAATAGAACATTTGCTTCAAATACCTGAGGATTAGGTAACTTAGAATCTAGCTAAGATATTCATAAATCACTGAAAGACATATATTTAAATAAAAAATTATCCGTAGTTTACCTATTGGGGAACAACTGACCTAAAACCAGTAATTCAGAGATTGAGAAATCTCTCAGTAGGTCCGCCAAAGCTCATCAACTCATTTCGGTAAGGTCACCTAAATTAATAGATAGTTCTAGCCAACGGCCCGATGGGTTTAGAGTCTTTGTTGGGCTAGCACAATGACTCAAACATGGATACTTAGATACACCTGCCTTCTGCAGATCGCCTTTATGGGGATCCTCTTTGTATTCGAGGCGGTGCGGATGAAGGATTTGGGTGTGGGCGAGTCTACCATTGGACTCATTCTTGGATCGAGTAGCGGTCTATTGATTGTCGCTTCCATATACTGGGGTCGGTTCGCGGATCGAAAAGGGGTCCATAAGGAGGTCGTGCTTTGGGGGACCATTGGCTACTTCGTTTTGGTATTCTATTTTGCTTACTGCCAAACCGTTTGGCAGTTCTTCATCTACGCAATAGCCCGGTCTATTCTGATGCCCATGATTGCCGGAATTATGCCGGCAATAGCGGTCAAGGCCCACGGGACGGAGCAACAGGGAAGTAAGTTTGGCATCTATCGAGCCTTCGGTTCGCTGGGATTCATTTTAGGGACGATGATCCTACCATTGATTTTCAATGACATCGCTCTGACAGCTCAGGTTTCTTCGGTCTTCATGGTTATTTCGCTGTTTCTTTTGAGGCGATTGCCTAAGCCGGAGGTCCTAACCGTCGAGACGGTTCCGCTGCATATAAGGACTTTGAACCCTTTGATCAAATGGTGTTTCTTCGCCATGTTCTTCATCTCCCTGGCGGATCCGGCCGTGCACGGATTCTTCACTGCCTACGCCCGGGATCTTGGCGGCAGTACGCGACTGCTGGGAATTTTGTCGGGATCGTCCGGAATTATAGCATTCTTTTTCTTGCCGGCGATGGGGATGGCTATTGATCGCTATCGGCCCACATTGATTTTGACTATTGCTCTTTTCTGCCAGCCAGTTCGGGTCTTTCTCCCTTCGCTGATCGACGATCCCAATTTCCTTTGGATACCCATCCTCCTGCATGGAATTTGCTGGGGTGGCATCGAAGTGGTGGCAATTGTGTATCTGTCTCGACTAGTGGAGGAAGATCAGAAAGCCTCAGTACTGTCCTACTATATGGCCGTTCGCATGCTTGGAAATTTGGTGGGGGCTAGTATTTGCGGCTATGTGGCCGAGAATTTTGGATACGTAATGATGTTTCAGGTGATCTCCAGCATCGCCCTGATAGGAGCGTTCATCTATATGTGGAGCGCGTTTTTCGGGAAGCGGGAGTGAGAGAGATTATAAAAGGTAGAACAGGCATCTTGCCTGTGATACCCTATCTAAAGATATTTGGAACCGTATTTGCATTAGCTCTTCGCCTTATCCGGCCCTGATGCTTGATCACCGATCGCGCCTACAGATGTCTGCCATAATTGATGGTTGTCTTCGATTGGTTTAAGGCTGATATCAACGAGTATGGTTTCCATTATGCGCTTACCCAAAATGATATGCCTGCTGTGTCTGTTTTTTCCTTCGGTAAACGTTCAGAGCCAGCAAGCCGAAGAAATTTCCTATTTAAGCACGGCTGATGATACTATGCAGTCGGCTCGGTTTTATGATCCGGGATCCGAATCGCCAGTTCCCATGGTGGTGGCCTTGCATTCCTGGTCGGGCGACTATACGCAGCAGACGCATCTAGAAATAGAAGAGTGGTGTGTCGAGAATGGGTGGGCCTTTATGCATCCTAACTTTCGAGGCCGTAATCGTCGCCCGGAAGCGACTGGTTCGGAGCTAGCGGTTGAGGATATTGTCAGCGCTGTTGATTATGGCAAGAGGACTACTCGGATTGACGAAAATCGTATCTATCTAGTGGGCACTTCGGGTGGCGGCTATTCCTGTCTTCTCATGGCCGGTCGCCACCCAAGATTGTGGGCTGGTGTTTCCGCTTGGGTACCGATTTACGACTTGGAAGCGTGGTACTACGAAACGAAAGAGCGCGAATTGCGTTATATGGGCGAAATCGTCGCTTCTTGTGGTGGATCGCCAGGCGATAGTCGCCAAGTGGATGCTGAGTACCGGAAACGATCACCCAAGACTTATATGAGAAAAACCCGGGGGGTGAACTTGCACATCAATGCTGGTATCAGAGATGGCTACGAAGGTAGCGTGCCAATTAGCCATTCGCTCTTGGCTTTTAATGCAGTTGCCAAGCGGAAAGATCGTCTGAGCGAATCAGAAATCGCTTATTTTGTTGAGAAGGCGGAGGTGCCGGAAGCGTTGCGTAGCGAAATCGTGGATGCGACTTATGGAGAAAAGAAGCCGTTGTTCCGAAGAACTTCCGGATCGGCGATATTGACGATATTCGATGGCGGCCATGAACTCATCGCTCCCGCCGCTATTGCCTGGATCGAAGCGATCGATCGAGAAAAATGATCGGATTTTGTCGTAATAGGGTTTTCGACACTCATATCGTTTGCTTTTCGAGAGGCGTTTGTTAGCCATCCGATTATGGCATTTACACTATCTATTGGATCGTCTGCTCCAGATTTCGATCTGCTGGCTACTGACGGAAACCGCTACACCTTGGGTGACTTTGCGGATGCTAAGTTCCTGGTTGTATTCTTCACATGCAATCACTGCCCGTATGTAACCGGATCGGATGAGGTGACCCGGCAGGCAGCGGAGAGGTTTAAAGATCGCGGGGTGGCCTTTGCGGGAATCAATTCCAATAGCAAAAACACTTATCCGGACGACGATTTTCCGCATATGGTTTCCCGCATGGAGGAGAACGACTTTCCTTGGACATATCTGTACGATGAATCGCAAGAAGTGGCTTTGGCCTACGGAGCGCTGCGAACCCCTCACTTCTATGTGTTCGATTCGGAGAGGAAGCTGATCTATACCGGTCGCGGAGTCGACTCGCCGAGAGACCGTTCGCGAATAACAATCAACGATTTGGAACGGGTTCTCGAAGAGGCAACATCAGGCGAGCCCATTAGCGTGCCAATGACCAATCCAATCGGTTGCAACGTCAAATGGGAAGGCAAGGATGCCCACTGGATGCCGGGGGATGCGTGCGACTTGGTGTAGTTGCTTGTTGGATGCTGGTTCCTGGGTTCTGGATACTGGTCCATGGATGCTTGGAAAATTTAGGTGAGTTTTTTAACATTGCCCTGCGGGCAAATCCCGTAAACGGGACCAGGTTCCTGCTGATGTGGTAGCAGGATTGATGGGGTAGAGTCTTGGGCCCGGTTGAGGCCTTTGAATTGCATTCTTTGATAGAGCTATAACTCGAATGCGTTTGATTCGAACCTTTTATCCGTAAAACGGATACTTATTTCCTGAACCTACTCCGCAGGAGAAGGAACTAGCGAACCCGAATGGGCGGAAGAGCGATGTCGATAAAATTCTAAGCATATAGTTGTTAAGAACGCTCTCTCGCAGTCGCGGGATCGCTTGTTGCCTCTGTGAGGCAAATGGGTGTCTTTCCAAGACAATGGGTTTGAATTGATCGGTGCAGATGAAGATCCTGCTCACGGGCTAGCGGGATCCTTGTCCGAACCCGTTGAGCGGGAGGGGATTTGCCCGAAGGGCACTGTTAAATATATTTCCCTTAGCTTTTTATCGAGTTAGCTCAGCAGCTGCGAAACCCGTCGCGAATATTGAATTCCCTGTTGCTAAAGTCCAAGCGAATTCAAAGTATCAGGGAATGAACTATACCTCTTTTAAGGCGTATTTACTGATCCTGATAACCGGGCCGCTATTTTGTTCGAGCGCGCTCAAAGCCGACGATCGCCCAAACATCCTGTTTTGCATCATGGACGATGCGTCCTACATGCACATGAGCGCTTACGGGTGCGAATGGATGGACACTCCAGGATTCGATAGATTGGCAGAGGAGGGAATTCTGTTTCAGAATGCCTACACGCCCAATGCCAAATGCGCTCCTTCGCGATCCAGTATTTTGACGGGTCGCAATTCCTGGCAGTTAGAAGAGGCGGCCAACCATATCGTTAATTTTCCCGCCAAGTTCAAAACCTTCCCGGAGGCTCTCCGGGAAAGTGGCTATCAAATGGGACGGACGGGCAAAGGTTGGGGGCCTGGCGATCCGGGGCAAATCGACGGGAAGCCGCGGGTATTGATCGCTGAGGAGATCGCCTCGGCGAAGCTGCCGGAAAAGCCAACCACCGCCATGTCCAACAAGGACTACGCGGGCAACTTCGAGCTCTTTCTCGATAGGTCAGATTTGGGCAAGCCCTGGTTTTTCTGGTATGGTTCCCATGAACCGCATCGACGTTATGAATACGGATCGGGTCAAAAGCTGGGCGGTAAGAGCATTGATGATATCGACGAGGTTCCTGGATTCTGGCCGGACAGTGAGGTGGTTCGCAACGACATGCTCGATTATGGCTTGGAGATCGAGCACGCGGATAGTCACCTTCTTAGAATGCTTGAAATGCTGGAATCTCGGGGGGAATTGGAGAATACCTTGATATTGATGACGTCGGATAACGGTATGCCTTTTCCCAGGGGGAAAGCTCAGGAGTACGAGTATTCTAACCACATGCCCTTGGCAGCCATGTGGCCCGCGGGTATCCGAAATCCCGGACGAGTAGTCGAGGACATGGTGAGCTTTATTGATTTCGCCCCCACGTTTTTGGAAATGACTGGTATCCGCTTTGCGGATTCGGGCATGATGCCTTCGCCTGGGAAAAGTTTGGTCAATATTTTCAAGTCGAGGAAGGCGGGCCAAGTGGACCCGAAACGCGATTACGTGGTGATCGGAAAAGAGCGGCACGATTACAGCCGGCCAAATAATCAGGGCTACCCGATTCGAGGTATTGTGGGTAAAGGCTATCTTTATCTCTACAACTACAAGATTGATCTTTGGCCGGCAGGGAATCCGGAGCTGGGCTATCTGGATGTGGATGGCGGAGCCACGAAGACGGAAATATTGGAGCTCTTCCGCTCGGGCAAAGATCGATCTTACTGGGATCTGTCTTTCGGAAAACGCGAGTCAAATGAGGAGTTCTTCGATTTGGTTAACGATCCGGACTGTCTGAACAATCTAGCGGACGACGAACGATTGTCGGCGACCATGGCGAGGATGAAGGAGCGTCTTGCGGATACGCTGACCACCCAGAAGGATCCACGTCACTTGGGCAACGGGGATATCTTCGATAACTATGGATACTCCCGTGATCACGCTTGGAACTTTTACGAGAAATACATGGCCGGCGAGGAGAGCAAAGCGAACACCGGCTGGGTGAACGATTCCGACTACGAACCGGAACCTCTGGATTGATGAAGATATTTAACCTCGTAGTTTCATTAACCTTCACCCAGAAACAACTTAAGTTATTGATAGCCACTTCGCTAGAACGAGCTTCGCCAAGGTTTGGTATT
>NZNM01000024.1 GCA_002694885.1 Opitutaceae bacterium | reverse complement strand
CCAGCCAAAGACGCAGGAAGACATCGACCTGTGTATGGAAGCCTTAGAGGGATGCCCAGTCGAGGCCATTGGCGACGATGGCGATGAGGACTAACGGTTCGTATCTTCTTCTACACTTCTTTTGAATTTGTAAACGCGCCCAGTCGGGCGCGTTTTTTTTTGACCTGCACCCTCAGTCTAATCGCTTCCACATGGAGGGAGCGAACAGAGCGAGAACCGCGTAGAGTTCGAGCCTGCCGAGAATCATCAGCAGAGAGAGGAACAATTTGGTGCCCGAGTGGAAGGAATCGTAGGTTTCGGTTGGACCTACGCCAGCGAATCCGGGCCCGATATTGAATAGACAAGCTTGGACGGCGCTGAGGTTGGTGCCCATAGACGTTCCCATCTCGAATACAGAAGCGATTTGCACAGACGAAAGGAAGATTGCTCCTGTCAAAATCAGATACATGGCGATTTCTTGCGTGGCAGATTCGCTCAATGTGCGGTTGTTGATTCTTATCTGCCGAACAACACGTGAACGAAACGAGCGTTCGATATACATGACGCACAGTCGCAAGGCCACAACGAGTCGATTGATCTTGATGCCTCCTGCAGTAGAACCGGAACACCCGCCAATAATCATCAGCGCGACTAAGATCGCCTGTGGTAGCGAAGGCCAACGGGCGAAGTTCTCGGTGGCGAAACCGGTCGTCGTCAAGATGGAAACAGTTTGAAAAATACTGGATCGGACTGTGTCGACGACATCGTCTCCGGGAGCTTCCACGGCGATATTTAGGGAAACAATAGCTGAGGATGCCAACAGGATGACGACAAAGGCTTTAAATTCCGTATTGGTAGATATGCGACGAAATCGTCCATTTAAAGTAGCTAGGATTATTGGAAAACTGATGGCTCCCAAAGTCATGAATACAATTCCGATTGATTCCACTGCGGCGCTATTAAATGCCGCAATGCTCTCCGTTCGCGTACTAAAACCGCCAGTGGCCACGGTCGTAAACATATGGCAGACAGCGTCGAACCAGCTCATTCCAGCGATGCGGTAGGCGATCGTGCAGCACGCGGATAGGCCAAGATATACGTAGATTAGCCGGAGAATTGCCGATTGCACACGGCTCTCCTCGAAATCGAATGTCGACCCTGATGCTTCATTCGAGTAGAGCAATTTAGCTCCGGCCCCTAGGAAGCCGAGTATCGCCACGAAGAATACTACGACACCCATTCCACCAATCCACTGGCTCAGCGATCGCCAGAAAAGGATGCTATGCGGTAGCTGCTCTAAATCCGAGAGTACGCTTGCCCCGGTTGTCGTGATACCTGAAACGCTCTCGAAAATGGCTCCAGATATTCCAATATGGGGCGTCGCTATTAGGAAGGGGATGCTGCCAAGAAGGCTAGACAGAATCCAGCCTAGCCCGATCACGCTAAGAGCTTCCCGGCGATAGAATCGCTGTGGCGCTTTTCGCCCAACCCAGTAGAGAAAGCCTGCAGCAATGAGTGAGGTGGCGAGGGATGTTCCGAATGCGGCGATAGTTAGCCCTTGATCGGGTTCGTTGTCCAACAATATGGATACGCATAGGCATAGCGCGAATGCCAAAGCGATGATGACCATCACCACGCTAAGAAGTCTGGATACGAGACCAAAGTTCATCGAATGCTGGACTTCGCTTTTCCGTAGTCGAGCCGCATAAGTCTATTTTGTAAGCTTGAGCAGCTCCTTAAGATTCTTTTTGCCGATTATGGCGATGATGGAATCGCCGGCCTGCAGGACGTCGTCGCCCGTAGGCATGCGGGGAGTGAAATTGGATTCCTGTCCGACGATTACGCATCCACTGGGCCAATTTACGTCCCGTATACGTTTTCCAGATACAGACGATTTGGGGCCAATATCAAGCTCGATTATGCACGTGGAGCATTTGTCTCCTTCTTCGAGTTCGATGAACGATTTCTTTCCGATATACCTGAGAACCTCATTGGCGGTGGCGATTCTCGGGGAAACGGCCAGCTCCAAGCCTAGAGAGAAACTCAGCTTGTCTAGAACCTCGATATAGTCGGCCCGATTGATGGCCAGCATCGTGTGTTGGGCTCCCAGCTTGAAGGCCTGCAGGCAGGTCATTATGTTGTCTTCGTCGTCTTTGGAACAGGCGATGAAGAAGTCCGTGCTTCCTATCTCCTCCTCCTCGAGAACGCGTAGAGAGGTGCCTTCTCCGTGCACGAAGGTGACGTTCGGCAGGCTTTCGGCCAGGGATCGGCAGAGCACCAAGTCTTTTTCAATTACTCGGATTTTGAATCGCGGGTTGCTCAGCAACCGTACCAAAGAAATGGATATCTCGCTACCGCTAAGCAATGTGATGCTGATTTTCTTGGAGAGTTGGGAATCAGGATCGAAAAGCGGTTTTGCTTCGAACAGCGAATCGGGATGCCCGAAAAGGGTAACGATATCTCCCTCTTGGAGGACGGAGTGGGCGTTGGCGACCGTAGAGGTGTCTCCACGCTGAATGAGGCCGATGCGCAAGTCGCCGGGCAGTTTCATTTCCAGAAGGGGAATGCCTGCGATTTTGGCGCCTTCTTGAATCTCCACCGATAGTACCTCGATTTTCCCTTGCCCGAAATCCTCGACGGCTACCCGTCCTGGATTGCGAATACGCTTGGCGAGCTCGACCGCTGCAAGCGCCTCGGGGTTGACCAAATGGTCTATCCCAAAGTGGCGTTGGTGGTTGATAACCGAATTGTCTCGGAATGTAGCGTCATGAACGCGGGCGAAGGTTGTCCGGGCCCCGAGAGCTTTGGCCAAGGATGATGAAACGAGATTGGTTTCGTCCCGACTAGTCATGGCCAAGAAGAAATCGCATTTCTCGACCCCTGCTCGCCGCAATGTTCGAGCGGAGCTGCCATTCTCATTGATCACGCGAACATCGAGTTGTTCGTGGATGGTTTGGGCTCGTTCAGGATCGCGCTCGATTACGGTTACGTCGTGATCGTCCAGACTCAAGGTTTCGCTCAAATGAGAGCCAACCTCGCCGGCGCCTACGATTACGATTTTCATGTCAGGCGGATTCTGAGGAATTGAGGAGTCCTGTCCAGAGGAGATTCCAGGCAAGTGGGCAATAGCGGATCCACTAAATATCGTCCGAAAGCCGCTTGCCGATTCCCGCAACCAGCACGCCGATTAGCAGTAAACCGAAGAACTTGTAGACGATATAGAGATAGAGGGCGTAGGCGAGCCCGAACGGATTGCGCCAGTTTGGCTGCCAAGCGGTTTCTTGTCCCAGGTCGAGAGCGGGGATCAGAGTGTCTAGGGCAAAAATGATTGGATCGAAGCTAGGATACTCCCTAGGCGTGCCTATCCATGGATCGCTATCTTCCTGAAGATAAACCTCTTCCGAAGCCGGAACCAACGCGTCTTGCTGCCAGTGGAGATTAGAATAATTCAATCCGATATTGATGATCAGCAGGGTGATGAGCGTCCACAATGTCTTCTCTGGGCGATATCCGTAGTCGGCGAACCACCAGAGCGAGTTGGATATCGTTTTGCGAACGCGGCGAATCCCGAGAGCGATGCGCTTTCGAAAGTTGAGACCGGATTCCTTCAGTCTAGTCCGATGTTGAGCGGATTCGACTCGGCTGGCCTCGCGTTCTTTTGAAGAACGGCTAGGATTGTCAGTGCATCGTCTGCTAGATCGCCCAGTACGGAACGCAGATCATTCTCTAAATTCATGGAATATCGTTTGCTCTAATGGTAGGGTAGCGGCTCAATCAGTTCCAGTAAGGGAATGCGGAGATATTGATGCTGGAGCAAGTTCCAACTTTACAGAGCTGTATCAATAGTAATCGCCAAACGGGAAAAAATAGGGAGTCTAGGCGGCATTTGGATGAGGTGAAGCGCTCAAATTTGATCGAATTCTTAAGGAATGTTACATTTTGCCCGTAACATTCCCGTAACATTGACTAACCGATCAGATACGGCGATAGTCTTCGTTTTTCGTAGTTTAAGAATAACTATCAAACCTCGACAATTATGAGCACCCCAGTCACTGAAATATCAGGCATTGGACATGCCACGGCGGACATTCTCAAGGAGCACGGATTTGGAACAGCGGAATCGATTGCGACCAGCGCGGCTAGCGCTCTGGCTGTGGTTCCTGGATTCGGTCCGATTCGATCCAAGAACGTGATCGCCGCGGCCAAGAAAGTTGCTTCTGCTGCCAAGAAGTCGACTGCCGGTAAAGCGAAAGCTAAGAAAAAGAAGGCCCCCAAATCTTCGCCGAAATCCAAATCCAAAGCCAAATCCAAGGCCAAGGGATCGAAGAAAAGAAAAGCCAAGCCCGACAAAAAGAAGGACAAGAAGTCTTCAAAAAAGAGCGGTAAAAAGGCTAAGGCAAAAAAGGGATCGAAAAAGTCTTCTAGGAAAAAGAAGAAGTAGCGATTTTGTCAGGCTGGTTGGCTAGCAAGAAAGCGTCGCTGATCGGAAATTGAGTCCTGGATCGAGGTTCCAGGTCTTCCTTAAGGGGGACGCTTGATTGCTTGAAAATCTGCCGATTCTCTCCATGCTTTCCTATCTGAAGAGCGGAACTGATTGTTCCCGCTTCTAGATAGTCATTTAATTCGAAGAAGGAGCCCCTGATATGACCCAGATGCAACGCCGCAAATTCCTTTCCACCGTTGCTGGAGCCGCCGCCACGGCCCCGCTTATCGCCAAAGCCAAGACGAAGACTCGTGGCGATTTGCCGCCAATTCCGCAGGTAGCTTTAGGCAACACAGGCATTACGACTTCGCGGATGGCTCAGGGTACGGGCTTTAAGGGTACGCGACGACAGTCGGACCAGACCCGAGCGGGATTCGAGGATTTCGTGGAATTGATGCAGCATGGCTATGAGCGCGGCATCCGTTTTTTCGACTTGGCGGACCAGTATGGGAGTCATTACTATTTCCGAGAAGCCCTTCGCCACTTGCCGCGAGAGGATATCACCATCCTCACCAAGATGAATTATCGCTTCGATGATGCGGATACGACCGCCTTGACTCCAGCCCAGCAGCGGCACTCGGCCCGCAAGGCCATCGATCGGTTCCGGTTGGAATTGGATATCGATGTCCTTGATGTCGTGCTTATGCACTGCGTCGTCACCCCCGAGTGGGATAGCGAGCTGGCAGGCTACATTGAGGTGCTCCAAGAGTACAAAGAAAAGGGTGTCATTAAAGCTCTAGGTATGTCAGCCCATGACTTGCGTGCATTGGATCGGGCTACCGAGCTGGATTGGGTTCAGATCGCCTTTACGCGTATCAATCCGTTCGGTACGGCCATGGATGGAACGCCAGAGGAAGTCATTCCGGTCCAGCGCAAATTCAAGGATCGCGGCGCCAGCGTAGTGGGCATGAAAATTTTCGGGGCCGGCAAGCATGTCGATCAGTGCAGCGATTGCATGAAATTCGCCCAGAATCTTGGATATCTGGACGCGATGACAATCGGGGCCCGCAATCCCGAAGAGGTGGACCACAATATCCGCCTGATGAACAAGTATCCAGCGGCCTAAGAGAAATTCCAAGCTACATCGCTTCTTTGTCTCTCTCCCAATTCGTCAGGAGCGCGGTTCAGGCTCGTTGTGCAGTGAAAATGATCACGTGATCACTTTCACTGCACACGGATCCTTCGATCAATCGACCGAGTACTTAGTTTTGGGCGATGATGGTAGTGATGCGGTTCGCCGCGAGGGGTCGGGAGCGGATGAGCTTGATAAACTGGATGGAGGTCTCAAAATCGTTCAATCGTTCAATCGTTTCGCGGAGATTTTCGCTCCATAATGTCGTGTTGATACCCCGAATGAAGAAAGCTCTGCTTGTGGGATCCCTCTTGGGGGTGGGCTCGACTATGTTCAGCGTAAACGGGCAACAGGTGGATTTTGAACGGGAAGTCGCCCCTATTTTGGAGGCGAAATGCCTCTCTTGTCACAATGCGAGCGATGCGGAGGGGGATCTTGTCTTGGATTCGAGACAATCTGTTTTGGAGCATCCGGATGCGATTATCCCAGGAGAAGCAGCGGCGAGCTATCTGGTCGATGTCATCACGGGTCCGAGTCCGGATATGCCGGAAGATGGCGAGCCCTTGAGCGGCACAGAAGTATCTCTTATCGAACGTTGGATTGATGAGGGGGCTGAGTGGCCAGATGGGCGTATTTTGAAAGACAGGAAGCCGCGTGATTTGGATTGGTGGTCTCTGCAACCGATCGAATCGAACCCTGTTCCGGACAGCCGATACGATCATCCAGTCGATGCCTTTGTCGATGTGAAGCGGGCTGAGAAGGGAGTGTCGCCAGTTTCGCAAGCCCGGGCGGCCGTTCTTTTTCGGCGTCTGAGCTACGACCTGACTGGTTTGCCTCCGGTCCCCGAGGATGTGGACGCGTTCGTGGCAAGCTATGAAGGAGCTGAGAATGAATCCGATCGGGATGCGGTCTGGGCTGATTGGGTGGACCGGTTCCTGGCGTCGCCAGAGTTTGGAGAAAAGTGGGCTCAACACTGGCTCGATTTGGCCCGCTTTGCTGAGACGCACGGCTACGATAAGGACAAGTTGCGAGCGAACGCCTGGCCGTATCGAGATTATGTTATCCGCAGTTTCAATACGGATAAGTCTTTTGGGAGATTCGCTAAAGAGCAAGTTGCGGGCGATGTTTTGTTTCCTGGTGATTCCGATGGAATATTAGGGCTCGGGTTCCTGGCTGCAGGGCCCTGGGATTTCATCGGACACTATGAGGTCGGTGAAGCGAAACTGGATGGCCGCATTGCCAAGCATCTGGATCGGGATGAAATGATCTCGGCCGTGTTTAACGTGTTTCAAAGTTCTACCGTGCAGTGTGCTCAGTGCCATAACCATAAGTTCGACCCTATAAAGATGGAGGACTACTACCGCTTGCATGCCGTGTTTGCGGGAGTGGATCGGGAGGATCGGGTTTATGAAGGGCTTTCGCCGAAGCAACTCGAAGAACGAAACGATCTGATCAGGGATATCAATCGGCTCAAGAGAGAGCAGCTCGAAATCGGAACCCGTATCGACCGTCAGATTACCGCGAAGCTTTCGGGCATCGATCGCCGAATCGACATGATCAAGGAAATTTATGGAACGGGGGATTCGTCGCAATTCGGTTTTCAGGCAAGGCCGGCAGCGAAATCCGAAACCGAAAAGTGGATACAGGTTGATTTGGGAAAACCTGCGAATGTGGATCATATCCGCTTGATGCCTGCCTACGACAAGGACCACAAGGTGAAGGAAGGCTATGGATTTCCGATACGCTATCGGGTGGAAGGGTCGAGTGATGCGGATTTCAATGAAGGCGTTCGCTTGTTGAGCGACATGAGTAGCTCCGATCAGCCTAACCCGGGTGTTGAGTCTGTGCATGTGGATGTAGGTCCTCCAGCTATGCGATATATCCGAGTTACCGCTACCAAGCTGCCTCCGCGACTGCCCTTCAAATCGGATTTCATTTTCGCTCTAGGCGAATTGGAAGCTTTAAACAACTTTGGTGAGATCAATTTTGCGCTGAGCAAGGAAGTGACAGCTTCAGATCAGATTGATGACAGCGATCATTGGCGACCCGAGTATCTGGTAGACGGAAACTATTTCAAGGAACCCTCCGATGGGGCTGCGTTCGAGGAGCTAAAAGCATTGCAGAGCGAGCGAGCTCGCATTGAGACGGAGATCCGCTCTCCGGAGATTGAAGCCAGGAAAGAGGTCATCCAATCGGAAATCGCTTCGCTAACCAAGCAACTCAAACCGTTCGATTCGGACTCCGTGGTCTATGCGGCAAACGCCAATTTCGTCATGCGTAGCCGATTTGGGTCTAGGGACGGAGCGCCGCGTCCGATCCATTTGCTTAACAGAGGAGATCTTCAGGCTCCTGGAGATCGCATGCTTCCAGGAGCGCCTCCACTATGGCAGGGCGTTCCTGAGGTTTTCGATGTCGACAATCGAAACGAAGGGGATGCTCGAGCGGCTTTAGCCGGCTATCTGACGGCAAGAGAGAATCCGCTTTTCTGGCGATCCATCGCCAACCGCGCATGGCAGTGGACCTTCGGAAAACCACTGGTGGGATCGCCCAACGATTTTGGACGCATGGGGCAGCCACCGACTCATCCGCAATTGCTGGATTATTTGGCGGCTCGGATGAGAGACGATCCGAGTCAATCGCTTAAGTCGCTTGTCCGGTTCCTGATCACGAGCCAAACGTACCGCCTTTCCAGTGATCACGATGAGGCTAACGCCATGATCGATTCCAGCAACCAGTTCTATTGGCGGGCGGACAGGCGACGGCTAACGGCGGAGGAATTCCGGGATTCGTTGTTGGCGATAAGCGGGATCCTAAGGCTGGAGGATCGAGGCGGAAAAAGCTTTTACGATTTCGTGCTCGAGAAGCCACAGCATTCCCCGCACTACGAGTACCACTTGCATGATCCCAACGATCCTGAATCGCATCGACGAACGATCTACCGATTTGTAGTGCGGTCTCAACCACAACCCATGCTGACAACATTGGATTGCGCGGACCCTTCCATCAGCGTGGCCGTGCGAGACGAGTCGACTTCGGCTTTGCAGGCCCTGACCCAATGGAACCACCGTTTTGTGGAAGCGATGGCGAAGCGGTTTGGCGAGCGCCTTGAAAACGAGGGATTGGCTCCGAGGGCGGAGATGGTCGAACGAGCGAATCGCCTGGCCCTTGGCAGGCCTCCGAGTTCCCTGGAAAGCGAATTGCTGGGAGAGCATCTGAAGCGATTTGGCCCGGCCAATATGGCTCGCGTTTTGTTTAACCTGAACGATTTCACCTATCTCGATTGATATGAACCGGAGAACATTTTTGGGAACGATGGGTGGTATGGCCTTGGGCAATCTCTTGACGCGAGAGGGACTCTTGGGCGCCTCGGGCGTGATTCACCCCTTGCATTACGAGCCGAAGGCGAAACGGGTGATTCAACTCTTCATGGCCGGAGCGACGAGCCATGTGGATACATTCGACCATAAGCCGTATTTGGAGAAAAAGGACGGGCAGCCTTGGGATCCAGGCGAAAAAGTTGAGCTCTTCCAAAGTGAGCCCGGGGCCACTTATGCCAGCCCCTGGAAATTCAAGCCTTATGGTCAAAACGGCAAGATGCTGAGCGATATAGTCGCGCCTCTTGGAGAAGTCGTGGATGAGCTGGCGTTTATTCACAACGTGGTGGGGAAGACTGGCGTACATAGTCAGGCAACGCTTCTGCAGACGACGGGATTCAATTTTCCAGGTTTTCCCAGCGCGGGATCCTGGGTGTCCTACGCCTTGGGCAGCGAGAGTGATGACCTGCCCACGTTTGTTGTGCTACCCGACCACCGAGGATTAGCTTCCAATGGAGCGAAGAATTGGGGGGCGGCCTTTTTGCCAGCCCAACATCAAGGTACGCTTATTCGACCGGGTAACGCGAATCCCATTGCCGATCTCCATCCGCCAAAGAGCACGTTCATTTCCCCTGAAAGCGATCGAGCAGGTTTGGAGTTGCTTAGCCGCTTGAATGCGGCTCACGCTGAGGATCGACCTGGCGATAATCGCCTTTCCGCCCGTGTCAAAGCCTATGAACTGGCTGGGGCTATGCAGCTCAGCGCTACCGACGCGTTGGATGTGTCACAAGAGCCTCAATACATTAAGGATATGTACGGGCTGGCTTCGGAAGGCCCGGCTGTGGATGACAGCATCATCAATACTAAAGCGGAGACGGAATTCTTTGGGCGCAAATGCTTGGTGGCCCGTCGGCTGCTAGAGCGTGGAACGCGCTTCGTGCAAATCTGGAGCGGCAATGACAACGGATTCCCGCGGCGAAACTGGGATAGCCACGAGAATATCAAGCGGGATCATGAACCCTTGGCATTAGGAATGGCTCGCGGCGCGGCGGCTTTGATCAAGGATTTGAAGCAACGTGGATTGCTAGACGAAACTATAATTCTGTGGACGACCGAGTTCGGGCGTATGCCTTGCTCGCAAGGCAGTTCGGGACGAGATCATAACCCCTTCGTATTCACGAACTGGATGTGCGGAGGCGGGATTAAGCCGGGAACCTATGGGGAAAGCGATATTTGGGGATTCAAGCCTCTCGATCCTAATCGGAAAACCGCGGTGTACGATATTCACGCGACCATTCTCCATCAACTAGGTATCGACCACGAAAAACTTACTGTGCGAAACAATAGTATAGACCGGCGTCTCACTGACGTGCACGGGCATGTGATCCACGACATGCTCGCGTAGGGTAGAGCCGAAATGTTCCCGCGTCGCTTGGTTGTCGCTCTTGCTCCGCTCCGCGTATTCCCCTGCTCAATGCCTGCCGCTAACACGGCCCACAGCGAACGGACGCAGTCGGCTCGCTCCAGCGAAGGTCTGGGCCTAGTTCGTCGCTCGTGTTTGATCCCTTAGTCCCCTTGCGCAATAATCTTGATCACGTGATCGTCATTATTGCGCAATACAGGCTCCAGTGGAGGTAGCTAAAGCTAGTTTTGGGCGACGACGGTTGTGTTCAGCTCGCCCCGGAAGAGCGCGCTGGCGCAGATTTCCAGGATGAGGTCTTTGAATCCGCCGCCGTTCTCCAGATTGGCTCGGGCGATATCGTCGGCTATGATCCTCTCTTGAAAGGAAAGGGGGTGGCCGAGAGCGTAGGCGAAGAGCTTTTCTGTCAGGGCTCGCGTGAATTGCTCCGAGCGGTCGAGTAAGACTTGTTTCATGGACGCGAGTCCGTCGAAAGAGCCGCCGGGCACGTTGCCTTTGGCGTATACTGGCTGTCCATTACGATAGATTTCCCGGTAGGCGCCAATTGCGTCGAATTGCTCCATGCCGAATCCCCAAGGATCAATGCTGCGGTGGCAATCGGCACAGGTTTCAATTTCCCGATGGCGGGATAGCATGTCAAAGATGGTTTTAGTTCCGCGGACATCGGGCTCGATCGGCTCGACATCAGCGGGCGCGGGCGATGGAGGGTCGCCAAGAATGTTCTCGAGTATCCAAACGCCTCGGACAACCGGAGATGTACGGGTGCCATTGGATGTGAGTTTCAGGATGCTGGCCTGTCCCAGGAGGCCTCCTCGTGGATTGTCGGCCGGCAAGGCCACTTCGCGAAACTCGTCGCCTTCAACATTATCTAGCCCGTAGTGAGTGGCCAGGCGCTCGTTGATGACCACGAAATCGGAATCCAGAAAAGCGGTTACAGGAAGATTGTGCTCCAGCACTCGGCTAAAGAATGCCTCGCTCTCTTGTCGCATCATCGACTCAAGCAAAGGATCGTAGTCTTCATATAGTTTCGGATCGGGCTTCATGAGCTCTATATCTTTCAGCCCGAGCCATTGAGCCGTGAAATCGTGTACGAAGCGTTGCGCTTTCTCATCGTCTAGCATGCGGGTCACTTGCTTGCGAATAGTCCGCTCGTCGGCCAACTTGCCATTCTTTGCCAGCTCCAAAAGAGAATCATCCGGCATGGAGTTCCAGAGAAAGTAGGATAGCCGGTTGGCCAATGCCCAAGGATCCTCGGCATCACCACGGTCGTAGTTGAAAAGGAATCTCGGTGAACAAAGGATGCCTTCTACCACGTTTTCCATGGACTCCTCTTTGCTGAGACCTTCGGCAATGCCCGCATGGTACAAGTTCACGAACATACTCGTAGTATTCTCGGGAACCGGACGCCGAAACGCCTTGAAGAGGAAGCTGGCAATATTTCTTTCGATTTTAGCATCGGATCCCTTTTCCGAGCCGACAAGTTCCCTGAAAGCTTTCGGTGGCCAGGAATCGATAACCGGACCAGAAACTCCAATCTCATTCACGTAAAGTAGATCCGCTACCAGCCGCTCTTCGCCCTCGACGATAGCCAATGGAGAGCGGTTGAGAATGGCACCGTTAGCGTAGTGGATCATGATGTTCTCGCCTTCCTTGAGGCGAACATCCACTTCGTCTATACTCAATTCGCCACCCGTGTAGAAATAGCCAACCCGACGTCCTGGAACGGTAGCCGCATCCATGTGCCGGGCTTCGGATGCTTGTATGGCTACTATGGAGACTAGTCGCGGTTCGCCATTATGAATGCGATCCCGATTCGGCAGGCTTTTCTGATAGCTCTCATTGGTGTAGGTATACTCGATCCCTTGTTCCTCTAAATCCGTGCGTAGGTCGCGGGCGAAGGCGCTGACCCGTATCCGGTAAAGTCCGTCTTGAGAGGCAACGAAATCTTTGGGCCACATGACGTGCTTGCGATCGCGACTGGATGAAGTTATGACGAACTCGCCTCGCTCTTCTACATTGTTGCCGTGCCCGATCGTGCCCAATTTATAGATACGATTTTCGCGAATATCCGCTCCGCTAGCGATCGCGTGTTTGGCTATCTTCTGGGCATTGTTTTGCAGCTTGAGGACCATTTCGGGATTGGCGTCCAGGGTGACGGCCATGTTTTCGAATCCGTCGAGTTCAGGATCCGCGGGAAGGCTTTCGGAAAGCTTCAAATTGATCCCAAGCAAATCCTCTACCGTGTTGTCCAGGGCGCTGTGGCTCAAGCGGCGTATGGCAATTCGGCTTTCTCCGCGAACTGTCTCAGCGGCCTGGCGCAGCTCGGAATCAATCGCTTTAGTGATGCGGGTGATTTCCCCCATCGGCGGACGTGGCTCATCTTCAGGAGGCATGTCGCCGAGTACGAGCATATCGGATACGTCTTGCCAGATAACGGCGTATTCGCCGTTGGTGAAGTCTCGATTTAGGTTATCAAGCCGAATGTCGCCTTTCTGCTTTTCTTCACCGTGACACTTTATGCAGTGCTCTTCCAGAAAGGGCGTTACTAAAGTGTCGAAATCGTCTGATGCGGAAAGCGGCGCGATCAAGACAGAGAGGATGACCAATGGTAGGGAGGAACGGCTCCACCTACGCTTGAGCTTCGGCGGACAGGTCGGTCCTCCAAGATTGAAGAAGAAACGGAGGACCCAGACCAGTCTTCGCCAAGGCTTCGCCCGGCTTGCGGTCCTCCCTACCATCGAGTTCATGAGCGTGGGTAGCTTGTTAAGGTGCTCCACCTCTTTCCCTTCCTAATACGAAGAATTAAGCGAGTTCCGAATTCACGTTGCCGGTGCTGGTAGCGAAGGCATCGATCTCGATTCCTAGCTTCTGTAGCATGGTAACGAATACATTAGACAAAGGAACTTCCCCTTCATTAAAGATGACGTCTTGGCCTCCATGCTTGAAGTCTCCGCCGGCGAGCAGCACAGGAAGATTGCGATTGGAGTGGGAGCTTCCGTTGCCAAGACCGCTTCCGAACAAGACCTGCGACCGGTCAAAGAGGGTGGCGTCGTCGTCTTGAATTTCCTTCAAGCGGCTGAGGAACTTGGAAAGAGAAGCGGTGTGCATCTGTTCGATCTTAACGAGTTCCTCGACAACTTTGGGATCTTTACCGTGGTGCGATTGACCGTGATAACCTGAAAGTTGTTCACCTCCGAGAATGATGGGCAATCCACCTGCGGGGAGCTCGATCGATACTACTCGAGTTGAGTCGTGCTGGAGAGCCAGCGCGGTGAGCTCGAACATCAAATCCAGATTGCCGTGGAATGTGGTCGGTCGATCCATTAGCGGCGGGGCGCCTGGTTTGGGTGTGTTCACCCATTGCTGCTGCCGCTCTATGCGCTTTTCGACGTCGCGAATTGAGGAGAAATAGCTGTCGACCTTTTCGCGGTCCTCATAGCCGATTTCGTTTTGCAGCGATTTGGCATCTTCGGCCACCATGTCGAGAACGCTGCGTTTGAGTTGCATGGCTCGGTTGGCCGCCTCGGGATTCAGGTCGTTGACGAAAAGCTTCTTGAAAACGACCATGGGATCGGGTTCGGGAAGCAAGGGCACGCCGTTTTCGTCCCAGGAAAGCGTTTGCGTTGGCTTGCCCTCGGAAGCTCCGAGTTGGAGCGAGTGATAGCGGCTATCGCGGCTGAGATGCTTGGCAGCTAGTTGGTCGAGAGTGATATCGTTGCGAACCATGATCGATTCGCCGATGTACTCAGGCTTGTAAACGCCTGAGAGGAAAGAGGGGGTGCCTTTGTGGCCGCCATTGATGCCGTGGTCGACTCCGGATACAACAGTGAAGTCGTTCCTGTGGGGCATAAGCGGTTCGAGCAATTTGGGAATGCGATTGCTACCCTTCTCGGGATGCCATTCGCCGGGATACATGCCCAGAAAGGTTCCCACAGTCACCAAGCGTTTGCGGGCCTGGGAGATGGGATTCGATGCCGCGACCGACAGGGGTAGGGAATTTAGGAAGGGAAGCGCCATCAGCCCACCCGCTCCGCGAAGGAATTGCCTTCGGTTAATTTCAACCACGTTGCTCATTATGAAGAGGATTACACCAAAAATTCACGAATTGGTCAAATCTTGTTAGAACCGGCCTTGAAATCGGATTTTTGCAGCCAGATCGGGCTTTTTGCGCGTGGACTTGAACCCGCCCAGAGGTCGGGCTCCACCTTTGCTTTACCCAGATAGAGGGTGGAACGCGACGTCCCGGCGCGTTTATTGAAGTAGAAACTAATTCACTAAACGCGTATGCGCGGAACGGGATCCCTCTTTTCCCTTCTCTTCCGCTTCCTTCAAGTAGCGGTTTGAAGAGGAAATGGTGTAGTTACGCATAGGGGCATTGAAGGTCCTCTCGCCAATGATGGCTAGGGCCTCGCCCATTAGGCGCTTGGCTCCTCGGTTCTCGGGCCGGAGCCGAATGACGTGCTGGACTAGCTGGGCCGCTCCGATGTAGTCCTCCGCCTCCATCGCTTCGCGAGCCTTGGTCATGAGCTTGTCGACTCCACCAATGAGGTCGGCCATCCGTTGGGACTGCTTCTTGGGCGATTCGCGATGCAGATTGAGTGGGTCGCCATCGAACCATCCCAGGTCCTGGGCATAGATATCGCGTATCGTTCCCTCAACGCTTCCATAGTAAGAGCCCAGATAGTCCAATTTGGCATACTTTTCGGGCAGAGCTGCGTACTCAACTAGCTCGTCTGGCGTCATGTATTGTTTGGCCCCTTCGATGGTGCGGTCATAGACCCATTGCATGGCGTCGCGGTAGTTGGTTAGCACTTCGGTGGCATTGTCCAGCATCGGCGTCGTATGCCCCCCGACCAAATGGACGGGACCTTCCTGGACCATGGAATCGATGCTAGAAATCCAATCGCGGATGGAGCGGCGAGCCGTGCCGCGGAGCGGGTAGACGTTAGGCCAAGACTGATAGAAATTGTCGCCAGCGAAGACGATTTTCCGGTCGGGTAGCCAAACGTAGAGTTGATCCGCGGTTTCTCCAGGAGCGCTGACGAGATCAAGAGTCACGCCCGATATTTCGATGCGCTTGCGATCTTCGGAAAAGGTTTGATTGGGATCGATTCGCATAAACTGTCCGCGACCGGTGGTTGTTCGCTGGCCTTGGGCTTGTCCATTTCCGCCCGCACGATTCCCTCCATCCACCATCAGGCTGCCGGCTGGGCGACGGGCGGGTGGAATGGCGACGCCAACGCCGATTTTTTGCTCGGGCTTCAAGTCGAAGCCTTGGGTGTTCGAAGCGCGTACACCGTCTTGCAGACCTGTCATCTGGGTTCGGGCGCCCTCGGAGCCGAAATTCGAACGAGCCCAAACTTCAATGCCCTTGCCTTCTTCAAAGAATGCGGGAGCCCCATTGACGTGATCGCCATGAGAATGGGTATAGATGATTGCTTTGACCGGCTTGTCGGTTATTTCCTCGAAGGCCTTGCGGACACGACTGGCGAACACGGCTGCCTGACCCGGGTCAATAATGATTACCCCGTCATCGCCGATGATCATAGAGTTGGCTGTAACTTGGTATCCGATGGCCGTATAGACGTTGTCAGCGACCTTGATGATTTGATTCTCGAACATTTTGTTGCGTTCGAGAAGTCGTTTGGTAGCTGGGCTTTGCTGAGCGTAGGCGGGCGATGCAAGTAGGGCGATCGCCAATGTAAATGCATAGACGAAGGTGTTGGGACGCATAAGAAACCGAATCATCGAAGTTGGTGGGTCAATAGGTTGCGGGTAGTGTCAGCTTAGAATCAATGAACGCTTCGATCTGCGAAGGCGTTACGACGAATCGTTATATAGCCGAGGAGGGAGAGCAAGTTGATGTTTTATGGAAGGATGAGCTGGGCTCGGTCTTCGCATTT
>NZNM01000023.1 GCA_002694885.1 Opitutaceae bacterium | reverse complement strand
GAGCGACCACAAGGGGTAGCATAGGCTTCCAGCCTGTGACTTTAGCCTCTGCATACAGGCAAGATGCCTGTGCTACTCTTTTTTGTGGGCGCCCAGGGATCGTCCGCTACCAATTCGGTAACGAAGCACGCTTCGAAGTATTTGCGCTAAATGAATGAATGAATGATCAAATGATATTGCCTGAAAGCGGTTAGGCGGCAAAGGAATTCCACCAACAAGCTCCTATCGAAAATCAACATAGGTTTCTCGAAGCGACCTAATCCAAGGGTGAAACGCGACGTCCCGGCTCGTTCAATTCCTCAAGCTTTACATAAGTTGAAGTTAATGCTCGACTGCGAGAACCCGCTGCACTTCCGCAATTGTATAGAAAGATTGGACTAATTGCATGTCTCGCCCATGATACGGCTGGTTGTCTTTAACCAGCCGAATCCCTTGTTTGCCGCCAGTCCAACGCGGCCGGTTAGGGACAACCGGCCCTACCATCGGCTAAGCGAATCGAAAACGGTAGGGCTGCTTGTCCCTAAGCAGCCGATAAAACGCCACCTATCAGCTCAACGTGGCTGCTTGAGGACAAGCAGCCCTCCCATTTTCTAGGATGTAATCATAACCGGTCATCCCTACCTTTTTGGGAGCTTTTATAGATCGGATCGGTCTCCGTCCAACGACCCCGCCTACAAGGTCTCGACACAGGCGTCGATCACGGCAACTCTCCTTCCATGATCCATGTTATTGCCACGTTACACGTGAAAGAAGGCTACTTGCCTGAATTCCTAAAGCATTTCAAAGCCAATGTGCCCAACGTTCTAGCGGAGGACGGCTGCATTGAGTACATTCCCACAATCGATACGGAAACCGGTTTAGAGGCCCAGCAAATCGATGGAAATGCTGCCGTTATCGTAGAGAAATGGCGCGACTTGCCCGCATTGAAAGCCCATCTGGAAGCGCCCCACATGCTCGCCTTTCGCGAGCAGGTCAAAGACCTGCTTGAAAGCGCTTCGCTAAAAATCCTGGAGAATGCCTGAGGGAGAAAAGGACGCCTTTTGGATTTCCCAAAACGCGGAGCTGCGGCTTACCGCAACGCCTGTCCTTTACCATTGCGAACCCATCTGGAGTTGGAAAGCCGACTCCCTCCCCGATTTCGCTATCTGGGGAATGCTCGAAGGCTCCGGCCAACTCAGGCGGAACGGCAAGCCGTTTTCGCTCGCCCCCGGCATTTGCTTCCTGTTCGAGCCCGGGGAAGAGATCGAAGCAGAACAAGACCTCGCGGATCCGCTTTCCTTGTTCGTTATCAGATTCCAAATATTGGACACAGATGCAAACGAGCTTTCCTCCAACGACATACAAACTCCCGGCCAGCCAGTCCACGTATCCAGTGGCCGGATCCTAGAGCCTATCGCCCAACTGGCTTTGGCCTGGGATGCGGAAAACGAAATCGAAAAGCAGCTGCAGGATCACTCTCTACGCATGCTTCTCCTCCTTATGGCCGATGCCTCCCGGACTGTATTCGACGAGCGGATTGCCAGAGTATCATCGTTGATCGACTCCGATCTCGGACGCAAGTGGACAATCGAAGAGCTCGCTCGCGAATCCAGCCTTTCTCCCTCCCAGTTCAGCCGTGTTTTCTCAAAGCAGTATGGCGAATCGCCCATACAGAATCTCATCCACCGCCGAATGAATGCGGCCAAACAGCTCGTGCTAGAAACCGACTTTTCTATCGATGAAATCAGCCATCGCGTTGGCTACGAAAACCACGCTTTTTTCCAAAGGCAATTTCTCAAGCACATCGGATTCGATCCAGAGTCCTTGCGCCGCAACCGAGCCCTCTAGCGGACCGCCGTGGTGGCGTCTCCTTAATTTCCGCTCCATCGGCGACGCGCGTTTGAACAGATTCGGCAATATCGAAAAGCGTTTGCCTAATTGACACTGCCAGGTCCGCTGCCTATACGCCTCGCCTATGTCAAAAAACGCCGTTCTTCTCGTCAATCTAGGCTCGCCCGACAGCGCCACTGTCCCCGACGTGCGAACCTATCTGCGGGAATTCCTTTCCGACGACCGCGTTATCGACTCGCCAAAGCCGATTCAGCAATTCGTCCTCAATTGCTTCATCTTGCCTACCCGCCCCAAGCGTTCAGCGGAGGCCTATCAAAAGGTGTGGACGGACCAAGGTTCACCATTGATCGTTACCAGCCGGAACGTGCAGACCCTGCTTCAGGAACGGATCGACGATCATGTCGAGCTGGCCATGCGATATGGCAATCCATCCATTCCCCGGACGAT
Organism: Opitutaceae bacterium; assembly: GCA_002694885.1. Lineage (GTDB taxonomy): Bacteria > Verrucomicrobiota > Verrucomicrobiia > Opitutales > Opitutaceae > Pelagisphaera. The sequence continues at coordinate 6,617 of NZNM01000023.1, read as the reverse complement.
CGACAAATTGAAATCCAAAGATATCGATCGACTCTTGCTCATTCCCCTCTACGCGCACTACGCCATGTCGAGCTACGAAACCGTCGTGGTCAAAGTCATGGAAGAGATCGCCGAAAAGATGCCCGAGCTCGATGTCCGCACGGTACAGCCATTCTACGACGAACCCGGCTACATTGAAGCGCTGTACCAATCGGCTAAATCGTACCTGGAAACCGAGTACGACCACCTGCTTTTTTCCTATCACGGAATTCCTCTACGGCACCTCACTAAAGCCGACTCCTCTAAGGCCCACTGCCAAGTGGTGAAAGATTGCTGCACCAACTGCAGTCCGGTCCATGCCACTTGCTACAAAGCTCAGTGCATCGCCACGACCAACGCATTCGTGAAGCGAGCTGGGATTCCGGCTAACAAGTATTCTGTATCCTTTCAGTCACGACTAGGACGCGAACCTTGGCTCGAACCCTACACGGACCAGGTCTTACCGCAACTCGTCGAACAAGGGAAGAAGCGATTGCTGGTTATGACACCAGCCTTCGTGTCTGATTGCCTGGAAACGCTCGAGGAAATCGCCATGGAAGGAAAAGAGGAATTTCTAGAAGCAGGAGGCGAATCCTTTCACGCCATCCCTTGCCTGAACGAACATCCAGCCTGGATCGATTTCCTGGCGAAAAAGTCTCGCGAGGGACTGACCAGCGTTGCGTGAGCAGTAGTTGCTGATCGCATCGCCGATGGTAGGGCTGGGTGCCTGTCTCGTCCGTAGCATCAACAAAGGCGGATCCCGCCCGGCGCGAAGACCTTCGCGCTGAAACAATCAAATCCGGCTGCTTAGGGACAAGCAGCCCTACCAAAATTTTAAGGCGCTTCGCCGATGGTAGGGCTGGTTCTCCGCAACCAGCCGAGAGGAGTTCAGCTCGAACTCCGAAAATCGGCTCGCAATCGAATTTCCTATGGTGATCCTAAATTTCGAATCCAGCGCCGGTCCTTGAACGGCGACTCTTTACCCCGGATATGTCTAGCCTGCCCCAACGGAAAAATCTACATCACTCCGTGCCCTCTTGGGTCAAATCGGGATCCAAATTCTTTGTCACGATAAACTGCGCAAAACGGGGGTTTAACCAGCTGTGCCGCGATACCGTATCGAACTCATTGCTGCAATCGGTGGAATTCTACCATCAAAAATGTCGATGGCATTGTTCAATCTTCTTACTAATGCCCGATCATGCTCATGCGATCATCTCATTGCCACCCAATGAATCAATGCCATCCGTAGTTAAATCTTGGAAACGGTACACTGCCAAATATTGCCCTATTTCCTGGCAGAGCGGATTCTTTGATCATCGAATCCGCGATGATGAAAGTTGGGAAGAGAAAGCCCAATACATCCGCCTCAATCCGGTTCGACGAGGATTGATCGAGAAAATCGACGATTGGCCTTATCGTTGGCCAAAAGCGTAATGGCAAAGCGGTTTTCGAGCCAAGGGAAGCAGGGCAAACTCGTCTTTTTAGTCCGCTGTTTGTAGATCCGACTCCAACGCGGCTGCTTGAGGACAAGCAGCCCTACCTTCTAATTTGAATCGATTCGCTAATGGTAGGACTCGTTGTGTGTCCCTCCGTAGTATCAGCGAAGGCGGATCTCAACCAGCCGGTTGCTTACGCGAAGCATTCGGAGGGCAGGGCCATCAGCAAGGATTTTGGTCGGCTGACAATGCCAATTTCCTTGCCGCATTCGAAAATCTCTCCGTCAGCGTGAAAATATCCCTCCTTACTTAGTTTGATGCGAATACGCTCTGAGCAGAAAGCTTTCACCTTACGGCTTCCATAAATCGCTTTAAAAAACATGCGCCAGAACAGATCGATTGTTCCCAGAAATCCCGGTGTTTGAATAGCCACTACATTTAGCTTGCCGTCCTTAAGCGAAGCGTCGGGAGCGATATAGGCATTGCTTCCGTACTGCGAGGAATTGGCAATGGCGAGAACGAAGGCATCGATTGATACGGATCCATCGCCTGGCATCAGCGTGTATTTTGAAGAACGACAGGATACGATCGCCTTGAGCCCTTCTTTCAAATAAGTCATAAAACCACGCCCCTTGGCTTCATTAAAACGCTTCCCAATCTCGGCATCCAAACCAAATCCCATCACGTTGAAAAAGGGATGCCCGTTCACTTCACCCGTATCGATGCCAATGACATGATCGCCAATCGCTACCTTCAGAGCGTCGTTGAATCGGAGGGGCAAATGCAAGTGCCGGGCAAGCCCATTTCCGGAACCCATGGGAACCAAGCCGAGCGGCACCTCAGTCCCAACCATCTCCTTGGCGATCTCATTCATAGTCCCATCCCCTCCGACGCTGACGATTCGAGCCGCGCCCTCCTTCAACGCTTGCCGGGTAATATCCGTAGCGTGCTTGGTCTCCTCAGTAAGAATGGAGCGGGCTTTAAGACCCTTTTCTCGAATGAAAGCATCAACCATTTCCTTGCGGATCGATCCTTTGTTCCGCTTTCCGGAGATCGGGTTGATAATAAATACGATTTCGTCCTGCATTTACAAAGCGTTGGCGTACATCTTCCTATCACGGTTTTTGACAATCTCAAGCGATTGCTTAAATTCTTGGATAACTCGATCCCAGCTGACTGCCATCGCGGTCTCTCGGGCCTGCATTCTCAAGGTGCTCAAGGCTTCAGCATCGAGCCCCATGGCGACTCTCGCTGATTCGATAAATTGATCCGGTTGATCGAACGTCGCGAGCAATCCATCGACACCCGACTCAATCAGTTCGCGTCCCGCCGCATAGTCGTAGGTTACCACAGCAAGGCCTGACGACAGAGCCTCGGTCACCACGTTTCCAAAGGTTTCGGTAATGCTCGGAAAGAGAAAAATATCGCTGGAGGCATAGTGGCGGGCCAGATCCTCGCCTTTACGCATTCCCGCGAAAACGATATCTGGATACTTGGTTTGCAGTCTCAGGCGCTCCGGCCCGTCTCCGACAATCACCATGATAGATTTCCTGGAATCCGTCTGCGAGCGACGAAAAGCTTTTACCGCGAGATCGATATTTTTTTCGCTCGCTACCCGCCCAACATAGGCCACTACGCGATCCTCAGGCGCGGCGCCCCACTCTGCCCTCAGTTGCTCGTCGCGTCTATCTGGCGAAAACAGTTCTGTATCCACTCCACGCGAAAGGACCGATGTATTCTTGAAGCCCATCGCTTTCAACTCGTCGGCCATTTGCTTGGTTGGCGCTAACGTGCAGCCGCAGCTGTTGTGGGTGATACGAAGGAAAACGAGAATGAAATCCTTGATCAGCCCAATTTTGTAGTGCCCCGTGTACTGGTGGAAGTTGGTGTGGAAGGTTGAAGACGTAGGGATCTGCAACACTCGAGCCACCCATAGGGCAGCCAATCCCAATGGCCCTTCCGTCGCAACATGTACCAGATCGGGTTTCGCAGCCGTCCACTCGCGCAGCAACCGGCAACCTTCCGGGCGACCCATACGCAATCCTTCGTAGCCAGGCAAGGGCATGCCCGGCATAACCAATTCGTCGTAAAGGCTATCACTCGTCCCCATCTCATCTAGATCGGAGACCTGGGAGGGTCTAACTACTTGGACCTGGTAGCCCTTGCCAGCTAAACCGTTTACCAATCGTCCCAAGGTCATGGATACGCCATTGACTTCGGGCGGAAAGGTTTCCGTCACTAAAGCCAATCTCATAGGCGCTCTCTCCGACGACCCGACTACTGCGGATCAGGAGGCAAGGCGCCAGCCCCAGTATCTGGTCCGAGAATCTCGATCAACTCGATTTCGAAAATCAATGCCGATGCGGGTGGCACGCCGGGTCGCCCCGCATCGCCGTAGGCTAATCTGGCAGGCACATATAGCTTAACCTTTCCGCCGACGCCGATCAGAGGAACCCCCTGTGTCCATCCTTCAATGACTCCGCCCAAAGCGAAATCCGATGGTTCGTCCCGCTTGTAAGAGTTGTCGAACTCAGTCCCATCTAGAAACGTGCCCACATAGTGACACCTAACTCGGTCGGTCTTGCTTGGCTTCTCATCGCTTCCGGGCTCCAGGATCTGAAAGAATAGGCCCGTGGCGAGTGACTGATACTCTGGCCGGCCAACGAGGGTGTCGAAAAACTCGACCTCCGCCTCTTCATTTCGCTTCTTCTGCTCCTCCCTCACGATACCCTCGCGTTGAAGCCAATAGTTCTGCACCGGATTGATTGAACGGGACAGATCTGTCGGCGGGTCCTCGCGATTGATGTACTTTCTCATCCCCCGAGCTATGACCTCGATTTCCGCATCGGTCACTTCAAGACCTCCCAGATTGAACCGCTCTGCCAACAGGTAGCCCCACGTCTCAATCAACTCCATGGAAGTGAATTCCGCGACTTCCTCTTGCAGTGAGCTATCGGGAGCTTGTCCTGCTAGGTTGACACTCGCCAATGACGCGAGAAGTAGAGCTGTAGCGGTGGGCTTTTTCATAAAATAATCGATTTCTGGTTCTTGCGCCGAGGACGGCTGATTTATCAATGCGCTGCTAAAAGCGGCAGGCTCAGAGAGACTCCGAAACCTAAAACTGAAACCACTAGCAAAATGAGTCGGATTGTAAACGACCAAAACCACCCGCGAATTATGGACAACGAATCCTTCTGGATGAGCGACGATGGCGTCATAACCAGTGTTAAAAGCCGGCCCAAATCGAAGATCTTGGATCTGACCATCACCTTTCGTCTGAATGGAAAAGCGGAAATCGAATGGGCTCGCTCGCGGCTGAAAAAGATCCAATTCACCGAACGCAGTTCGCTGGCTCGAATCGGGCTGGAGATAGCGTCTATGCGTCCTCCATCCTTAAATCGGGACCGATTGATCCTTCCCTGTGAAGCCTTCCTCTACGATAGCTCGTTCCCTTGCGCTAGCTATTACAAAGAGCTTCTCAAGCCTGACACTTCCGCAGGTCGACTCTTCTACGCTCCCGAATCCCAAAAACTGTCCGCCGACGAAATTTGGCAAGCCCTCGATAAAAACCTGATCAAGCTGCCAAACACGACTTCGATCGACCGCTTTGGCCGCGTATTCCTAACTCCCCACAAAGTTCGATACACTCTGCCTCAAACGATATCCAAACTCGATCACTTTCGCCTGATCGAAGGCTACTATCCGCGCTCATTCTTGGACAAAGTGCAAATCCGCACGGATATCTAAGTAGTCGACATTCCCCTCACTCAGGACTCCTAACGAGCTGTTCGGTGTACCTAAAGGATCACTACGTAGTTCTCAATCGAGGCGAAGGCAATTTCGGCCTGCACTCAGGATCCGTTCTCCTCGACCCTGTTAAAACATCGGGCACCAACATCATCCTGGAAATCTACAACCGAAATGACCAGCCGGTAATCAATCCCGTTGTGTCGGTAGAGGTCTACCACTCGCCTACTTTCGACAAAGCCCAGAAAGAAGCCCTTAAAGCCAAGAGCGAGAAGCTCCACCTGAACCTGAAACAGGTATACCAGCAACTAGATAACAATCCCAAGGCCCACTTTTCCAGCGTTCGCCCAACAACGCGCGTATCCGTAAGCGGACGCAGCGCTCAAACGCCCAACCAAAGTTTGCTCATCAGGCCACTCGACGAAATTTGAAAGGAGATCCGACGAATTGGAGCCAACAAGCATTTTGGCTACCGGACGATCGGACAGGCAATTCGCAAAGGCGATACCGATTCCGACACCCTGGTAATGGATCGCTTCCCCAGCCTGCCCGAGCATATCGAGATACTGGCCCGAATTCAGCGCTTGAAGCTACGGAGACTGGTATTCCGGAAGGCCACGCCCATGCAGGACTTCTTTTTGCCTAGCGATGCCCAAAGCATGCTGGACACCTACGAACAGTTAGGGATCAAGGTGTATTGGTACAATGATTACATAATGATATCTTTGTACACGCCTACAAGAATTATCACGGCTATTTTATCAAAGAGGAAAATGTAGATCGATTTCTCGCCTGCACGATACTGGCTTTCTACGGGTCGGTCCTCGAGATGTCAGCGGAAGAGCGACGCAACATCACTGCCCTTGTAGAACGCATGACCCAGTTTTTCGGCCCCAACGTTGGTATCCTAACTGGCGGCGGCGAAGGCGTAATGGGACTGGCCGCCGATGTGGGGCGTTCCAATAATTGCCTGACGGGGGCTGCCTACTTGGAATTGGAGGCTCAGCCGCCAAAGGTTGGTGTCGATTTTTTTAATACGTTTCAGGAACGGAAACGTCACAATCGGCAAAAGTGGTTTCAAGTAGCCGATTTCTGCATCCTCAGTCTAGGTGGAGCGGGAACGATGGAGGAAATCGGCATTGAGCTCTGCAACCTGAAGCTGGGGATTCGCCCACGCGTTCCCTACGTGTTCTTCCATCCAAAGTACTTCAAAAATCTGCAATCCCAATTCAAGCTCATGATCAAAAAGGATCGCATGCCAGATTGGATCGACGAATATCTGCTGTTTTCCGGGGACCCGGCAGAAATCATCGAGTTCTACAGAAAGAAACTGCAGATTCTCTGACAGAAAGGTAGCTGCCGATCTCACTCCTTCGTCTCGCCGTGGCCATTGGCGTCAACTTAAGTTGTGTT
>NZNM01000022.1 GCA_002694885.1 Opitutaceae bacterium | reverse complement strand
GGCTGCATCGTGTAGAGCTGCCAAACGTTGGCTACGAGGCCCACGCCTTCCTTCATCACATGGTGGCTCACTATGACGACGATCTTGATGGTTATCGCGGCGATTTGTCAAAGAGTTGCGCCACCATCGGCGAGGTGTTGAAGGCCAATGGCTACGGTACGTACTTGTCGGGCAAGTGGCACGTGTGCCAGCAGCTCATCGAAGAGCAGGGCGATAAATCGAATTGGCCTCGTTCCCGCGGATTCGACCGCTTTTATGGAATAACGGGTGGGGCTGCTAGCTATTTTGATCTGCCCACGTTAACGGAGGATGATTGTACTATCGAAACGCCGAAAGATGCGGACTATTATTTCACGGACGCTGTTTCGGACCATGCCTGCTCCTTCATTAAGGATCATCTGGAGCAGCGGCCTGATCAGCCCTTCTTTTTGTACGCAGCCTACACGGCTCCTCACTGGCCGCTGCATGCAAAGCCGGAAACGATAGCGAAATACAAAGGCCGCTTTAGTGAAGGTTGGGACACTTTGCGTCAGGAGCGATTGAAACGCATGATTGAAATGGGTATTCTAGATGAGGATACGCAATTGACAGCCCGCGACTCGACCCAGCCGGCCTGGGAAGACGCTCCCAATAGAGAGTGGCAAGAACGGCGTATGGAGGTGTATGCGGCCCAGGTTGACTCCATGGATCAGGGAATCGGCCGCATTCTAGAGTCTCTGGAAGCATCAGGCGAACTCGATAACACGCTGATCCTTTTCCTTTCCGACAATGGAGCCTGCGCGGAAGAGATATTCGATACCTTCTTTCCTTATGAGAAGCCAGCGGGAAAAGGGCGAGCGAAACCGCTTTCCTGTGGAGCATACACGCGCGATGGCCGGGAAATGAAGCATGGGAATGACCCAGAGATTATGCCTGGGGACGAAACGACCTTTCAAAGCTATGGAGTTGCCTGGGCCAATCTATCGAATGCTCCATTTCGTGAATACAAACACTTTGTCCACGAAGGGGGGATTGCGACTCCCTTGATTGCCCATTGGCCGTCGGGCATCGAAAGCAAAGGCGCGTTGCGCAGGGAAACCGGCCAGTTGACGGATATCATGGCGACGATTGTCGATGTCTGCGAAGCGGAATGGCCGGATGAAAGGGAAGGGAAGTCCATCCTCCCATGCGAGGGAAGCAGCTTGAGGCGCAGTTTTGCCGCCGAAGGATCCGATCGTCCTCCGCTTGCCTGGGAGCATGAGGGCAATTGTGGCTACAGGGAAGGAAAGTGGAAGCTAGTCAAGCGATGGGATCGTTCGAATTGGGAGCTCTACGATATGGAGGCCGATCGCAGCGAGATGAACGATTTAGCGAAGGATGAGACGGAGCTGGCTGCAGAGATGAGAAATAAGTACCATTCCTGGGCGGATCGCGTAGGGGTGGTTGAATGGGGTGAACTGGAATCCGCTCGTAATGCTCGGGGGGTCTACACGGATTGGATGCCACATCCGCATGATTAAGAAGGAAAAGGGGATGGATTGGAGAGACAAAGGACTTGAACCGGAGCAGTCTCAGATCCAAGCAGACAAGGATAATTTCGGGGGAATATGAATAGACTACTCGTTACAATCGCCACGCTTTTTCTGGTCGGAACAATTTCGGGACATGAGATCCACATGTTTGACACTTTGGAGGTGGAAGGCCGAGGCACTCCGCTGGTGGGCGAGGCGGTGTCGGCTTCGGAAGGCTTCGTGGGCCAGATTGATTTAGAGGCCCGTCCGCTTTTGAGGACAGGAGAGATTCTGGAAACGATTCCTGGATTGGTAGTTACCCAGCACAGCGGCTCAGGCAAGGCCAACCAGTACTTTCTTCGGGGCTTCAATTTGGATCACGGAACGGATTTCTCCACATCGATTGATGGGATGCCGGTCAATATGGTTACCCATGGTCACGGCCAAGGCTACACGGATATCAGTTTCATCATTCCCGAGCTGGTGGCCAATATGAATTATCTCAAAGGCTCCTACTATGCCGGAGTCGGAAATTTCTCCTCGGCGGGGTCGGTGGCCATATCGACGGTGGATCGATTGGATTCCGGATTGGCGAGGATTACTCTGGGAGAGGACAGCTATTTCCGGGCCCTGGTCGCGGACTCGCAGCAAGTAGGAGGGGGGACCTTTTGTTCGCTCTCGAGCGAAACACCAACAATGGCCATTGGGACCTGGATGAGAATTTGGACAAGCTGAATGGTCAGCTCAAATACACGCAAGAGCTGGACGACGGGAGCTTTTCGGTTTCCCTCATGGGCTACGGTTCCAGTTGGGGCTCGACCGATCAAATTCCAGAAAGGGCCGTCTCTCAAGGCTTGATATCGGACTTGGGATTTCTGGACGACACGGTTGGAGGCGAGTCGTCCCGATACAGTGTATCGACAAATTGGCTGAAGCGAGGTGGCGACGCGTCAACGCAGGTGAGCGCTTACGCCATTAGATACGACATGAACCTCTGGTCGAACTTCACCTATTTTCTCGAAGATCCGGTACAGGGCGACCAGTTCGAACAAGCGGATGATCGCATGATTTACGGACTGTCGGCTTCACGACTATTAAGTGGGCAAACTATTTTCGATCGGTCCGTACAGTCCACTTTCGGGGCTCAGATTCGGTATGATGACATCGATAATGTAGGTCTATATCGAACGGCTCAGCGCCAACGGCTTTCATCCATTCGGGAAGATACAGTGAAAGAGTTGGCGACGTCGGTATTCTACGATGCTTTGGTTAACTGGTCGGGCCGGTTGAAAACGACATTCGGACTGAGGGCAGATCGATATGCTTTTGATGTCGACAGCGATTTGTCCGCCAATTCCGGCTCGGAAAATGACTTTCGTTTGAGTCCCAAGTTCAATGCGGTTTATGCGGCGAATGAGAATACTGAATACTATTTTAGCGCAGGCTATGGCTTTCACAGCAACGATGCTCGAGGAACGACAATAACCATTGATCCTGCGGATCGGGTAACCCCGATCGATCGCGTGGATCCTATTGTGGGGTCAAAGGGAGCTGAATTGGGAGCTCGTTTTCATTGGTTTGATGATTTGAATACGTCGATTGCTGTATGGGGCCTGCGACTCGATTCCGAACTCTTGTATGTTGGCGATGCGGGCAACACCGAGGCCTCGGATCCCAGTGAGCGTTATGGAATCGAAGTGGCTAATCACTACGCGGCCTCGGAATGGATGAGTTTCGATTTCGATTTTGCGGTCACGGACACCTCTCTTCGCATACCAGGGTCAGAGGACGAGATTCCGGGAGCTGTGGATTCGGTCGCGAGCGCGGGAGTTAGTTTCAATCCGAACAACGGCTGGTTCGGATCCCTGTGCTTCCGCCATTTTGGCGACCGCCCATTGAATGAGGACGGGAGCGTGCAATCGGGCTCCTTCTCTGCTTTCAATGCTAGGCTTGGATACAAAACCGAGCGTTGGTGGATTAGTTTGGACCTTCTAAATGCCTTCGATTCAGACAGCCGTGATATCACCTACTTCTATGAATCAAGACTGCCCGGGGAACGGGCAGAGGGGGTAGCCGATCGGCATTACCACATCATCGAACCGCGATCGGCTCGTTTGAATTTCAGATGGAGATTCTAAAGCCTGTTCGGCTCTTCACCTTGGCTGTAAATTTAGTTCGCCGGTCTTGCTCACTGGCGCCTCTTTAATTGCTGGCTTGTAGGAGCGGGTTTATCCCGCAATCTCGATAGCTCGGGCATAATATAATCGCGGGATAAACCCGCTCCTACGCTCGTCAACAACTTGAGTTCACGCGTATGCGCGTAAGCGGGAGCTAGATCGTAGTACCCTGCTGCTTGAGGCGAGAATCGCTAATCCCGACATTCTGCGTCTGGCTCGGGGATTTTCAGACCTTTGAAGGGCTTGTTCATGTAGGGCTGTTTGAGCGGGCCGTCTTTCATGTTGAGGAACGCTTGCTTAAGGCGATTGTAGGCGACCTTGGCCTCTCCTTCTACCTTCGCTTCGTAGAGATCGCGTTGTTCTTCAGGATCGTTAGAAGTCTGGTAGAACCGGCCGTCGGCATAGTATTTCCAATTCTCGTCAAAAATTAAGCGATCGGCGGGCATGGGGGACTGGAAGTAGTCGCTACCCCATTGGGGGTCATAGTGCATAAAGATGGAATCGCGCGTACGGCTGGACTGGCTTAGCGAGTAGGGAAGCAGATTGATTCCATCGAGCGCGAACGGGACGGGCCTGCCAACGGCCGCAGCCAGAGTAGGGTAGACGTCGAGAACTTCTACCAGATCGGACTTGACGACTCCTCCTGGGAGTTTGGCCCTCCACTGTAAAATGAACGGAACGTGGGTTCCGCTGGTTTTTGTTTTCCATTTGCCACCTGTCACGAGTTTTTCATTACGCAATGAGGTGATTTGCGGGTGGGTGCCATTGTCGCCGATGAACCAGATAAGGGTATTTTCGGTGATTCCATGCTCCTTGAGCTTGTTTAGCAATCTCCCGACCATTTTGTCCAAGTAGGCCATCATTCCTGCGAATTTCTCTTTAGGCGTATCCGCGTCGATACTATCGGGCGTGGTGGTCCAAGGGTCGTGAGCTAGGACGGGATTGTAATAGACGAAGAATTTCTCTTCGTGGCGGCGGTCTATGAAGTCCAAGATGAAGTCGTTGAAGAGTTTCGGGGCGAAGTCATCTTGGCAATAGGTTTTGGCAACGCCGTTCTCGGTTAGGGTGGGTTGCCAATAGCGGCTCCCTTTAAGGGAGCGTTCCAGTTGCCAGACAAGATGTTCGTCGAAACCGAGATCTTCGGGATAGGAACCGCGCCCGCCGTACTCCATGTTTCCCGCCATTTGCCACTTGCCGACAACGACACTGGAGTAGTCGGCATCTCTGATGTATTTAGGGAGCGTATACAGACTGGGATCCAGGTGGGCGAAGGCTTGATAATGCTTGAAATTGTAGGTACCGGCTAGGAGTCGCGTACGCGTGGTGGTGCAAACCGGGGTGGCATGGCCTTGATCAAAGCGGATTCCATTATCGGCCAGCGAGTCGATATGCGGCGTCGGATATTCGCTCCCATAGGCGCTGACCGTTTCCACCCCGATGTCGTCAGCCAGAATGACGACGATGTTGGGCTGTTCGCGGGCGGCTAGGTGGCTTGATATTGAGGCGATTCCGATGGTAAAGAAGAGCGCTATGAGCTGGGTAAAATCGGTACGGGGTAGTATAAAAGGGCAACGCATGGCTCGGAATTGCTTAAGTTGTCAGGCACGTTGAAGAGAATCGTCCATGTAGACAACCTTGGAGATAGAGCAAAGCTCGCCCGGCCCATCGAAAGGCTCAGGGTGGTGAGCTACGTCGAACCAAGGTTGGGCTCCACCTTTTTCAATTGCAGGTTAGAGGTGGCGCCAGATCTCCGAGCGGGCTTAATTCTACTCGACTACCTTGACGAAGCCGTTGCCCGCTTGCTGAAGAATTTCCTGAAACGGTTCGGGGGCTTTGAGGCAACTTCGGATTCGCTATTTCTCGATGGCGCGGGTTTGCGTCTCCTGCAGCGGGATCTCGGCTGGCGATCCGATTCTCCTGGGTTCCAAGGCTTTGAATTTGAGTTTCGCCGTTCCCTGTCATCTGATCCGTTCTTATTTCCAGACCGGCGATTCGAGGACCGTTTGGAAGTGGATCGATTCTTTGGTTTGCTGCCAGAAGGCGTATTCTTCGGCTGATGCCTGGCGCTGGAATTGACGGGCTTTTCGTTTCCTACGAAGTCGATTTTCCGGCCCAGCAGCTTTTCGATTCCCCAAAGCAGCTTGTTTTCCTCCTGGCTAACGAGAGAGATGGCTTGGCCGTCTTTGCCAGCTCGGCCGGTGCGTCCGATACGGTGCACATAGTCTTCGGGGACATTGGGCAACTCGTAGTTAACCACAAAAGGAAGATCTCGGATATCCAGTCCACGGGCGGCGATATCGGTTGCCACTAGAACGCGGACGGACCGATTCTTGAATGCGGATAGCGCTCGTTCTCTGGCTGCCTGGCTCTTATTGCCATGAATGGCCGCGGAATCGATACCATCGCTAGCTAATTGCGTGGCTAACCGGTTGGCTCCGTGCTTTGTGCGGGTAAAGACCAAGGCCTGTTCCCATTTGCCGTCTTGAGCGAGCTGGCTGAGGAGAATGCGCTTCTGGTTTTTCGGCACTTGGTAGGCGGATTGAGCGACGGTTTCCGCAGCCGTATTGCGGCGGGCCACTTCTATCATTTCAGGCCGGTTGAGAATATCTTCCGACAGCCGCTTGATTTCGGGAGAGTAAGTAGCGGAAAAGAGAAGGTTCTGACGCTTGGTTGGTAGCAATTTCAGAATCTTTCGGATGTCGTGGATGAAGCCCATGTCCAGCATGCGGTCGGCCTCATCGAGAACCAGGCATTGCAAGTTACGGAAGTCGACAGCCCGGCGTCCCGCCAAGTCCAGCAGTCTGCCCGGCGTGGCGATGAGTACATCGATCCCTTGGGACAGGGCCTTGATCTGCGGGTTGATCCCGACTCCGCCGAAAACCACGTGCGAGCGGAGGTTCAAGCGTTTACCATAAGTTTGGAAACTGTAGCAGACTTGGGCGGCTAATTCGCGTGTTGGAGCTAGAACGAGGGCCCTTGGTCCTTTGACCTGGGCTCGCGACTCGCTAAGCTGCTGAAGAATGGGTAGGGCGAAGGCCGCGGTCTTGCCGGTGCCCGTTTGAGCGCCTCCCAGAACATCTTTCCCTTCAAGAATGGCAGGAATGGCTTGGTCCTGGATGGGCGTTGGACAAGCGTAGCACTTTTGGGCAAGCGCCTTGAGAAGTTCGGTCCGCAGACCGAGTTTTTCGAATGACATATAGTATTTGGTGGCTCCCGTTCGCGCATCCCGCGCTGATTAAAGCGAGGTGCCGATCAAATGACAAATTAGGAGCGGATTCTTGGCGAGAAGGGGCGTTCTTCCCCTCTCAGATCGTATGATTGGACGCCGACCGGAAGGCGCCTCTTAGAGGCGTTCATAGCGCCTTTGTTGCCGGGCGCATAGGAAAATCCGTATAAATTTACCAACGCCTAGCATTCTCGTCCTAATTTAGCGGTTGGCATACATTCGAGCTAAGCTTCAAATCAAACGTTAGTGACTAGGTTTTTTGAGGCGTAACATATGACTGATTCAAATAGAATTGCCGTAGCCAGCTATGGAGAAGCCTTGTGGGACTGCATACCGGATGGACTTTTTCTCGGGGGAGCCCCTTTCAACGCCGCCTACCACTTGGCCTGCCTGGGAGTGCAAAGCTATCCGATTACCTGTGTCGGTGACGATTTACTGGGAGATCAAGTACTCGAGCGGGCGAAATCCGCCGGCCTAAATACCGATTTCATTAAGCGTCACGAAATTTTAGAAACCGGAGTGGCTCTGGCCAAGCTGGATGATCAAGGGAATGCGGAATACGATATACGACTCCCTTCCGCTTGGGATGAGATCGAGCTTTCGGCAGACGAGTTGGCCTCGCTCAGCGAGCTGGATGCGGCCATCTATGGCTCTCTGGTTACGCGGTCGGAGCTCAGTCGAGACACGCTAGAAACGCTGTTGGAAAACTTTTCCGGCCTCAAGGTGTGCGATATAAATTTGCGCGCCCCTTATGATGACCTGAAACGAGCTATACACTTCGCCCGGCTTGCCGACATCGTTAAGCTCAATCATGACGAGCTCTATAGGGTGATAGCCGCCAATCCGATGGATTTTGCCTTGGAGGGAGCAATGAAGGAGTGCGCATTGCTGCTTGGGGTGGATCGGCTTGTGGTCACGCTGGCTGGCGATGGAGCTGCCTATTGCCAGGAAGGAGAATTCAGAATGGTGGAGTCCCAATCCATCGAAGTTGTGGACACCATAGGAGCGGGAGACGCGTTTACGTCGGCCTTAGTCGTAAGTCTCGTAAGCGGACTTGGCGTGGATGAAGCCTTGGAGCGAGCGAATCAGCTAGGGGCATTTGTAGCGAGCCGAAGTGGTGGGCAACCGATCTATGACTCGCGAATGCTCATGGAATTGAGCGAGATTTAGTCAAAGCCAGATCCTGCGAGTGGATGGAAGAAGTAAGCATCCACGTATTAGATACAATTATCTTTTTGCTTATTGGCTTTGTCGTTGAGCGACAATAAGCCAGTCCCAGCTTTCCGGTAGCCCAGGTCCTTGGGGAGGGTAACGAAGCTTCCGCGTTTCTTGGATCTCAAACCTCCGGGAGCACAATAATTGTAATAGTTCCTCCAGTAGTCGAAACGACAGAGACGATCGTGTCAACAAAGACAGGAGGCGCGACTGCGTTGGGAATAATTGTAGGGCTCAATGCGTTGCCCGTTTAGAAAAGTAGTGGGCAAAAGGTGATCGCCCGCGGCTCGCGGGCAGGATTAAGCCCAATTAAGCGGGCGAGCCGCCCGCGATCATGGAGAGAAATGCTGTCCGATTCAGGCTATTGGGAGTAGCCCCATTCGAGCAGGGCCTTGGTGAAACTATCTCGCTGCTTGCTGGAGCCGAAACCCGTTGTAACAGCTATAAGGATTCGCCCATCTCGTTCGCAAGTGGCCGTAACGCAAAATCCGGCGGCTTTCGTGTATCCGGTTTTCAATCCATTAACGCCATCGGTTGTCAGTACCAATCTATTGTGGTTGGCGAGGATGGTTGGCTCTTCAGCTTCTGCGCGGAATTTGTAAGTTGGAATGGAGGCCCATTCGAGCGCTTTGTCGAATCGGTAGAGGGCGATAGCCAATCGGACGAGATCCTGGCAAGAGGCGGTATTTCCAGTTGCCCCTTCTGGCAATCCATGAGCGTTGAGAAACTCCGTGTCCGCCATGTTCAGTTCGGCAGCCCGCGAGTTCATGCGATCGATAAATTGCCCCATGTCGCCATTTTCAATGTATTCGCCTATTAGATACGAAGAATCATTAGCGCTTTTAACCATAACGCTTATCAGCAATTCCTCGAGCGAAAAGCTCTCTCTGGGATCGAGCCAGACCTGGCTGCCCCCGATACGGAAGGCTGC
Source organism: Opitutaceae bacterium (assembly GCA_002694885.1). Taxonomy (GTDB): domain Bacteria; phylum Verrucomicrobiota; class Verrucomicrobiia; order Opitutales; family Opitutaceae; genus Pelagisphaera. Next base: position 3,994 of record NZNM01000022.1, on the reverse strand, counting down.
GTTGGAAACCTTGATAACCGTATCCATGGAGAGATCGTCTCGCTTTTCCACGTCTTCAAATGCGAGCAGGGCCATCATCATTTTAGTCATGGACGCGATCCGGACAGGTTTGCGACTATTCTTTTCCCAAATGACGCGATTGGCGTTCGCTTCAAATAGGATGCCGGAGTCTAGGCCCTCGGGATTGATGTTAGCCGGTAGCGAATCGTTCAGAGCCTCCGAGAACTCCACAATTCGGGGAGCAAGGACTTCGGGCTCGGGAGCAATTTCCCTGAGGATATCGTCCTCCGTAGTTTCCCCGTTCTGACTCACTTCGCTCCCAATCGGATTGATCGGCGGGCGTGGCTCAGATTCTGTGTTAGGACTTCCAGACCGAAGTCCGAAGTAGGCGAATACTACCAGGTGAATAATGAGAACGATGCCGAAGATTTTCTTGTACATGCGAATTCCGTGCCCGGGTTGTTAGCGTTGAACCCGACGGCGAATCATCCAATAGACGGCAATGGCGACGACGAGCCACCAATAGGCGACGACATTGCGGACGAGGTTCACGACGAAGCGCGGCGAGATGATGGCGATGGCAATGCCGATCCCGGCACCAATCAGAAACTTTTTCGAGATGCGAAATTTGAACGGCTTTGAAGGCTGCCGTTTTTTCTCGTTTGGGAGGGAGTCAACGACTTCCCATTCTGGATCGTCATTGTTGGTCATGAATTACCGTTAAGGCGCGTGTCGGTGTGTATTGGCGTAGCTGGATTATACGTCAATGGGGAAAGCTCGCCTGTCAAAAATCATCAGCGGGGCAAAAATTCGCTTTAGGTGTCGAGGACTGCCGCATAGTTTGGCTGTCTGCTGTTATGATTGCTACCCCTAGCGTTGAAGAATTCCAGGGGCTCTATGGGCCGTTTCAGGTCAGCGAGCTCGTATTGCAACGGATTTGGTTGAAGGCCGCCTTTGATACCTCCAGAATGAAGGACGACGAAGGGCGGGCGGTTGAGCTGATTCATTCGGGCGACTGGAACCGCCTCGCTGGGCCGGATTTTAGGAACGCGACTATTTCAATCGGCGGCGAACGGATCAGTGGCGATGTTGAAATCCATTTTTCCGCGAGAGACTGGAGGGGGCATGGCCATGGCGAGAATCCGAATTTCGACAATGTTGTTCTCCATGTCGTTCTCTATCCCTTGAAGCCCGACGATCCTCCAACGAAAGCTCAGTCAGGCGAGAAGATTCCAACCGTGTCCTTGCTGGATCTTCTTTGGTACGATTTGGAGGAATACGCCAGCGAGGATTCTATTGTCGAATCGACCGGGGTATCCCTCGAAAGCGCCGTTGAGTTCTTGTATGGGCGCTCAGCAGAATACTGCAGGAGACTTCTATCGGAAAAGGCTCGCGAGAGGTGGACCATAAAATGCGGATTCGCTCGAAAGCGGATAGAGCGGCTGGGTTGGGAAGGGGCGTGCCACACGAAAGCGCTGGAGATATTGGGGTACTCCGAAAACAGAATTCCTATGTTGCGGGTAGCGGCGGCAGTGTCTTTCGAGGAATTCCGTTTGGACCCGCCGCGTTTAGAATCCCTTTACGAAATCGGTGGCGATATGTGGACGACTCTAGGCTCTCGCCCTGCTAACTACCCGCGACTGAGGCTTGAGCAATACCTCAACTGGGTGCGGGAGAATCCAGATTGGCCCAATGACTTAGAGAAATGGGCTTCGAAATTGTCCGTATGTGATCCATCAGCCAGCCCGTCGACGAGCGCGTTTAGAAGAGAAGTCGATATGCCTCGTCTCAAGCGAGAACTAGGCGCGAGTGTCTGTTCGACTAGGGTGGGCGGTTCGAGGATCGACACGCTCATTTGCGATGGTTTTCTTCCCCTCGTATCTGCCCAGGCAGAGGTGCCGCTTTTCAATCTTTGGTTTCATTGGAATGTTGGGGATGCTCCCGAGGGAGCGATCTCCAGTCTCCGCAAGTTGTCTGTTCTGGAATCTAGGCGGTTTCCTCGAGCCAATGGCTGGGTGCAGGGCCTATTGAAATTGAGGGCGGCGCATGAAGATCGATCTTCATGACGATGTAGGGATTTCCGGCATTTGGTAGCTGTCGTTACTGGGTAGCCCTGTGGGTAAGGGAATGGGGTTATGGATCCGCGAATCCGCAGCGCATGCCCGTGTGTTCGAACCCGAATGCGATGCTTGACTTTTAGATAGTCGAGAAATTTACTCGCAGCCTAATTTTTCAATTTTTGAAAAGTGGGTCTTTGACCCGCTTTTTTTTTCTTACAGATTAGCAGACATGAGCAGCGAAATTCTATCCGTACTCGAGTACATGGAAAAGGAGAAGGGGATCGGTCGTGAAGACATGATCTCCGCTATCGTCAACGCGATCAAAAACGCCGCGGCCAAAGGAGTGAATGCAGGGCAGGAGCTTAAGATCGAGATCGACCCGAAAAATGGTAAGATGCAGGCGTGGTCCTTGCACGAAGTCGTGGACTCGTTGAGCGATCCGAAAACGGAAATTCCTTTGGAGAAAGCCCGATTAATCAATCCCGATATCCAATTGGGGGAGACGTTTGAAAAGGAGATGGACCCAGCCTATCTGGGAAGAATCGCAGCTCAAACCGCGAGGCAGGCGATTATGCAACGTCTCCGGCAGTTCGAGAAAGAGCGAATCTACGACGATTTCAAGGATCAGGTGGGGGATATCGTCAGCGGGATCGTGCGTCGTCGCGAGCGGGGCGATCTTTGCATTGATTTGGGCAAGGCGGAGGCGATCATGCCCGTTCGCGAGCAAGTGCCTGGCGAGGATTACGCCCCCGGGGAACGCATTCGCTGTTTCTTGCTCAAGATCGAAGCATCTAACCGAGGTCCGGAGCTCATTTTGAGTCGATCAAGCCCGAAATTCGTGCGTCGACTCTTCGATTTGGAAGTGACTGAGATCGCCGACGGTACCGTGACGATTGAAGCTTTTGCCAGAGAGCCTGGATATCGAACGAAGATAGCGGTTTCATCTTCTGATCCCAAGGTGGATCCAGTTGGAGCGTGCGTGGGAGCCCGAGGAGCTCGAGTCAAGAGTATCGTTCGCGAACTCGGTGGCGAGAAGATCGATATCATTCGCTACGTAGAAGGTCCCAAGGAAATGGCGATCGAAGCCTTGAAACCTGCAATCCCTCGCAACGTAGACGTGGATGAAGTTAACAAGCGTCTCCGTGTCGAGGTTTCAGAAGACGATTTGGCCATCGCTATCGGCCGCAAAGGCCAGAACGCTCGACTAACCTCGAAACTTATCGGCTGGAAGATCGATATCGAGAAGGAGGAAGTTCACGAAGTCAGCATGGAAGCCAAACAGCAGCAGGCGGCGGCCGGATTGAATCAAATCGAAGGAATCGATGACGAAACCGCTGAACGTCTTGTGATGAATGGCTTGATCAGCCCGGAAGTTTTCCTGGATGTGGAATCTTCCGATTTACAAGACCTCGGCTTCGATCAGGAGCAGGCGGATGACATACTAGCGAAGGTCAATGCATTCCTTCAAAAGCAGAACATTTCCTCTTAATTTGTATAGTTTGTAATAGGATAATCAATACAAAAAGATTAGACAGTCGTAAATCCACTGCATGAGCGTACGTATCTACCAGCTTTCCAAAGAAATCGGGATGGAGAATGCCGAACTTCTCGACATTCTCCGTGAACGCGGTTTTCAAGTGAAAAGCGCATCGAGCACGATCGATAATATTTCAGCGGAATCTATAAAGGAAGAGTTCGCCAGCAAAAGTGAAGAACCGGAAACGGAAGCGGAATCCGTAGAAAGGGAATCCGAACCGCAGTCAGTGGCCCCGCCTTCAGCGGCTTCCTTCGTCCGTACTAAAGACCAAGTTGAGCAAGAGAAGGAAGCAGCCAAAGAAGAAGCTGCGAAAGAGGCAGCCGTCGCTAAGCCGGCCCCTCCACCACCACCGAAACCAAGCCCAGCGGCGCCGCCCCCACCCGTTTCGGCTTCCAAT
>NZNM01000021.1 GCA_002694885.1 Opitutaceae bacterium | reverse complement strand
TTTCAAAACCTTCTGATATGAAGCCCCGTTTTACCGCCCGTTTTCTATTAATCGCTCTCTTATTCATAGCTGGACTCGCTGCGAATTCGATCATCCGCTCATTCTCACTACAACCAAGCGATGGTCTCCATATGCAGCCTGGCGAACAGGAACAAGAAATCGCCAGATTGACCAACAAAGTCGCGGAATTGCAAATCGCCAATGCCAAGCTGGAGAACGAGCTCAATCAACAAGAGTAAACGCAAGAGGAAGTTCCGGTTGAGCCAGCTCCGCAACGTCGCTCCAGGATAACGCAAGCGATCGCTCTTTCTGAAGGCATGGGCATTTCCGAGGACCGGTTCCAGAATATGATGAAGCGACAAGTTCAACAACAGCTGGACATATTCGCTGCTCGTCTGGATCTAAACCACTACCAACGCGGCAAGCTCGAGGAGATCATGCTCATGCGGATGATGCAATTGCGTACTCGTTTTGGACCCAACGGGCCGGAACCGGCAAGCGACACCGGTACCCCCATGATAACACAACAGGATGTTGACGATCTTGCTGCGGAAATCCTCGATCCCGACCAGCTTCGCGAATACGACGAAATGCGAGCGCAAGAGGACGCTTCGCGCAGCGAAATGATGGCCACTGCTCAACTTAGCCAAATCGCGCCAAAATTGGGATTGAGCGAAGATCAGAAAGACGAGGTCTTCGGCATCTACTACGATCAGGCCATGGGAATGAACTCTGGCATGATGGAGCCACAAGCCATGGAAGAGGCGAGAGCCCAAGCCGACGAACAAATTTACGACATCCTGCATGACAAACAGCGCGAGGTCTTTGAAACGCTTCGTGAAAATTCCGCTTTCGGGAACTTCACTATCATCGGTCGCTAAACGGCCCTAAGTTCTTTCACCTCTCGTTTAAGGGAGCGATCGAAAATGATGGTTCCAAACGGAACCAAGGAAGCAATGACTGCGATGGCCGCTCGCTTGAAAGGCCAATCTCTTTCCATCCAAACTCGAAAGAGTATCCAAATATAAAGGATAAACAAAATCCCATGTATCCAACCCACGTATTTTACAGCGGCTGGCTGGTCCCAAATATATTTTAGTGGCATGGCGATGCCCATGAGAATAATCAGGGACAAGCCTTCGTACAAGGCCACTTTTCGAAATAGTTGAAGCAATTTCATCAATACAGTTTCCGGATCGGGAACCTCCCTACTCTACAGTTTGAATCAGCGAACCGAGCTGATCTATCGAAATCGTGATGCGATCTCCCGATTTCAGCGTAAAGTCTGTTCCTGGCACAATGCCAGTTCCCGTCATCAGATAGCATCCATTTGGGAAATCCATTTCCCGAAAAAGGTAGGCTGCCAACTCCTCCGGCTTTCGCTTCATCTCGCTAAGCTGAGTTTCCCCATCGAATGCCGATGCCCCGCCTCTTTCGATCGACAAACGGATCTTCGATTCAGCAGGAATTGGCGTATCCAGCAGACAGAGGCAGGGACCCAGGCCAGCGCTCCCATTGTAGGACTTAGCTTGTGGCAAATAGAGGGGGTTCTCCCCTTCAATGCTTCGCGAGCTCATATCATTGCCAATCGTGTATCCAAAAATCACTCCATCGCTCCCCAGGGCCAAGGACAATTCCGGCTCTGGGACATCCCATGACGAATCCTCGCGTATACGCACCGATTGTCCATGCCCACGCACTCGCTCTGGAGTTGATTTAAAGAACAGCTCCGGCCGATCCGCATTGTAAACGGCTGCATAGAAATCGCTTCCTCCCGCGCTCTTCGACTCTTCCATTCGAGCCAAGCGACTGGAATAGTAGGTCACCCCGGACGCCCAAACTTCTTGTAATCCAATTGGGGGAAGCAACGAGTCCTGGCACGCCACTTGAGCCGCTTCATTATGATCCGACGCGAACGATTTCAGTTCCTCTCGAACATCCGCTAAACGAAACAAAGAATCCCAATCGCCACTCCAGAATCCGAAGGATCCATCACGCGAGGCCACCAACCCCGACTCCGTTTTATACAGAAAAATACCCATACTCTATCTACCGCTTACAATTGGAATCCGGATGATGGCTCTCACCCTATCAGGAGCAAGAAATAAGGACAACGACCACGTCAACGCTTCTTGAATCCAGAACCTTTCCTTAAGCGATCTCGATCCCAAGCATCGCAACCCAACCCCGTAACCTTACCAAAAAGCGCTGCGAGACTGAACCCGAGGTCGGCCGTGAAACTCCTGAATTCGCTTAAGCGGCGTCCTTATTCTCTTCCTCCGAGTCCTTCTTTCGTTGTTTCGGAGTCCGGACCTTCTTGATCTGGGCCTTTTTGCGACCCTCGACGACGCCTCGATCGATAACGACTTCACTCACGTCTTCGCGAGAAGGGACATCGTACATTACGTCCAAGGTGATCCCTTCCATAATGGAACGCAACGCGCGAGCTCCCGTCTTTAACGAGATGGCCTTTTCAGCGATTGCCCGAACACCATCGCGAGTGATACGCAGTTTGACGCCATCTATAGCGAATAGCTTAGAGTACTGCTTGATGAGCGAATTCTTGGTGCTCAGCAAAATGTTTTGCAAATCTTCGACACTCAATTGATCCAGAACCGAAACCACAGGCAAGCGCCCTATAAACTCGGGAATCATGCCGAACTTGACCAAGTCTTCCGGCGCGATTTCCTTCATGATCTCCTCCCCTTTCAAATCTGACTTCACCTCGGCGCCAAACCCCAGGGAGACTCCTTTCGAACGCTTCTTGATGATTCCATCGAGGCCAACGAATGCTCCACCGCAAACGAAAAGAATCTTGGATGTATCGATTTGCACGTATTCCTGATTCGGATGCTTGCGCCCACCCTGCGGTGGCACATTGCAAACGGTTCCTTCAAGAATTTTCAACAACGCCTGTTGAACCCCTTCACCGGAAACGTCTCGTGTAATAGATACATTGTCGGTTTTGCGTCCAATCTTGTCGATTTCGTCGACGTAAATGATCCCGCACTCGGCTTTCGCGGCGTCGTAATTGGCCGCCTGCAGCAACCGCAGAACAATATTCTCTACATCATCTCCTACATATCCCGCTTCGGTCAGCGTGGTCGCGTCAGCTATGGCGAAAGGCACATCGAGGATTCGGGCCAAGGTTCGGGCTAGAAAGGTTTTTCCAGATCCCGTCGGTCCAACAAGAAGAATGTTGCTCTTCTCAATCTCGACATCCTTGTATTCATTGCCCGAATTCAGCAGTTGCTCTTCAGTGACCTGCTCGACTTCGAAGCTCAATCGCTTGTAGTGGTTATAAACCGCTACCGACAAAACTTTCTTCGCATGCTCTTGCCCAATCACGTAATCGTCGAGCACGGTCTTGATTTCCGACGGCTTTATCAGGTTAAACACTGGAGCATTTGTATCAGCCGATTCGTCCCCATCTTCTCGTCCCAGTTCACGATCGATGATCGTCTTGCAGACCGACACGCAGCCATCGCAAATATAGACACCGGGTCCCGCAATCATCTTGCGAACTTCCGATTGGGACTTCCCGCAAAAAGAGCAGAGGGTCATGCGCGACGATTTAGCCATCCCAAGCTTTCAGTTAAATTAAATCCGCCTTATTTATCGGAATCCGATTTCGGGTCGGGATTCATGACTTCGTCCACCAACCCGTAGTCCTTGGCCTCTTCGGCGCTCATGTAGAAATCGCGGTCCGAATCCTTCTTGATCTCATCAGGAGACTTTCCAGTTCTCTCCGCCAGGACATCGTTAAGCTTTTCTCTCCACCGAATGATTTCCCTCGCGGCAATAGAAATGTCACTGGCTTGGCCTGTAGCCCCACCCGATGGCTGATGAATCATTATGCGGCTATTGGGCAGAGCGAAACGCTTTCCCTTTGTGCCGGCAGCCAACAGAACAGTGCCCATGCTAGCGGCCATCCCGATACAATAAGTCGACACGTCGCAAGTCAGGTAATTCATCGTATCATAGATCGCCATACCGCCGGTAACGACGCCACCAGGCGAATTGATATACATGTGAATGTCCTTTTTCGGATCATCCATCTGCAGGAAGAGCAACTGGGCTACGATGGCGCTAGCGATCTCGTCATTGATGGGGGTACCAATGAAAATGATTCGGTCCTTGAGCAGACGGGTATAGATATCCATCGACTGCTCTCCGCGGCCCGTATTCTCGATAATATGCGGCAAATAATATGACACGGCTTGTATTTAAATTTGTTTACTGGGAATCTTCCGGCGAATCCGGCTCTTCGCTTCCCGCTTCCTGGACGCTAGATTCGTCGACTAGGAATTCAAGCGTCTTATTGAAAAGCACGGAACGTTGGGCCGATCTCAACCGATTTTGATCTTTCTTTAGCTCTTTAACGAACTGATCCGGCTTTTGACCGCTTTGATAGGCCTGACTAAAGATAAATTGGCTCATATCCTGGTCGGTGACCTCGATTTCCTCATTTTCAGCGACGTTCTCTATGATGAGTTGGAGCTTAACTCGGCTCTCGGCTTGTTTGCGCGACTGAGCATGAATGTCTTCCTTATTGTTTTCCAGATCCTCTTGAGCCACGCCTCGCTGAACATTTTCCATCACTACTTGGCGCATGGCGTTTTCAGTTTCCATATCCAAGAGGCTCTCTGGGAGTGGAAAGTCAACTTGAGCCAATAGCTTTTCAGTTACCTGCCTTTTTAGATCTCCACGGCGTTCCTGCTGTTTGCGGCCCTTTATCCAACCAGAAACCCTTTCTTTCAACTCGTCCAAGTCCTTGACCTGTTGCGATTCGAAAAAGGCGTCGTCCATTTCGGGCAGCTTACGTTCGCGAACTTCTAGAATCTCAACAGCATAAACCGCCTTTTTCCCCTGCAATTCCTCAACATTGAAATTCTCTGGGAACTCCACCTCGAGGTCCTGCTTGTCCCCCGTTTTCAGTCCCTGGAGCTGATCTCCCAAGCCTGGAATCAGGCCCTGCTCACCACCTACTTCCTCCCAAGTCTGTGGCATTTTCGCATAAACCGGCTTGTCCTCAACGATTTCGCCAATCGGCTGCCCATCGATACTGCCTTCGTGAGAGAATTTTACATAGTCACCCTCTTTGGCCTCCCTTTCAACGGGTTCGAACTCCGCCTTTTCTTTTCTCATCTCCTCGATGGCCTTGTCGATATCGCTCTCCTCTACCTCTTCCGATAAACCCGTAAGCTCCAAACCCTTGTATTCTCCCAATTCGAATTCAGGCCGGATATCGATCGTGAAAGTCACGCTGGCTTCCTGACCGGGAGCGATTCCCCCCTCATTAATATCGATTGGATTGATGAGATCCACCTTAGCCTCTTTGACGCCATCCCGGTAGGCTTTCGCCGTTACTCGCTGCTTCAATTCGCCGGCAATCTCTTTGGCAAATCGTTTGCGAACGACGCTTTCTGGAGCCTTGCCTGGGCGAAATCCAGGTATTTTCGCCATCCCTTTGAACTGGGAAAGCAGGCTCTTTTCTTCAGCCGCTACTTCGTCCGCATCAAGCGTGACGGCGAGCGTTTTTCTGGTGTCAGTGACGTCTTGCAGGTCGATTTTCACAAAGGTAGAACAATATGCTTGAAGGCGTTTTTGGAAAAAGCCGCGGACAGTAGTGGATAAAAATCATCCGGGTCAACGCATTTAGAAGCCCCTTCCAAGTCTTCATATGCGGGTCCCAGCTCACTCGATATTCCAATGATCCAGCATTTTCCACTTGAGAGCCGCGCGCCATGGGGACTCATTGATAATGATGCACCCGGCGACCGAGACGAATCGACTTCTCTTAATCGACAGCGCCTCGCAACGCCTCTGCGTATCGGTGTTTGGCGATGACGGCAATTTGGCTACGCGCGTTAGTCATGAAGATGCATCACTGGAGCTATTCTCTTCCATCGCCGATCTTCTATCCGAGCTATCCATTGACTTGCGTGAGCTCAATGCCATCGCCTATTGCGCTGGGCCTGGATCTATGCTCGGTCTCCGCACGGCTGTCATGGGAATTCGCGCCTGGCAAGCTACCGGCACTCTGGATATGCTTTCCATTTATTCCTACACCAGCCTGCAAATCGGGGCAGAGCTCGCTCGCCTTGTGGGAAGTGATGATTTCCTCCTCGTGACCGACGCTCGCCGCAATAGCTGGAATGCGATTGAATGCAGAGGTGGAGATATTGGAAACGTCACCTTAATTCCTAACGAATCTCTCGATTCCTATTCGGGGCAAACCTATACGTTGGCAGACTTCCCAAGATGGGCCAGAACCGAAAAGCCGCTCACTCAAATTCCTTACACGCCCGAAGCCGTTTTCACGCAGCCCGGTTTTCGCTCTCTTCTTTCACCCGCTCCTGAAATAGAGTTGCTAAGTCTAAGAAACTCCGAATTCGCCAAGTGGATTCCCAAAGCCCGAACCGCGGATAACCTTTCCCAATGAGCCAATCCGACCCAACTACTTTTCGCTGCTGGGCTGAGATCGATCTCGCTGGATTGGAACGCAACTTGAAATCGATTCAATCCGCCCTCCCCAAACGCATCCGCTACATCGCTGTCGTGAAAGCCGACGCTTACGGGCACGGCATGCAGCAAACCGTCGCTAGGCTGATGCAGGCCGGTGTTGACATGTTCGCGGTAGCCAATGTAAACGAAGCCACAGCCATTCGAGAAATCGGGACGGGATGGCCGATTATCGTTCTTGGAGCTACACTCGAACAAGAAGAGTCGCAACTTTTCGAATACGAATTGATCCCAACGATTTCGACCGTCGAGGAGCTCGCGCGGCTCGAACGGCGGGCCCACCGAGAAAAAGCGAATCTAAAGGCTCATATGAAGATCGACACGGGCATGGGGCGCTTAGGAATCTGGCACGAATATGCCGACGAGCTTTTCCAGGCTTTCAGAAAGGCTTCCAGGGTGACTCTCAACGGAATCTATACTCACTTCGCTAGCGCCGATAAAGATCCAGCATTTACGCGGAAACAGAGAGAAATTTTCATCGAAACGATCGCCCGCGCCGATTGGCTTCCTGTCGACGATATGCTGATACACGCAGACAATAGCGCTGGTATAACCACCTTCGCCCCTGACAGTATCTACAATGCGGCTCGTATTGGGCTATTGCAGTTCGGCATTCGCCCCTATCCAGAATCCATGCTAGGGAGAGCAGATACAACTCCGATTTTCCAATTTAAATCTCGAGTCGGAATTGTGAAAACGCTACCAGAAGGAGCGAGTATTAGCTACGGAAGGACATGCGTTTTGAAACGGGAAAGCCGTATTGCCGTTGTTTGCGCAGGTTATGGAGATGGCATTCCCCTTCAACTAAGCAATCGCGGCGAAGTGATTATCAACGATCAACGCTGCCCCATTTTAGGCAGAGTTACCATGGATCAAACGATTGTGGATGTTACTGAGGTCGCAGAACCTGTTGAGAGCGGAGACGTAGTTACAATCATCGGCTCACAAAGTGGATCTGAAATCCGCTTGGAAGAATTCAGTATACGGGCCGATACAATTCCTTGGGAAGTCATGTGCTCAATCACCAAACGCGTACCGAGGATTTATCGCACTGCGATTCAGTCAGGCTGAGGAACGGCGCAATCGATTGTTTACACGACTCCACTAAAGTCTATGGGTTAAGAGCAATGGCCGATTTGCGCAATGAAGTCGTTTTTGTTTGCACAGCAAATACTTGCCGCAGCCCGATGGCAGCGGGCCTCTTTCGTCATGCGCTAAAGGCCCAGCCGGACCCATTAAATTTTCTGAAAGTTTCATCGGCCGGCGTATCCGCATTCGAACGGCAGCCAGCAAATCCCAACTCGATAAGAGCCATGTCCAAGGTTGGCGTTAACATTGAAGATCATCGCAGCCAGCCACTCTTGCCATCAATGGTGGACTCCGCGCTCGCATTCTTTGGCATGACTGAATCTCACCTCGCCATGCTTTCGCTTCAGTTAACTCCAGAGCCTTCCAACGCTTTCCTGATGCGAGAATTTATCGGAGAAGATGCCAGCATCGCCATTCCCGACCCTTTTGGAATGGACCTTTCGGCTTACGAAGCCTGCAGAGATAGCATGGTAGAAGCGATTCCCTCACTCATACGTGTTGTCGAACAGCTTTACGCAGCTCAGTTGCCGTCTAGCTCTGACAATAAGTAACACGATCCGGCCCCTTTCGGATCTATCGAAATCGAGACATGACCCGATCCTTATCCGAAAATTTGCGGCGATCTTTGGGCGACCACAAGTCTCCAGACGTCAGTCTGAAAACGATAGTCGACAATGTCGAAGAGCAAGGATTCGGCCTGCTTCTTATGGTTTTGTCGCTCCCCAGTGCGCTCCCGATTCCGGCGGCGGGCTATTCAACGCCATTCGGAATCCTATTCATCGCTCTTGGGCTTCAAATGCTCGCAGGCCGCCATCGACCTTGGCTCCCAAAATGGGCCGCCAATCGAAAACTATCGAGAGCATTCGCGGAGAAAGCGATCGGAGGAGCCGCGCGCTGGCTGACTAAAATCGAGAAGCTGGTTCACCCTCGCCTCAAATGGATCAGTAGCCCATTCGGCTCTCGATTTATGAGTTTCGTTGTCGTTGTCATGGCAATCCTGATGACGCTCCCGATTCCGACAACCAACACCGTTCCCGCGGCTGTGATTTTTCTCATCGGTGTCGGACTATCTGAAGAGGATGGTCTCTTTTGCATGGGAGCCACTGCTCTGGGAGTCGTAGCAATCGCTCTCTACGTTTTCGTGATTTACATTCTGATCACCCAAGGGATGGAGGGAGTGGAAAGTCTGAAAGACTGGATAAAAGGGCAATTCCAGTCGCAGCCCGAGTAGAAAGGCGAATCTCCTGAATCCAGCCAATCAGGAGCTCGAAAGGGAAGCGAGCTTTTCCAGAAAAGCTTCTGGCTCCCAAGCGCTTTTGTCCGAACGCATAAGGATCTCTCCATTCTGATCAATCAGCAAGGTCGCGAGACTGTGCATGATCGTATCCACTTTCTCAATAGCAGTAACACCGTAGGATCTAAGCAGATTAAGAACAGCTGGTTTGGGCCCCGTAACGAAATAAAAATCGTCCCCCTCGATTCCATAAGCTTCCGCATATTGCCTGAGCACGCCTGGCGTATCGAATTCCGGGTCCATGGAAACGGAAACGAGACTAACAGGCAGTCCCTCGTCGCCCGCCAACTTGTGAAGCGTTGCCATTTTGGACGTCGAGAGCGGGCACATGTTGGCGTCGGGGCAACGCGTAAAGATAAAATTCATGACCAACGGCCTCCCTCTTAAATCGTCTGAAGTCAGCATGTTGCCACGATGATCCAGGAGAGCGAAATCCGCAGATTCATCCCCTTCGCCTAGATATCTGCCCAAGGGAAGATCTCTTAGCTGTTTTTGAAGCCGCTGGTTGTACTCCTTTAAATCCCGAGCATCCTCGTCGCTGAGAGGCCAAATTCGCTTTAACTGAAATCCGCCCTCTTCGTCCCGAGTCATTCGAGCCTTAATCCGCTGCCCCACTTTAGAATTCTGCAGATCGCCCTCCGAAACACTAAAATCCATTGTCATGGCAGGCATAAATCCCGGGATATCCTCGTGAGCCACTTTCAAAAGAGAACTGTCTTCATCGATCGACTTGATTTCACCAACCAGCAAATAGCCCTCTTCGTCGCCCGCTCCCAGCTCAAGATTCTGCTCTGTTTTGCTACATCCCGCCAACACCAGTAGAATCGAAACTAAGACGCATAACCGCTTAAGAATAACATTCGCGCCGCTTATATGTTTTGGAAATAACCGCATAATCTCGAAATCAGAAAAACAATTCTTACTAACCTATTGCAATTCTCAATAACATGACAAAGCAATCA
>NZNM01000020.1 GCA_002694885.1 Opitutaceae bacterium | reverse complement strand
GCGTATTTTACAGCGGCAATCTTACCCTCGATTCCCCGATCTCCGAAACCGCCAGGAACGAGGATGCCATTCATCCCCTTTAATTTGTTCAATCCCTCAGGCTTTTCTAAAGCCTCCGCATCGATACGCACAATGTTTACAGCGCAATCGTTGGCTATCCCCGCATGCGTGAGTGACTCATATACCGATTTATAAGCATCCTGTAGCTCTATGTATTTTCCCACTACCCCAATATCGACCCTACCCGAGGGCGATTTCAGCCTACGCACGATGTCCACCCAAACGCTGTGCTCGATTGGCGGGGCGTCTAGTCCCAATAAATCCACTACAAGATCATCCATTTCCTCCCGCTGCAGGGCTAATGGCAGCTCGTAAATAGAAGATTCGACGTCCATTTCTTCGATCACTGCTTTCACTGGCACATTGCAGAAGAGACTCAACTTCTCCCTGATTTCCCGATCTATGGGATGCTCCGTACGGCAAACGAGGATATCGGGTTGGATACCAATTTCTCTCAGCTTGGCCACGCTCTGTTGAGTGGGCTTGGTCTTCAGCTCACCTGCGGCATTGAGAAATGGGACCAGCGTTACGTGGATAAAAATCACATTCCCGCGTCCAGCTTCCAAGGAAAACTGCCGCATAGCTTCGAGGAAAGGCAGGCCCTCGATGTCACCCGTTGTGCCTCCGATTTCGGTAATGAGAACATCGACATCCTCACTGGCATCGCGTATCCGAGCCTTGATCTCGTTGGTGACATGAGGGATCACTTGCACAGTCGCCCCCAGATACTCGCCCTTCCGCTCTTTCTGAATAACCGATTCGTAGATCTGCCCGGAAGTCAGATTGTTGAACTGGCTCAACTTACCGGAAGTGAATCGCTCGTAATGACCTAAATCGAGGTCGGTTTCCGCTCCATCGTCTAAGACATATACCTCTCCGTGTTGAAAGGGGTTCATTGTCCCCGGATCGACATTCAAATAGGGATCGAATTTCTGGATCCTGACCGTCACGCCGCGCTCCTCGAGCAGAGCTCCCAATGATGCGGCGGTCAGCCCCTTTCCCAGCGATGATACAACTCCCCCGGTAACGAAAATATATTTCTTGGGCTGATCTTTCTGCACGTCGGGTCCCATGTGAATGGGAAAGACGGAGGCAGGTCAACTAGAACCTAGCGCTCGATCCCGAGGTCAGGCAATAAATAGGGTCCAGGCCGCGAAAGCCACTAAAGCCACAAGCAAGGCTGTCACTACCAAGACGATACCGAACTTAACAATCCGCCAAACGACATAAAGAGCGCCTGCGCTTACAATCACTAGACAGGTTATCACCAACCAAGGTGGATACGCCTCTAGCAGCTTGCGGACTTCGTCGACCAAATCGTTAACCATGGCGGACTTTAGGCGAGACAGCTTTAGTCGATCAATCTCGAATTTGTGTTGCGCGACTCGCTGGCAACGATTTGGTCTCAGCTTTCGTCGATCTCAACCCGCTATTTCCACCCAAGTTTCGTCAATTATGCCTAGCAAATACCACATCTATGGAATGGGCAATGCCCTCGTCGACATTGTCACTGAAGTAAGCGACCAGTTCGTTGAAGAACACGCGATCGAGAAAGGGATTATGACCTTGGTCGACGAGACCCGTCAGCATCAGCTAGTCGAAGCGATCCATCTGCCTAGCAGCGACATGCAATGCGGAGGCTCGGCAGCCAATACCATTATTGGAGCAGCGCAATTCGGAGCTAGCTGCTTCTACTCGTGCAAAGTGGCCAACGATGAGATGGGCGATTTCTATCATGAGGATCTTACGTCAAATAATGTGGATACAAACCTCTCTCCCGGAAATCACGAAGAAGGGATTACCGGAAAGTGCTTGGTAATGACAACACCTGACGCGGAAAGAACCATGCACACATACCTGGGCATAACCGCTAACTATTCTAATAAGGAAATCGCAATCGAGGCGCTTCGAGAATCCGACTATCTCTATATCGAAGGCTACCTCGTAACTGGCGACCAAAGTCGAGCCGCTATGATAGAAGCTAAACGCTTGGCTGAACAGAATGGCGTCAAGACCGCCCTCACGTTCTCAGATCCGAGTATGGTGAAGTACTTTAAAGATCAAATGGCAGAGGTCGTAGGATCCGGTGTAGATCTTCTCTTTTGCAACGAAGAGGAAGCTCTTCTTTACACGGGCGCTGCAACGATCGAGAAGGCCCAGGATGCTCTTAAGGACATCGCCAAGTCTTTTGTCGTCACCCTTGGAGCGAAAGGGGCGATCGTCTTTGACGGGGATAATGCCTACAGTATCCAACCATTTGAGACAAACGCAGTAGACACAAATGGAGCCGGAGATCTCTTCGCTGGAGCCTTTCTATATGGAATAACTCACAACAAGACTTTCGAAGAGGCTGGCGCGCTTGCCAGCCTCGCGGCATCGAAAGTCGTCTCAAAATTCGGCCCTCGCCTATCGGCGGATCAAGCCAGCAAATTGCATCAACAGCTTTTCGACTGAGAATCCGTTTTATTACAGGATTTTTGGCCAGAACAATGTTGCCGAATATTTGCCGCTTAAACATTGCTTCGCCTCCAGTTTTCTGTGTCAATCTACGAAAATTAATATCCACTGGTCCATCTCTTCGATTTCAGCTGCCAGCCTTTTTTCGCAGGTTGCTCACAATCTTCTGACGAGCCGTCTGCAGACGCTCCGCAAGCCGCCGAATCGGCCACCAAAGACGACCTCAAAAGCGGTCTAGCAAATGTTCAGAAACAGGCCGAAGATCAGGCCGACAAACTTAAAGCCGAAGTCGCCGCAGCATTAGCCGATCAAAAGAAAGCCTTGCTTTCGGAGATGAATGCCATCACCCAAAATCTCACTAGCGAAATGTCGGGCATCAAGGAGAAGTATGACTTCTTAAAAGCCTCGCTGCCAGACGAAGTTCTGAAAGTCGTGAAAGAGCAGATTCCTGATCTCGAGTCGAGCGTTCAGAAGCTCAAGGACATGGTTGCCAAGTTCGACCCAGATACGATCGAAGAGCTCAAGCCTTTCAAGACGAAGTACGAAAAGGAATACCAAGTCGCTCAAGACCTCCTCGGGAAAGTTACGAAGATGCTCGAAGGCGCTGGCGTAGGAGTGCCGAAGCTATTTTAACCAGCTGCTTAATACGAATTTCCAGGCTAGCGGAGCTCAATCGAGCTCTGCTTTTTTGTATTCAAAAAACGCCAATCCAACGAAAAGATTGCAGCCGCAAGGCCTTTCCTCATCCTCTTTTCTCCAACTATTTTGGACCATGACAACAGAAGCAATTGATACGGAGTCTTTGATTAATCAAATCGCCAGCGATGCCCGGGAAGCGTCGCTAGTTTTGGCCAATTCGCCAACCGAGCAAAAGAACACCGCCATTCTTAAGCTGGCCAAGCTAATAGAGCAAAACGTCTATAAACTGAAAGCGGAGAACGCCAAAGATTTGTCTGCCGCAGGCGAAAACGGAATTACACCAGCTATGCTCAAGCGATTGGAGCTAAGCGATCGGATGGTATCGGATATGCTAGCGGGCGCTCGACAAGTCGCCGAGCTTCCCGATCCACTCGGAGAATCGCTGGAGACCTATGATCACCCCCAAGGATTCTCTATTGAAAAGGTACGCGTGCCTATCGGCGTTATCGGCATCATCTACGAGTCCCGACCCAATGTGACGGTTGATTGCGCGATACTCTGCTTAAAATCCGGCAATGCCAGTATCCTTCGAGGAGGGAAAGAGGCCTATCACACTAACATCGCCTTGGCGAAACTTGTCACTCAAGCGCTCGAGGAAAGCGGTCTGCCGCCAAAGGCCTCTCAATTCATCCCCACAAAGGACAGGTCTGCCCTGAATACGCTTCTTAAATTGGACGATAAAGTCCAATGCATCATACCTCGCGGCGGCGAAGGTCTAATTCGCTTTGTTGCTGAGCACAGTCACATCCCGGTGATCAAGCACTTCGACGGAATCTGCAATCTCTACGCTGATAAAGAACTGGATATTGCCCAGGCCAAAGAGCTCATCGTTAACGCCAAGTGCCAGAAGCCCAGCGTCTGCAACGCCGCGGAAAATCTCCTGATTCATAGAGATATCGCCAACAAGGCGCTACCAGAAATCGCCAAAGCCTTGATAGGTGAAGGCGTAGAATTGCGGACGGATCCTCAGGGAAAGGCGATTCTAGATACCTGCGACATAGAGTCCGAAATTGCTCAGGACGATGATTGGGGAACCGAATATCTCGACCTGATAATATCTATCAAAATCGTCGATTCCACAGAGGAAGCAATCGCCTTCATTAATTCCTATGGCAGTTCGCATAGTGATTGCATTCTAACTACAGATAAAGAGGCTGCGGAAAAATTTCTCAATGGAGTGGATTCCGCCACCGTGTACTGGAATGTCAGTACGCGTTTTACTGATGGTTTCGAATTTGGGCTCGGGGCCGAGATCGGGATATCCACAGACAAGCTTCACGCTCGCGGTCCTATGGGGCTTCGCGAACTGTGCAGCTACAAGTTCAAGATTGTAGGCGACGGGCAAATCAAGACCTAATACCACTTGCCAAAAAGTTTGGGTAAATGGCGGAAATGAAGGAAAGTTCGTGGCGTTTGCTAGTTTGACCCCTCCTGCCTACTTCGCGTCCTTCTCTTGGAGGATCTGCTGGCGGGTAATATCGTGCAGCGTCACGATTCCTACAACGCGTTCTTCGTCTAGTCGACTTACAACCGGGATCGCGCTCCACTCTGTATCCACAAATCGGTTGGCAACCTCTCGCATCGTCATATCCGGATACACTTTGGGAAACTTCTTTGCCACAAATATTTCTCTCACTAGCTTGTCGGGTTCCTTCTCTCCGACTACTCTGATTCCCTTTCGGTGCACAAGCCCGATATATTTTCCTTCCGTATCCACAACCGGGTAGATCTTAAACCGCTCGTTTTTGATTTCCATATTCGCCCGTTCAAGCTGGAGGCGAGACTCTAGCGTGCGCACGGTATTCGTCATAATCGCGCTTACCGGCAAGTTCTGCCATCCCCGGTCGGGCTTGAGAATTGGAAACTTCCTAAGATTGATTCCGTCCTGAAGCAAAAGCGCTTCGTAAATGGGTACAGGCCGAAGTTTGGTCGCAATCGCGTATGAAGAAAGATTGGCCGCCATTATTGGAAGGATCAGACCGTAGTCGCCAGTAAGTTCGAAAATGATTAAGATCGACGTAACGGGCGCCCGAATCGTTCCCGCGAACATGGCCCCCATTCCCACCAATGCCAACGCGCTCGGCATCGATGAATTTTGCGAGCCGGCTAAATCGGCTAACGATCCGATAATCCCCCCGAGCATGGCTCCAATAAACAAGGTTGGCGCGAAAATGCCTCCAGCTCCTCCACTAGCATAGGAAAACACAGTGGCTGCTATTTTGCCGATCAATAAAACCACGAGAACCGCCAAACCCAGCGAACCGAAAAGGGCGGCCGACAGGTCCGAATAGCCGATACCAAAGATTCCCAATTTTCCCCAGCTAGCGAATATGGCCGCGCCGATTACGCCAGTCGCCAATGCACCGAGACCTGGCATCATCCACGCATAAGGCCCTCGAACCAGCTTAACGCGTTCTCTCACAACCAAAAGAGCTTCCACAAATGCATGGGAAACAAACCCAGCCACCAGCCCCAATACCAAGCTCCACGCTAGTGTGCCCAAGGCGTGCGACTCTGGATGCGGCGGAACTTGAAACATGGAGTTCGTTCATAATAGCGAACGCTCGATTACAGCCGCGATCACAGCAACCATGACAATTCCCGCGAATGCACGATGCTTCAGGTCGCCCATGATTTCCTCGATTGCGAACACTATCGCCGCCAGCGGCGTATTGAACGCTGCCGCTATTCCGCCTGCGCAGCCTAGCGGGATAAGCGACATCACTTGCCGAGGGGCTAAACCGAACCATCTACCTACCGAAGAAGCCAAAGCTGCCGACAGTTGCACCGTGGGTCCTTCTCTTCCAAGGCTGGCGCCTGATCCAATAGAGATGGTTCCGAGAATGAATTTACTCACCGCGGCCCTGAAACTAATACGGCCGAACTTTAAATAATAGGCCGCTTTAGTTTGAGGGATACCACTACCTGCCGCCTCCGGAGCCCAGTGCTTGATCATGTATCCTACAATCAATCCTCCCAAAGCCGGCATCAAGATAAGCGCGACTATAGACCAACCGCCCGACAACTCAGCTACGCGATGAATCCAGTTTTCTTCCGCCCAATGAATGCTCTGGTGAAACGCTACCGCGGAAAGCCCGCTCAATCCGCCAATCAGAACCGCCAACAAATAGAAGCGCCGCTGCTGGTTTAACGCTAAGGCTTCTAAGAGCCGGGATAGCTTCCGTCTCAACCTCCGGTAATACATTCTTTGAGACAAAGGCATGGAAGCTAAATGAATGTGAAAAGATGCCGCAGGGTATCAACGCTCATTTCCAAGAACCCATTGTCCATAAGCAAATCCGCGCCTTTCTATTGCAATCATGGCCTGGACTCCCCAATAATCCGCAAAATTCGTCAATCGTCGATACGGGAACCTACCCGTATAGCTCCCATCTAAGATAAAATGAACCGCTTTTTCCGGAACCTCGCAATCGCTCTAAGTCTCGCAATTTGCGCCAATTCTCTAATCGCTGCTCCCAAGCGAGAAAATCTCGTTACGCGCATCGTTAACAGCGAATACATCCTCGAGGAAATCATGGCTAAGAAGGAAACCGCTATTCCGGCTTCCATTCTTCAACAAGCCAAGGGGATTATCCTGACTCTCAATTACCGTGGAGGCTTCTTTGTTGGCGGGCATGGCGGTCTAGGCGTATTAGTCGCCAAAAACCCATTGAACGGAAAGTGGGGCGTACCCGCATTCGTCTCCACTGGGGGGGCCAATGTCGGACTTCAGCTTGGGGTCAAGGAGATCGACACCGTTTACGTCATCATGGATGACGAAACCGTTCGGCGGGCCTACACCGGCCGATTTGATTTGAGCTCCGATGCATCAGCCGTAGCAGGACCAGTCGGCGTCCTAACGGAACGAAAAGAAGGACGCGACTACAAGAACGCCAACATTCTCGTGTATACCACGACGAAAGGGCTTTTTGCCGGCTTCGCGGTTAAAGCCGGTTGGGTGAAACCCGACAACATCGCAACCAAGGAGTTTTACAACACGCCTTTCAATGCTCCTGAAATCGTCTTGAGCGACTGGTTCGATATTCCTCGCGAAGCGCAGGCGCTGATCAATCGCCTGACATTCTACGAAAACGGCGGCTACTAGCGGTTAATCCCCGCCTCGAAGATCTCGCGGAAGTTTTGGCGTCTGGCTTTCGCGTCCTCAAGAGATTCCTCCAAGGGGCACTCTTTTTCGCGTAAAGGTATTGTCGACACTACGCGACCTCTGGTAGGGGCAGCCTCCGATCCCATTTTCGACGCTCCAGGCCGCAGCGACAATCGCGACTTTCGACCCTTGGAGAAATCCGGCTTCTCCCAATCTTTAGGCCCAAGCGGTCGCTTGCCTCCAATCAGAGACTCGTGCTGCGAACTTTGAACCTGGTCGTCCATTGAGATTTCTATTGGCTTCCACTTTCATGAGCCGGCTCCGCATTTAAAGAAAATGTTAGATTTCTACAGTTTGATTTAAGGGTAATCTATACCCTATGGGGGTATCATTGAAATTCATTAAAGTTGGATTATCAATGACTTGCCTCTAAAACCACTCGGGACCAATAAGATCGTCTATCCCGAAGCGATGCGGGCACACGATCGAGTTTTAACGCCGGTTGCCGCGAAATATATCGATGACTACCCAAACCCCGAGAATCATCGACATGACGTACCCGATCCACCCGATCACTGGGATGTCAAAAAGCAGTGGCGGTATATCCGTCGTGATGACCAGCGACGAGCCTACGATCAGACAGCCAATTATGATCCCTAACGTGATCTTGTTACTAGCGTCGCTGATCGTGTAGTCCAACTTGTCCAAACCCTTGTGCTGAAGGTTAACCTTGAGGCTATCCTTCTCCACTTTTTTCAAGATTCGACGCAGCTCTTCGGGTAGCCCCTGCAAATACTGCAATCCCTGAACAAAGCTATGCCTGGCGCCGCTCAACAATCGGGAGGGATCGCGTCGCTCCTTCATCAATTCCATGAGCACAGGTTCGAATGCTTTCCTTAGATTGTACTGCGAATCCAACTTATAACCCATTTCCTCGACGCAGAGAATTGCCTTCGCTGTCAACGAGTAGTCCCTGGCGAGATCAATTCCGTTTCGCCCGAATATGTGCAACAACTGGAGGATTGCTCGTCCAATGTCCCCTTTCCCAGTCTCGGGATTATAATGCTCGCGCATAGCAACCATGATTTCCCGCTCCATTGTTCGTTCATCGATGGCGGATCCCGAATCGGCCGAATTAATCGCCGTGCGAGCCACGCTTTCAGCGTTCCCTTGAACGAAAGCCAGGAAAAGATCCATGAGCCCATACCGCATGCGTCGTGTCAGCTGCCCTACCAGTCCCCAATCCAAGAGACAAAGGCGACCATCGTCCAAGAACCTCATATTTCCCGAGTGAGGATCCGCATGAAAAAACCCGGCAATTAGAATTTGATGAAATAACGACTTGGACCCGTTTTCGGCGATTCGCTTTGCTTCCGGCGTATCCGTTTCGAAGTCGGACAATCTCTTTCCATCAATCCGCTCCATCACGAGAACTCGCTTCGAGGAAAGCGATTCATATACGCTCGGAGCGTGTACAGTTTCTGGATACGGATTCTGAAGTTCGAAAAACGCCATGCTCCGAGCTTCGAACCTGAAATCGAGCTCCCGCTCCAACCCTTTTCTGAGCGTATCCACTACTCCAGGCAGATCATAGGGTTTCAATTCCTCAATTCTCTCGTGGGCCTGCCGAGCGAACCACATAAGTATGTCAAAATCGGCATCGATCGTCTTTTCGATACCAGGCCGTTGAACCTTTATGGCAACGTGGTCCCCGGATTCCTTCAAGACAGCGAAATGAACCGCGCCATCGAGGCCCCGGCCGCAGCAGTCTCTTCGATCGATTCGAAAACATCTTCTATAGATCTGGGTAGGGAGCTCTCAATTTCTGGCAGTATTGAGCCGAAATCCGTCGGAGGCACCCGCTCCTGCAGCTTTCTCAGCTCAATAATCAGAGGCTCCGGGGCCACATCTGGACGCATGCTTAGCAGCTGTCCGAATTTAATGAACGTCGGCCCCAGTTGCTCGAGAACGCTGCGAATGCGTTCCCATTGGTTTAGCCTCTCGCTCGAGCCATTTCCAAATGCGCTGAGAATTCGCGGAGGCAGATCCAGTCGATGAAGCAGGTCCGCGTAGCCATTTCGGGCCAACACCGTGACGATCTCTTTTACTCGAGAAAAGTTTGAAAGTAGATCGAAAGTCTTAATAGGAAATCAGGTATTCGGATTGCAATGCCACCCCGCTGGTCGCGCGTCGTTCGCCAGCAATAATAGTGGAGTCGCCCAATGGCGCGAACGTCACTCTGAGCCGGAATCTTCAAGCGCTTTCAATCGAGCTTCAAGATCCGAAATTTTCGTCTCCAGTTCGTCTATGCGTTCAGATTGGTTAAAACCGGCTTTGGACAAAAGCTCGTCGAATTTCTCCTGCAGTTGGCTGGTCGCCGACTCGAATTCTCGCTTTCCATCTTCAGCAATTTTTTCCGCGGTCTCCTTGGCTTCGTTTGCGGACAGCTTCCCCTTGTCCACCAATTCTCCCAAGGCCTCTTCCGCTTTTTCCTTGGTTAACGCAGCAGCGCCAACGCCAGCAAGAACGGTCTTTTTAACCAAGTCTATCACAATACCCGTTACGCTAATTGAAGAAGACGCCCGCGGCAATCGATAAAACACGGATAAACCTTCAAAGTTGCCCGACAAGCGAATCGGCGCTCCACTACCGCTTTCCATCCACCCTATGTCTTCAATCGAATCCGAAATTCGCTCTATCTTATTCGTCTGCTGGGGAAATATCTGCCGGTCTCCGAGCGCGGAAAACGTCATGCGCAAACTGCTCGAAGAATCCGACGCCTCTCATATCCAATGCGACTCGGCAGGCACAATGGACGCTCACCAGGGCAATCCGCCTGACCCTAGAATGTCAGACGCAGGCAAACGGAGAGGTCTCCCAATGACTGGAAGCGCCCGGGGCGTACAAGCCGAGGACTTCCACAAGTTCGATTTGATTTTGGCTATGGATCAGTCAAATTTTGACGACCTGAAACGCCTGGCTCCCGATACGTCAGTCCTTTGCAAAGTCCGCATGTTTTGCGAATTCTGCAGCAATTTTGAAGCGAAGGAAGTACCTGACCCCTACTACGGAGGCCTAGAGGGTTTCGAGAAAGTGTTGGACCTCCTGGAAGACGGGTGTCGCGGTCTCTTAGAGGAAATTCGAAGAAGACAAAATTAGCTTTGAAGTTCCCGGAGTCTCCGAGGCTTTCAATTTAAAGCGTCGAAATCCCATGAGCATCTACAAGTCCATCGAAGAGGCGATCTCCAAGGCTACTGGAAACTTGTTTCGCATCGTCGACCGCTCGCCAATTGGCGGGGGCTGCATCAACCAAGCTGAAAAGCTCGAAGGCTCGAGAGACGCCTTTTTCCTGAAGACAAATCGAGCCTCCTTTCTGCCGCAGTTCGACAATGAAATTGCCTCGCTTCGAGAACTCGCTGAGACGCAAGCCATTCGGGTTCCTACTCCGATTGCTTCTGGAACTAGTGACGGAAAATCATACCTCGTGCTTGAATACATCCCGCAAAGCAGGCCCGGAAAGAGGAGCTGGGAAATTTTGGGGCAACAGCTTGCCAACCTTCATAGATTTTCAAGCCCCCGTTTTGGCTGGAACCGCAACAATGCAATCGGCGCAACTCCGCAAATAAACACCCCCAGAGACAACTGGATCAACTTCTACCAAGAGCACCGACTAACGTTTCAAATAGATTTGGCGGCCCACAAAGGATTTCGACTGGCTAATAGCAAAGCCCTGCTGGAATCGATTCCGCTTTTCTTTGCTGACTACGAGCCAGAAGCCTCCCTCCTGCACGGAGACTTGTGGTCGGGAAACGTGTCCTTCGATCACCATGAGGATCCCTTTCTGTTCGACCCATGTTGCTACTATGGCGATCGCGAAACGGACATCGCTTTCACAGAGTTCTTCGGAGGATTCGATCCGAGATTCTATAAGAGCTACAATGAGGCTTATCCGTTAAATTCTGGATACGAACAAAGAAGGATTCTGTACAACCTCTATCACTGCCTAAACCACTACAATCTGTTTGGTTCTCCATACGATCGTCAGGCATCGGCTATGGTTTCGGATCTACTCACAGCCATTTAGTTCGGCCTGGAGCTAGCAGACCTTATTCTCGTCAAGAATAGGTAAACCCGGTCGATTACCCAAAGCATTCGCCATTCCCACTCGCCTATTTGTCCAGCAACTACGTTTAATCACCACCCAAGATGTCAATGTTGGAAGCGATTCTCCTAGGAATTATCCAAGGCTTGACGGAGTTTCTTCCCGTCAGCAGCAGTGGACATTTGGAGCTGGGAAAATCGCTACTCGGCATCGAGGCGACTAGCGACGTCACCTTTACCGTTGTTGTTCATGGGGCTACTGTTCTTAGCACAATAGTTGTCTTTCACCGCGATATATTCGATTTGATCAGGGGCATATTCCAGTTCCGCTGGAACGAGCCTACTGAATATGTAGCTAAGATCATAATTTCCGCGCTACCGGTCGTCGCAATCGGACTGCTCTTCAAAGAGGAGATCGAATCGCTGTTTAGCAACAACGTACTCCTAGTCGGCTGCATGCTGCTTATCACGGGCGGATTGCTCGCCTTCACTTACTACGCTCCCCACGAAGGGAAAGAAGTTAGCAAGACCAAGGCGCTTCTAATTGGCATCGCTCAAGCATTCGCCGTGCTTCCAGGAATATCTCGCTCGGGCTCGACGATCGCAGTGGCGCTGCTTTTGGGAATAGACAAGAAAAAGGCGGCCCGCTTCTCATTTCTGATGGTCTTGATCCCCATCATCGGAGCCAACGCTAAGGATATACTAGATGGAGGTTTGGCCAGCAGTAGCGTATCCACCATCCCCTTATTGGCCGGCTTTATAGCCGCCTTCATCTCTGGCGTTCTCGCCTGCCAATGGATGATCGCGATCGTTACTCGCGGGAAACTGATTCACTTCGCCTACTATTGCGGCATCGTCGGAGTCGGGTCCATCGTGGCCCATTTTACCTTTTTTTAACCGGCACATTGCTCGGGCGATTCTCTCCAGCAACTTTAGTCGAGCGGCGGCAGTTGTTTCAAGACGCAACGCATTTCTCAATACTACTAAGCGGCCGCCTTTCGCTTCTAGGCATCCCCATCCCAGCGGCAACTCGCTTTCGCTTCGAATCACATTTTCGGACACGACTAAATAGCAATATCGGGCGCAGCCATAGCGAACGACTTTGTCGAATTTCAGCCCCTTCCTAACTCTTCGGGACAACCGCATGTACTCGGCATTCAGCGTAAACCAGACATCGTGTCTCCAGCCGGAGAAATCGTAAGTATCGTACTCAGCGAATAGGGAATCGTATAGTCGGCAATGCGGCAAATGCATTGCTAGCAGATCCCGCAATTTTGAAATCCGACGCATAGACGCATCACGATTGCTTACGATACTCGATTCGTTGCCCGCGTCTCTCAAGAAGTCGGATCGGGACTGTTTGCACTCGATTGCGAAAGTCGTTCCAGGCTCACCAGACAGGCTTTTCAACGAACGGTATCCCGCAACATCGACTCGAAAGTTCGAGAGCGGCAGCCTAATCTCGCAAGCGACTGCATCGCATTTCTCCTGCTTGAGCCAGAATCTGGCTAATCGTTTCAATTTCCGATGCTCCACCGACTCCGCCATCGATCAAAGCTAGCGCAACGCCTACGACATCGACGGTCCTTCCCACGGATTAATCCGATCTAGAACCGCAACCTCAAATTATTCTGACGAATGGCGGTTGCTCTGTTACTGGGCCAGGCTAAAGGTCCTAATTTGATGAAACTGGGATTCCTCGCTTCGAAGAACGGTAGCAATATGCAAGCGGTTATCGACGCTTGCGTTGATGGAACAATTCTCGCCTCGCCATCCCTTTTGGTCTGCAATAATCCCAAGGCCATGGCTGCTACCCGAGCCCGCGAGTCCGGTTTGACCGTTGAAATCCTAAATGGACAATCGCGTCCGGACCCCGACGATCTAGATCGTTCCATTAGGGACGCATTGCAAGCCCACCAAATTAATCTCGTTGTGCTCGCGGGTTATATTAAGCGCCTCGGTCCATGCACGCTTGAGGCTTATGCCAATCGCATACTAAATATTAATCCATCGCTTCTCCCTAAATTCGGCGGCCAAGGCATGTATAGCATTCGCGTACACGAAGCGGTGATCCAATCTGGAGAAGAGAAAACGGGAGCAACCGTCCATCTAGTCAATGAAAACTACGATGAAGGGGCCATTCTCAAACAGAAATCTATTAGCGTGGAGCCCGACGAAACCCCCGAATCTCTACAAAGCCGGGTTCTCTATTTGGAGCATAGTCTTTATCCGGATACAATCGCTCAGATCGTCAGCGGAAAAATCACCTTACCGTCTGCATAAATAGTCTGGGCTCGAGGATTGGTGGATACAAGTGTTGGATATAGTTCGCGTCAATTCGCCCAGGCCCTTGACAGATGTAACAAGAATGCGACCTTGACCCTACTCTTGTCTATGTCAAACTGACCTTCCGCAATCGAATACAAAACCAACCTTCTATGAAAGGCTACCGTCCTCCTATCACTTCCTGGCGAGCGTTCGTTAACTGCGAGCAAATCGGCTATCGGTTTTCCACAAAAGCTGAAGCCGAAGACGCCGCCCGAACCTATATCGCCGCGCAGAGCGACTCTGAATCGATGGCGGTCCCGGTTATCGTCATTCGCCCTTCATACTCTCCTGTAAATCAGGCTATCGTGGACGATGCCGTTTTACCGGATCTGGCAACATCCTAGTATTTCGCTAAGCGATCTTACCGCCCCTAGGGCCACCGAGAATCGAACTCAGATCTAACGTTTAGGAAACGCTTGTTCTATCCGTTGAACTATGGCCCCAGCGGGGAATGGGACCGAGGCCCCACTCATCGGCCAGGTTTTTGCCTCAACTTGCGGTCTCTGTAAAGTCAGACTTCCCTAGAAAATCCTGTTTTCCGATATTGACAAGGCACCTTACCAGCATACGTTCCCCCCTTCTAATGAGTAGCGAAACACCAAACCGGAGCCTGACGCCGCAAGAGCTGGATTTCACCCACGCTCACATCATGAGCCGTTACGTCACCGAAACTGGCAAGATTTTGCCCCGGAAAATCACCCGTCTATCAGCAAAGCAGCAGCGCAAGATCAACAAGGCGATCAAACGCGCTCGCAACATGCTGATGATGCAGTAGGTGTTCACGCCAAAATCGCCACGGTCACGCCCAGGCCCATGGCCGCCAAGGATCAGTGGCTGAAATACTGAAACCCACCGAAGAAAACTTGCGCTTGCTGCGCGAGTTTTTGCTTTCTGGGGAAGTAGCCGGCTTACCGACAGAAACCGTATATGGGCTGGGCGCCAATGCTTTGGATCCGAAGGCGTGCCAAAAGGTCTTTGAAATCAAGGGACGCCCCTCAAACGACCCGCTGATTTGCCACCTATCTGGATTTTCCGACATTGAACGATACAGCGAATCAAATCCCACCGCAAGGATCCTAGCGGAAGCGTTCTGGCCAGGTCCTCTAACGATCGTTCTCCGCAAAAAGCCGATCGTTCCCGATATGGTTACATCCGGGCTGGACTCAGTCGCTCTTCGCAGTCCAAGCCATCCTGATTTTAGAAGCCTCATGGAAGGCTGCCCATTCCCAATCGCCGCGCCCAGCGCAAATCCGTTTTCCTACATTAGTCCAACGCGCTCCGATCATGTAGATGCCAATCTCGGCGAAAAGATTGCCTACATATTGGATGGGGGACCTTGCTCCTTGGGTGTGGAGTCCACTATAATTGACGCTCGCGACCCAAAACGGCCCAGAATTCTGCGCTATGGGGCGCTGCCCGTGGCGGATATCGAAAACGCCCTTGGCCAACGGATTGAAGCCCCCGTGAAATCGGCGGCAGATGTTCACATCGCTCCAGGGTCCCTTCCCAAACATTATAGTCCCCGAATTCCCGTGGAGCTCCGAACGGATCCCATCTCGGATCAAGAGCTACGAGAATCCGATTCACAACTCGCCTATTTAGTGCTCCGCAAGCCCAACCGGGTGTTAGCTGACAATATTTACTGGCTTTCCGACAACGGGAATCTCAATGAGATAGCCAAAAAGCTATACGCCAAACTCAGGTCTATTGATGCTGGGGATTACAAGAAAATCGTGGCCGAAGAAGCGCAGGAGCTCGGGCTTGGACTGACAATAAACGATCGCCTTCGGCGAGCATCCTACCGATAACGCCAGTAAAACTAATAGAGCAGGGAAGCCGAAAATCGGATGATCTGCTCGGCCTCATCTTCGTTCAAGCGGTTCAAGCTTCCGCTGCGGAAAATATAGCCTCCCGAAAATCGGATTGTCTGGGTTGGCGAAAAGACAACCGCTACTTCACCGCTATCGATTTCAATATCCTTCCCAAATTGAGGCTCCACCTGGATCCAGCTGCGGGAAATTCCGTAATAGGCGGACCACATATCGGACAACGTGGCGTCGCCCGACATAGACACCGTCTGCGAGTCGACAAAATCATTGGTCAATGAAGACGGGCGAGTCGACCGATTGAAGGTCAACGAATACTGCGTGTCGGAGCCCGATTGCCATACCAAAGCGGCATCCACGTCCAAGGCGTCTTCGCTCTTCCCTTCCATTTGGGAAAATCGCGTTCCTGCAGTTATCTGACCATAAAGCTCGTCGCCAAGTTCGGCGCCCAATCCCACTTTCGCCGATTGTTCAAACGATTGAGCATTCTCTCCTTTTCCTAGTAGACGCGACGTTTGGAATTCTACACCCGCAATCAAATCAGCACTTTCATTGAGTCCTACACGGACTTCCAAGGGCAGGCTCGTTTGCTCTAGTATCGCAGGATCCGACCCTTCAATCAAAGCAGTCCCATGCTGCAACGCGGTCGACATCTCGAAGTGCTGGCCCCGGTCAAACTCTCGGGTCACAAGCGCTTGAAATTGCGTGCCATCTAACAATCGGGCTCGGGCCATCCTTTCAGGATCAGACCAGGGGGAGGACCTCAATCGGTAACGAACTTCCGCAACGACGGGAAATTCCGACGCAGTTCGATCGTAATCAGCGAAATACTTGGACCTGGACCAAAGGGCGTCGATTCGATGACGGAGAGCAAGCGGTAGTCCAGACGCTTTTGCAGACTTGTATTTCGGAGGAGAAGCGTGGTCCAAGTCCCGGTCAAAGGAATACTCCAATATCGGTACTACATATTCTCTTTCTTCCTGATTCCGAACAGCTTCCAACTCTTGCCCATCAGCGTCTCCAGAGGCGGAAACACCGCCTATGACCAAGAACGCGAGGCCAACAAGGCCACGTTTAGCTATCAGCGCTGGAGGAAGCGTCTGCATTTCGTACTCGTTTCTGTTCTGGATTCGTTTGAAAGTCGGAAACCCTAAACAAAAACAAAGGTCTCGGAAACTCAAGCCAATAAGCGAACTACCAAACTCCTGGAGGGGGAGTCCCTACCTGTTTCTAGCTAGCTTCCTCTCCCTCCTCTTCTCGATGGTCGTCTTCGCTTAAAACTTCTACTGACGCTGCAATCACTCTCCGATCATCCACATTGCCCACGGTAACCTGGAGTCGATCAATCGTGAACACTTCATTCAGATGAGGCATTCTCCCCAACTTTAGGGTAATGAAACCTCCAAATGTGGAAACTTCTTCTGACTCGAGTTCCACGCCAATCTCTTCCGCAACGTCATGCAAGGGCGTTAAACCATCGATCAAAAACGATTTCTCCCCCAACTGGGAAATCATCTCTCTATCCAAATCGAATTCATCCTGAATCTCGCCCACCAACTCTTCTAATACATCTTCAAGCGTTACAGCCCCCACGGCTCCGCCAAACTCGTCAATCAACAGGGCGAAATGTTGCTTCTGCTTGAGAAACTCCTGCAAAACAGCTTCCAAGGGCTCATCAGTGGAAAACCGGGAGATCGGCCGCTTTAGCTGATGCAATTCGATCTCTTGAGTGGACTTTCCCGTGCGAAATACGTCCTTGATATGGACAATGCCAATACACCTATCCAAGTCGCCTTCGCACACAGGAAAACGGGTGTGACCCGTCTCGCGAGCCACGCTTAAATTCTCCTCTATGGAATCCTCAGTATCAAAAAAGCTTAGCTGATTCCTAGGAATCATGATATCGTGCGCCACGCGCTTACGCAAATCCATGGCATTGCTGAGAATGCTTTCGGTCACCTCCGGCAGCTCGTCGCCTCCACTGACGATCGAACGGATCTGAGAATCGACCTCGATTGAATCGAAATCCGACTTCGGCTCGTAGCCCATCAATCTGAGCATCGCTTCAGCTAGCCGAATGCATGGGCCGTAGACGGGATAAGCGACGGCCTTGAAAAAACCGAGAGGTCGAGCGATCACCTTGAGAACGCCCACAGAGTTTTGCATGCCGATCGATCGTGGAACGAGTTCCCCAATCACAAAATGGATACCAACTGCCAGGACGAATCCCAAAGCGATAGCTATTCGTATCTGGTATTCGCCCAACCACTCCAGTGAATTCAAAGTGGCTATAATAAGCGGAACGCAGAGAAACCCGATCGCGATTGAGCAAAACGTTGTGCCAAACCTAATCAGCCGGAGGCTTTCACTCAAATCATCGAGCAGCGATGCGATGCTTTTCGAGTTCCTGGCCTCGTCCTCCTGATTCGTTCCAAACCGAGTGAAACGCAACTTGATTAGACTGAACTCCGTGGCCACGAATATCGCGTTCGCGAACAGAAGAGCGATTACCGATGCTCCGAATACTATTAACTCATTCGACGAAAAATTCACTCGCTACGGTCACGGATAGACACGCTACAAAGCATGGACGGACCGCCCCTATCGATTCAAGTACGAAGTGAGAGAGGCGATCGCCCGCTCATTTTCGTATTCCTTGCCCACTGATATGCGGATCCACTCTCTCATTCCGTAAGGGGCCAGCGGTCGAGCGATCACTCCATCTTTCTGCATCCATTCGAATGCCTCAATCCCGTTACCCACTCGGACTGTCACAAAATTCGCCGAACTTTTTATGTATTCAATATTTAGTGCCGAAATTCGGTTTTCCAACGCCGTCCTTCCTTGAGCATTCGCCTTGCGGCAATCATCCAGCCACTGCCTATCCTCCAGAGACGCCAATGCCGCGGCTTGGGCAACCGCGTTCACATTGAAGGGCTCGCGAGCTCGATTGAGCAGAGCTACCAGTTCCGGATCGCCAAACCCATAGCCGATACGCAGCCCGGCCAATCCGAAAATTTTAGAAAACGTTCGCGTGCAGAAAACTGGTTTTCCTCTCTCTATCAGCGGTCGCAGATCAGGTGGGTCATCTAAGTATTCTGAATACGCGCCATCAAATACGAACAAAACAGAATCGGGAAGCGATTCCGCGAAATCTATTATGTCCTGATTTGCGTTTGCAGAACCACTCGGATTGTCAGGGCTCGCCAGAAACACGACTTTCGTTCGGCTAGTTATGGCTTCCCGCATTCCATTCAAATCGTGACGATGTTCCAAAGTAGGGACTTCGACTGCTTTTCCACCGAAAAGCATGGTTACGAGCTTGTAGACAATAAACGCTCCTTGGCCGATCACAACCTCGTCATCTTCACCTATTAGAGCATGGCCTATCAGCTCCAATATCTCATTCGATCCATTGCCGACGATCAACTGGTCCATTTCCACTCCACACCAGCTAGATAGAGCTTTGACAAGCTCATAACATCCACTATCTGGATACAAATGTATATCCTCTATAGCCGCCTTGCCTGCAGCGATCCCCAACGGGGATGCCCCAAGAGGATTCTCGTTGGAAGCTAGCTTAACAATCGTGTTCGGATCGAGTCCCAAATCGCGAGCGACGTAGTCGATCGGTTTTCCGGGCTGATAGACCGGTTGCGACAGCAATTCCGTTTTTACCATATTATTGTATCGAGACATTCGCCTCTATCCCAAAGCCTACCTCGAGCCCCGTTACAAGTGAAATGGTCTTCGATTAGACGGATTGACCAACTTAACTCTTTTTAGTTTCACCATCCTTCGCCTTTACCAAAGCTATTGTCGCGCAAATTGTTAGGAAATGCTCAATAAGGGCCAGCCCTTCGATTATCAGATTCGAACAGTATCTACCTGCCGTCAGAATGCTTCCGAATCATGGCTTTTAAGGAGCGCTCGCGGCCTGGTATCGATAATTGTGGAAAATTCCGCCGAACCCCCCTTTGATCCTTTATAACGATCCAAAACTATCCCCTAGACTGAATTCATGAACGAACAGGTAACGAACTCCGCTCTCGCCCGATCCTTCCTCTGGCTTGGGATTACGGTTACCCTCTTCTTTATCCTCCATATCGGTCAAAAGCTGATCATACCTCTGATACTAGCGGTATTCATTTGGTATCTGATCAACGCGCTGTCCTTCGCAATACGGAAACTGAAGGTTCGCGGGAAAAGTCTACCTGCTCCCTTTCGATACATGGCCTCGGTCGCGATCATAGTTGGCATTCTGAGTGTCTTTTTCAATCTGATAACCCAAAACGTAAGCGCCGTCGTTCGAGTTGCTCCACAGTATCAGGCTAAGATCGGGCCGTTGATCGACAAAGTGTACAGCTGGTTTCCGTTTGATGAACCGCCGCCAATTAGAGAATTCGTTGGCCAATTCGACTTCGCCAACGTCGTGCGCGATGTGGCGGCCGCATTGGGTACGCTGGCTGGGAGTGCTGGATTGATCAGCATATACGTTATTTTCCTTTTCCTCGAGCAACGTAGTTTCAGTCCCAAAATCAAAGCCATCACCGCCGGAAATCTTCACGAGAGCGAAGTCGCGAAGATCATAGAGGAGATCGACAAGGATACCCGCACCTACATCGGCGTAAAAACCTTCACGAGCCTGACCACGGGCTTTGTCAGTTGGGGAATCATGGCTGCTGTAGGTCTCGATTTCGCTACCTTCTGGGGAATGCTTATCTTCTTTTTCAACTACATCCCCACAATCGGCTCGATCCTGGCAACCGCTTTTCCCTCTTTACTCGCTTTGATCCAATTCGACAGCCCTTTGCCGATCATTTCCGTTATCGGGGGGATAACGGCCACTCAGATGATGATCGGGAGCTTTCTCGAACCGCGGCTTCTGGGAAGCTCCTTAAATCTAAGTCCCTTGGTGATACTGTTGTCGCTCGGGCTTTGGGGCACGCTGTGGGGAATCCCTGGCATGTTCCTCTGTGTTCCAATCACCGTAATCGCGGTAATCATTCTGTCCCATTTCCCGCAAACGCGTCCGATCGCCATCCTCCTTTCCGGGGACGGTAATGTGAAGGGACCAGAAAACCGATTCTAGCCGTCCATTCGCAATAGCGATGCCTAATCGCAAAACGCGGCCATATCGTAAAGCTCGGGATCCCGTTTTGGCCCCATTAGACGCTGCTTCAGTTTTTTGAGACGCCCGCCTTCCTCGCCTTCTATATCGTCTCCCAAGTCGCCGAGAGCATCGCCAAATTCATCTTCCAATTGCTCGGGATCTTCACCCGCCTCCAAACGGGCAACCATCTCTTCCATTTCTCCGGGCAGTTTCTCGCCGGTCAAGGACGCCATTTTTCTCATAACGTGGGCCATTTGCTTCGGGTCGGGATTGTCTTCATCGAATCCCGACATATCCTTTTCCAGTTCGGCCATCATGCGTTCCATCTTGGCGTCGTCCATGCCTTCCATGGGGCCCTCCTCCGACGGGTCCTTGGCTTTCCCGACAAACGCGAAACCGGATACCTGCTTTTCCATGGTAAACGCAGCATTTTCCGGGCACTTCGGCACAGCATCCTTATAGGCCAGCGATTTCGCCAGAAACGAGTAGATCGTATTGTTTTCCTTACAATAGAATTCGTAGATCGGCATGAGAATTTGCAAATCAATCCGATCCGCCTTGGCAACGGAAAAATGCTTGTCTACCGATTAATATTTGTAATCACATCCTCAATACAGCGGAGTTCTCCGGCATCGAAATAGCCATTGATTTTCATGATGACCTGCTGGAGCAATCCATCCGGGCAGGAGGCTCCCCCCGTCAAAAGAATCCTCAGTCGCCTCTTGTTTTCTGGCAGAAAAGAGCGCGTCTCCAAACCACCTTGTTTGGGATTCTTGGGGTCGTAGGGAAACTCGAAATGCTCGATCCGATCATGAGACAGAATATTGGCCTCCGACTGGATGTAGAATGCGCGATCACCGAAGGCTTCCTGGCAAAGTCGATAAAGCTGATAGGTGTTCGAGCTGTTTCGGCCACCAACAACAATGGCCACATCCGCCCCTTGATTGATTGCCGCTGACAAGGCGTCTTGATTTACCTGGGTCGCGTAGCAAAGCGTGTCGCCTTTACTGCTCATTGCCATGTGCTCTTCGATATGGGCCGCGCCGTAACGTTCACGCAATGCCTCTTCGAGTCGTTCGATTATTCGCAGCGTTTCGTTTCGCAACAAGGTCGTCTGATTGACGATGGCCAATTTAGATAGATCTCGATCTGTATCGAAATTTTGGCTGCAGGTCTTGGCAAATGGCTGGAACAGACGCTTTCGCTGGCCTGAATCTTTTTCGGAAATCACGGAAGCCAGCTGTTCGGCTTCCTGCATATCTCGAACGATAATCGAGGGGGCGTGTTTTACGCTATTGGAAAACGTCGCTTTCGTCTCTTCATGCTCCGCCTTTCCATGAATCACCACAGTGTAACCCTGCTCGCCAAACCGTTTCGCCGCTTTCCAAACTTTTTCGACGAGCATACACGTCGCATCATACGCGTTCAAAGGGAGACCCTTTTCGATTAATCTCACCTTGTCCTCGTCGCGAGCTCCAAAAGCTGGTATAATCACGATGTCTTGATCGCTAAGCGTGTCCCAATGGGGCTTGCCCGAACCCGGGTCTATCACCGCTTTTCCTTTGTCGCTCTGCAAATACAGAAGCCCTCGCTTTTTCAAATCCTCGTTGACGAAGGGATTGTGTATCAGCTCGCTCAACATGAAAACCCGTCGCCCTGGATTCGAAGCGATTGTTTCATAGGCCCTTTCTATAGCGTTTTGCACACCCAGGCAGAAACCGAAGTGGCTGGGCAGCAAATACTCGACAGCTCCGAAATCCAAACTAGCCGGAGTCGACGCCGATCGCTCTTTGGATCGCTTAACCGTTTTGATAGCTTGGCAAAGCTCACTATGATATAGAGCCAAGGAATTGTCATCGATGTGATAGACATCCCGGTTCCTCTGCTTCTCTGTCCGAAAACGGTAGATGTAGTCAGTCCCTTTGAACCTCAAATAGGGAATGCGACTGGCCTTCGATCGGATCATCGGCAAATCGCTGGCGAGCTCACGTGACAGACCTGGAGAGAGTTCCTGAGAAGAGAAGCTACCGATGGCATAAGCGTCAAATCCCGCATCAGCAAGTTGCCTGGGAACGTCATAGCGCTCCATGTTGGCAAAATAAAGCTGAACCTCCCCTTCAACGCTGCCAATCGCCACGGGACTACCGCCATCCGATTCTATAAGTTCCAAAGCCAAGGGCTTCCAGTCTCCAAGACCCTCCAAATGTTCTTTGCCGTCAGGATGCTTTACCCGCCGCAAGATCGCCTTGTTATTTCCCAGAAACAGGTAGAGACGATGGCGGAGATTGTCCGGTTGATAGGGGCCTGGCTTAGCAGTCATTCGACTCTATCCCAAATCCTATTCAGGACGTCGACGCGAGCGAATATCGCGTTTCTATCAATCCAAACTATTAGCTGGATTTACTCTGGGTAACTCGAGATCGTTGCACGCTCAATATGGCAGAAGCCTCTCCTCAATCGAAGAACGGCAAAAGATGGAAGCTGACGAGATCACTCGATCTCTTTCCCCTGCGGAAAACCACCGCGGGCTACAGCGCCTCCCACCTAACCGCGGATTCTCGGGCTGCTCTCAACGTAGCCCTGCTAGCCTTCCCGCAGGGCATGGCCTACGCAGTTATCGCCGGACTTCCCCTGTCCTACGGCCTTTTCGGATCTGCGGTCGCCTCCATCGTCGGGATGTTGTTCGCCGGTTCGCGTTTCATTGTCCTAGGGCCCACGAATGCCACTTCGGTAATGGTCATGAGCTCGTTCGCGGCAATCGGGCTGTCTGGAGACAAAGCGGTAGAACACCTGTCCCTTCTTCTCGTAATGGTAGGCTTGCTCTTGGTGGTCGGAGCCTACTTGCGAATCGCCACCTTGATCCAATATATCTCCCGCTCGGTCATAACCGGGTATATAACCGCTGCCGCCGCCCTCATCATTGCTAATCAAATCAAAAAGGCTCTTGGCTTCGAGTTCCCGGCCGATGCTCCATCAACTACTTTCTTCGAAGTCGCCAGCCAGACAATTAACGGGCTGATCAACACGCATCTCCCCACTCTTGGTCTCAGCGTAGTCACAGCGCTAATCTACCTCGGGCTGAAACGCTACGCGCGAGAACTTCCAAATGTCGCTCTCACGCTAACGCTTTCATCGGCTATCGCATTCGTAGCCCAAAAATTTTCTCCGGATTTGCACGTAGCCTTGATGCCCAGCTTGAACTTAGCTGGCTGGGGACTCTCCCTGCCCGAAGTAGACTTTGACTCGGTCAATCTGCTGCTTACTCCAGCCATGGCTATCGCTCTCCTTTGCGTTCTGGAAGGGAACTCGATCGGAAAATCCTTGGCTGCCCGAGAAGGAGATCGCTTGGACAGCAATCAAGAGATGCTCAGTTCAGGAATGGCCAATATCGCCTGCGGACTCTTTTCGGGTATGGCCGCATCGGGATCGCTTACTCGCTCTCAACTAAATTCAAGCAGCGGGGCTAAAACGCCTATCTCCAGCCTGCTTTCAGGTCTTATCGTGTTAGCCGGAGCCTTCGTCTTAGCTCCATTGATTGGATACATTCCATGCGCGTCGCTTGCAGTCGTCGTTGTCGTCATCGGGATATCTCTGATCAACGCTCATCAGCTACGCATGGTCACCAAGACGACTAAATCCGATAGCATCACTTTCTTTGTCACTTTCCTCACCGGACTGGTCTTCGCCCTCGACTTCGCCATATACGTGGGGACCGCCTGTTCCATCGCCTTATTCATAAAAAAGGTAGCCAATCCGGAAATCGTGGAATACGCATTCGACAAGGAAGGCCAGCTCGGGAAGCTAAACAAGAGAGAAGAACGCGGGGATCTCGAAGTATCCATCGTTCACGTCGAAGGAGAGCTTTTCTTCGGAGCAGCCGAGCTTTTCCGTGATCAAATGCGGCGCGTCAGCGATGCCGAAAACCTGAAAGTAGTTATCATGAAACTGCGCAACGCTCATAATCTCGATGCTACTAACTGCATGGCCCTCGAGGAGCTGATTAAATACATGAACGAACGGGACCGCATTCTCCTGGTCAGCGAAGTTCGCCCCGATACCATGCGCATTCTCAATAACTCGGGCCTGGTGGATATAATTAAACCCAGAAACCTGTTTCCCGACGAAGAATCCAATCCCACCCTCGCCACAGCCAAGGCCCTCAAGCGGGCCAAGGAAATAATTGGCGACCGGGAAACCAAAGTCTCAATCTACGCCAAGGAAAAGCGATAGGCCAAATATCTAGAACCTACCACTTCAATGTGGGCGGCAGGTATTTGGCGATGAGGTCTTCGTAGTAGGGCCGCAGCTCGCTCCAGACGGGCTCTTTCGGGCTCTTCGTGTAAAGGTCGAATGGATTGAATCGCTTTACCCAAGGGAGCATAGCTCGGTCGTGATCATCGAGCAAGTACTCGTATTCACCTTCTCGATGCCAGGCATAAAAAGAATGGTAGCGAATCATGTAAAGTCCAGGATCCGGCAAATAGTCCTTAACCCGCTGATACATGTACTCGTCGTGCCCCCAAGACATGTAGACGTTTCTCAAGCCGCAACCTTCTTCGTAGATCCCCAGTTTCGTATTGTAGCGAGGGTCTTGAGAATCGGGATTGTCCGCGAAAAATTCCGGATAGACTATCTTATCGCTAAACTGGCACCCGACTGGAAAGGTATCGCCCACTACTGCCCATTGCTGCTCTCCAAACACGCAAAGCAATTTTCCTAAATCGTGTATCAGCCCCACTAGGACGAACCAATCATCGCATCCGCGAGCCCGGATAGATTCGGAAGTCTGCAAGAGATGCTGGATTTGCGGCAAATCGATATCCGGATCGGAATCGTCTACGAGCGTATTCAATAGCTCGATAGATTCGATAATGGTCAATTCCTTGCGCTCCCGACGCTCCCCCAGAAACTCCTCCCGTTTCTTCATGACGAAATCGAAGGTCTGGTGCTTATGGTTGAGGCGATAGAATTCGCGAACGCAATCCCGGGCGGGGTCATCATAATTGCGATAGTCTTCTCGCTTCTTATGCTCCGGCTCCGGATAGGTTGCCGTTTCTACGAAATCTTCCCACTGCTCGATATTTTCCAAGGGATTCGATTCTTTAGACGCGTCACTCATAGGGCTGATCTCCGATTATTCTAGCTCTTAGAAAAACAGTAAACGAAGATTGGGCAATCCAATACTCAGCTGAGATCCCCGCATTATACTCGCAGAATCTCGCTAATTTCCAAAAGAATAGCTTTCAGTAGACACAGGTCGCCGCTTTCCGCTCGGCAAGGTGTGCTCGAGCCCCAAACGCATCTTCTGCTTGTGCTGGAAATACTGCAGCTCGAATGAATGCCGCCCTTTTTCCAGTCTGATCTCCCCGCTCACTTCCCGAAATGGGTGTTTCCTAGGGTCGTCAACCACGGTCCTTCCATCGATCAGGAGTCTCGCGCCATCATCGGACTCCAAGTGAAAAATGTAGTCTCCTGATTCAGGCAAATCGATGAATCCCTTATAAACCAGGCCAAAGCTTTCTTCGCGCCTAGAATCGGATTCCGGATCGATTTTCCAAACTGCTTTGGATGTCGTCGGAGCCATGAGGGAAAAATCCGGCAAGGCATAGCGCAGCGAACGATTGTCACCATATTCGTAATACTCGCATATCAGCCCTTGGCTGGGCTCGATTTCTTGGAAACTTACCGTGTCTACCTCGCTGGGCGTGCCGTTTGACGCGAATAGTCGAGCCTTTAACGTGGCATTTCGATCTATCGATATTGGAGCGGTGTAGATACTCGAGCTTCGATCGGGTTTCGAGCCATCCAGAGTGTAGCGAATCTCCCCAATATCCGGGGAGATGGCGAAATCAAACTCGATGCTGTCGTAGAAAACCAGCGACTCCTGAGCAGCCAATTCTATCTTCCGATTCTTGAGCTCGATAGCGTGCTTTCCCGAAATTTCGAGCCCTGGCAAACCGGGCTCATCGAAAGAAACCCAGCCATCGAACTCGAGAAAGACCCGGTCGTCGCTGGCGAAGGCAGCCATGGGCTCTATGTCGACGGCCACCGTTTTACTAGCGCCCGGCTTCAAGGCGACTTCGAGATTGCCCGGCCTAGTATGGGCATGATGACTGTGGGAAAACGATCCTCGGTAAGCTATAGCATGGGGCGAGCGATTCCAGAAAGTCAGATAGGCCACGCCCTCCCCTAACTTCCCATCTCGCTCTTCGAGGATCACGTTTGTATCCACTTCCGCGCTCATGGTAAGCAGGTAAGAATAGTAGGCTACATCGTCGCCCGCTACATCATCTGGAAGGATCCCGTCCAAACGGATATTGGCCAATACTGGACCTTCATTCGTCATCGTTACCCAGGTGATATGGTCGAACTCGCCGAAATCATTTCCCCGCAAAGGGCTGCCGCCACCAGTAGTTGCCAGTACATAGTAACTTCGATCTTTGCGCTCGAAATGCCGATACATGTGCTGATGTCCCGCGAATACGGTGTAGTCGCGATCCTGGAGCAGGTCCTCGAATTCGTGAATGTTGCTGTCGTGCGGAGATGCCCAAAGCGGATGGTGCAGAAATACGAAGGTCCAACGAGCATCCTGATTGTCGGCCAATATGCCTTTGAAATAGCTTACTTGCTCTGGACTAATATGCCGCTCGATTCCATCGTTCGAAAACAAGGCGACAATTAAAGCTCCCTTGTATTTGTAGTAGTAATACGTCGTGCCGAAACGTTCTTCCCATTGGGATCGCATTACTTCGTACGGCACTCTTCCATCGACCCACTTGGCCTGAATGTCATGGTTCCCTGCGAGGAAAAAGAAGGGCATCTCCAGCTGGTCTACCCAGCCCATGAATTCATCCCATTCGGCCGCGTTGGTATCTCCGTTCGCAGACGTACCTTGGATTAGGTCCCCCACGCTCATCACGAATTCGGGTCGCAACCAGTTTAGCTTGCGAACCGCGTCTTCGAAGACTCCGGCTCGTGGACTACCCGTACGGTCGCTGACGATAGCGAATTGGAATTGTTCCGGATCGTTGAGGAAGTTCAGATGCGTCCACGGTTTGGCATCTGTATCCACACCCGATTCGAATCGAGCTCGACCTTGAGGGCTGTCATCCTGGCCTAGCCCAACTGCCAAGCCGCCAAGTAGCCATGACGTTGCCCGCAAAAGGGGAATTCTGAATACGCGCATCGAGAAACCGTTCATATCACTAATGACCCAAACTCAATCCAATTGACCGGCAATTTGCAAAGTTTGAATCCGTTACATTCCCGCGCTGACAATTGCTCCAACGAGAAATTCCCTGCGCAGCCTATTGAATTAGCTTTTCAAGGCCTCGTGGGGCGCATTACCTTCCCAAACGTTTTCAAAGCGAACCCTACCTCGAATTTATGGCTACGATAGAACTGAAACCCAAGGTCCAATTCGGAATCGTTCCGACTCACATCAAGTTCGTCGGCGGGCTCGTGCCCGACGAGAATGGAAAGCTCCCACGAGGGGAGGACGGACGGCTGCTGGTCAATGCGGAATTGGAACGCGTAAACGAACAATCCAAAGTCCGCCCGAATTGCTCACAGACTGCTTTGTTCCCCGGAGCTGATGAGGATGATCTGAGCGAGATGCTCGCCGGGTTCAAGGATCTGGGTCTCACCCCTCATGTCATCATGATGGTCGCAGGCGGCAATCCGATGGACCCCGCAGACGAAGACAAGATCGCTCCGGGATTACTGGCGGGTTTGGAAGCTGCCAAGAAGCACGGTATCGAGCACGTTTCATCCACGTCTCTCGAGGAATGGATGCAGCCCGATAAACAAGAGCTCACCGGCAAGGATTTCGATGATGCAGTCGCTCAACTCGTGAAACTGCACACACGAGTTTGCCGCGAGGCCGACGTACTGAATAGCTGTATCAAAGCCTGGCACTTCGAGTTCCTACGCGGCATCGAGTTTAAGACGTTCACCGACATTCGCAAAGCTTGGACAGTGACCAAGGCCGCTAATGAAGCGATAGGACAGCCGTTTTTCAAAGTGCTCGTAGACGCTGCCCACTGCGGCGACTCCGATCTGAGCATGGAAGAGAATGCCGCCGTTATCGAAGAGATGGGCCGGGAGGATGGTTTCAGCATGTTCCACGCTTCCGCAAAGACGACCCGCGGATGCCTATCCACCGACGATGGCTGGGTCGGCAATTTGCTCACCGCTTGCGCGGCAACCGGCAAATTGGAAATCGTTCTGGTAGAGCTTTTCCACCATGAGGATCCCGCCCTGGCTGGCCTACGCGAGGCGGATCCTCGCCACGGGATCGATACCACCGATGGTCGCACCTACACTGAAGCGGTTTGCGATGGTTTGGAATCCGTCGCCCGTCGTCTTAACAATCTCGTGAACCGCGGCATTCTAGAGCGATAAATCGCTCAACCAATACTAGCCATTCGAGCCACAACATCCGCCATGAAATCGATAAATCGCATCTTACTTCTATCAACTGCTATCACTGCTTCGACGGCTCTCGCCGATTGGCCCCAATGGCGAGGCCCAGAAGGAACCGGAATATCTACCGCTAAGAATCTTCCGACATCCTGGAGCGAGGACAGCAACGTAGCCTGGAAAGTCAAAATGCCGGCCTGGAGCGGATCGACCCCGATTGTCGTCGGAGACCGGGTGTTCGTCATGTCGCCATCTGTACAGGTCAAGCAAGCTTCTCCGGAGCCGAAACAAGTCCAAGCCCCTCCCAGAAGAGGTCCCGGAAATCGGGGGCCTGGTCAGAGAGGCCAAGGTGGACAGCGACCAAGGCGGGGCGGCTCCCCAGCTGCTGTGGACGGACCCGGAGGAGATCAGCTGTTGATGCTTTGCCTTTCTAGGGATAGCGGAGCCGAACTTTGGAGAGCCCAAATCGACCAAGGCAACGAGCTGAAGCGAAAGCAAAACAACAGCTCCCCCTCACCGGTTAGCGACGGAAAACATGTTTGGGCGACTACTGGCAATGGCGTAGTGGCTGCCTACACTATCGATGGGCGCAAACTTTGGCAGAAAGACCTTGAGGAATTGTACGGCGAATTCGGGCTGAATTGGGGCTTTGCCTCATCGCCTCTGCTCTACAACGAAATGCTCATATTCGGAGTCGTCCGGGGTCAGAATACCGATGCTCCTGGATACGTTGTCGCTCTCGATGGCGCTACTGGAAAAGAGCTTTGGAAAGTAGATCGACCCACTGACGCTCCCTACGAATCAAAAGATGCTTACACGACTCCCATTCCCGTGGAGGTAAATGGAAAAACCCAAATCGTTGTATCTGGTGGCGCTTATGTGACCAGCCATGATCCAAATTCCGGTAATGAAATCTGGCGCTCAGGAGGCTTGAACCCTGAAAACTCTCGGAACTATCGCATCATTGCATCGCCTGTGGCGGCGAACGGAATCGTGTACGCGCCCTCTAGAAAAACCCC
The DNA here is from genome assembly GCA_002694885.1 of Opitutaceae bacterium. Taxonomy (GTDB): domain Bacteria; phylum Verrucomicrobiota; class Verrucomicrobiia; order Opitutales; family Opitutaceae; genus Pelagisphaera. The sequence continues at coordinate 20,438 of NZNM01000020.1, read as the reverse complement.
ACTATTGGCAATCAAAGTTGACGGAAAAGGCGATGTCACGGAATCGCATTTGGCCTGGAAGATGGAAGATCGGGCGGGACCCGATGTTCCCACTCCCATCTCCGATGGCACCTACTTTTATGTCCTCAACGACTTCGGCCAGGTTTCCTGCTTCGATGCCCAAACAGGCGCCACGATTTGGGGTCCGGAAGAAACCGGAATCGGCCGCGTCAGCTCGTCCCCACTCTTAGCTGACGGAAAGCTCTACTTGGTCAGCGAAACCGCCGAAGTGGCCGTCGTCCAAGCCGGTTCTGAATACAAGCTACTGGGTGCCAGTTCCCTCGATGATAGCTACACACTTTCATCCCCAGCTGCCGCCGGAGACCAGATCTTCATCCGCACCGGCGAGCACCTATACTGCCTGAGCAAAGGGTAGCGCGTAGCGCGATGCTTTAGCGCGCGCAAGGTAGCACAGGCTTCCAGCCTGTGTCCGATGGAAAGTACACAGGCAAGATGCCTGTGCTACTGCTGAAACCGAAAACGCGAGCTGACGCTCCGCATTACGAAAGGAAAAATTAAACCTTACGCCTTACTCCTTTAGCCTTAACTAAAACCGCCAATCCAGGCGCACGCCGTAGGACTCTGGGTCGCCAGGCGTACCCGCGAAGATTTGCGGGTTAATGAAGGTGTAGTAAAACTCGTCACCTAGGTTTTCACCGTAAACGACGACCGTAAATTGCTCGTTTCGGAAGCCGATTTGAGCGTCATAAACTTCGTAACCGCCTTCACGAAATAGACCAGCATTCGATTCGTCGAAGAAAGTTTCCCCTATGCTGCGAAAAGTACCTTGTAGAAAGAAACCGTTTTCAAAGCTATAGCGCGCTGATCCGCGAATGGTGTATTCCGGTGTGAACGGCACTTCCAATCCTCCTAAATCCGCTCCACTGAAGGGATCAATGTGACGATCGAAGGTAACATCGTTGAAGCCGAGCCCTCCTTCGAGAACGAAGCTGGGAACTGGGCGCCAAACGATTTCGGATTCGACTCCTTGAGAGGAAACTTTGTCGGCGTTGATTACCAAATAATCGGTAGATTCAGGAACGGAACGCTCTAACTGGTAATCATCAATACTTATATCGAATCCGGTAATCCGCAGCTCAACCGTATCGTCAATTGCCGCGAAAGCGAAACCTATCTCATTAGACCAGGAGGACTCGTCCGCGAATGCCGCCATCGACGGGTCATTTATAAATGCGCTGTAGCCTCGTGGCTTGAATCCTGTTGCAGAGCGTCCGAAAATGGAAACGTATTCGCTCAGATTAAAATCGAATCCGGCGCTTGCTGAGAGGTAGGTATTGGATTGATCGTCGAGAACGGGGGCAACGCCGACAGGGGACGTCTTGGATCGATCGATTGACGTATCCGTTTCTTGAGCGCGAACGCCGACATCGATAACGAACTCTTCAGAAATATTGAAAAACGCGTGTCCATAGGCCGCGATCTCCTGCTCATCGATAGAAAAGGTCGTATCTTCTGTAAAAACTGGGAAAAATGGTGGAGCCGGGAAAACGCGAGTCGTATCGCCGCTCGTATCCTTATCCATGAAAAAGAGCCCTACTCTCCAATCGACTGGATTGCCCTGTTCATCGGATTCCCAGCGAAACTCCTGAGTCAACAGACTTTGGTCCTGCTGGATCCAGGAGGTCGAAATCGGGTCCGGGCTGAGGTCTAGGTCGACCGTTGATGGATCGAGCTCCCAGTCTTGAAGAGCGGTTATCGATTTGAAAACGCCCGATCCCAATTCTCGGTCCAGATGCAGAGAAATCTGGCCCCGCTCGATTTGCGTTTCGCCTTCCAGATCCGAACCAACTGCGAAGGGGTCCGGGCTGAATAGAGAAGATAAGCGCTGGCTCCCATCATTGATATCTTCTTTGACGAGTTTGACCCGGGCATTCCATTCACCGGGCGAGAAAAAGAGGCTGTAATGAGCGCCGCGCGCTTCTCGAGTATCGGTCTCCCGACCTAATGAAGCGTTCGTGATGTAGCCATCTCGCTCATTGTGATAAACTGTCAGGCTGTGGGCGACGTCAGATCCAGAAATGGGCCCAGACACGTTGGCTCGGAAAGCGAGCCTGTCGAATGACCCTGCTTCCAAGCCCACTTCTACGCGCTGATCCTGCATGGGCTTCAAGCTATTAATCTCAATCACTCCCGCAGGTCCATTGCGTCCGAAAACCGTTCCTTTTCCTCCACGGTGAACTGTCAGGGCATTACCGGAAAGCAGCTCCGAAGAGTAGGTAAACACGTCCCCTGAAGGCACGTCATCAATATACTGAGCTACGCCAGCCGGGCTGAAAAAGAGCGTATTACCCATGCCACGCATAAGAATGGAATCACCATAACCTCGAGTCTCGCTCGAAGCGACAAAGAGATTGGGCACCAATCCCGTCGTCTCCTGGACCGATTGCATTTGGTACAAATCCACCGCTCCCGTGGTGAATGCGCTAGTCGGTCCTGCTTTCTCCGACAGGGAGTCACCCGCAATTACCCGGATGGGAGATAATTCGTAAATATCTAGTTCCCCAGAGCCGCTTTGGGCCAAAACCGCAGTGCAGCCACAGGAAAATGCAGCGAAAAACGTCAAATTTTTGAGCATTATAGAGAATAGGTTGTAGAAAGTGGTGTAGTTGAAGGGATTTTCCCACTCAAACAACGAAAAAGGACAATTCGTTACATTTCACATCCATTTCCGTATGTGAGTGACTCAACCAATAAAGCCGAGTATTCAGACAAACGATATGAAAATAGAGACGCCGATCCTTGCCCTGGCACTTCTGACCCTGGGCCCCGTTCTTAAAGCCGACCTCCCATCTTGGAGGACCACCCGCAATGGCGTTTACGACACAGCCAACGCTCCAACCGAGTGGGAATCAAAGCTGCTTTTCGAAACACCCCTACCATCCAAGAGCAATGGAACGCCTATTCTTGTTAGCGATCGTATCATTTTCACTGCAGAACCCGCCCTACTCATTTGCGCGGACCGCGATACCGGCAAAATTATTTGGGAACGCTCCAACGACCTCATGGAGCTCAACGATCTGAGTGAACAAAAGCGCGAAGCCCTCCAAGCCCACAAGGCCCGTATCGCCGATGTCGAACGTAGCTTGCAAAAATTGCGGAGCGATACGCGCCGGCTTGAAAGGACACTCGACCGCGATCCGGACAACACAGAGATTAAGGAGCGTCTCGAGGGCATGTACCAAGAGCGCGAGTCACTCGACGCTGAATCAGCAGCTCTGATGGGAGATCCCGAATTTCGCCAATTCGTCAAGCCACCCGCCCACAATACTAACGGCTATAGCTCTTACACTCCCTACTATGATGGGAAACGACTCTATGCCGTTTTCGGACTCGGCGTCGTCGTCGCCTACGATCTGGATGGCAATCGGCTCTGGTCGAAATTCATCGAGCATCCTGACCACCGCTGGGGAGGGGCCACTATGCCGCAAATCGTGGATGGGAAGCTCATCGTGCGATTCGATGACTATATTGCTTTGAATCCAAAGAATGGGGACGAAATATGGAGAGCTCCTTCGGAAGTCGTGTTCGGCACCCCTGCTCCTTTCCAGATTGAAGGTAAATCATTCCTCTTTACGCCTCGTGGAGAAGTCATCCGGGTTTCCGATGGGAAGGTCATCCAAGAGGGCTTGGTCTTTCTCCATGCCACTCGCGACTGGTCGATCTTCAATTCTCCAGCCGTGGTGGGCGATCTCATCTATGCCGTTAGCGGCGTCGAGAAAGCCAACGGCGATGCCTACGCCTATCGCATTCCCAAATCATTGGATACGTTCAATAAAAAAGGTTTGGAGCTAGCCTGGCATACAGAGGTGGAAAACGACCGCTACTACGCCTCCCCCCTCATTCATGATGGTCTGGTTTACATAGTAACCCGTGAAAACAAGATAACAGTTCTCGAGGCTAAAACCGGCAAGATCGTTTACACCCACGAGATCAAGGGAGCCCGAGGCACGGCCTATCCTAGCATGACCCTCGCCGGCGGTAAAATCTATCTAGGCATCGATGACGGCCATATGGTGATTTTCAAACCCGGCAAGAAATTCGAGGAAATCGCTCGCCACTCCGTCGGGCCCTACCGAAGCACTCCCTTATTTACAGAAAACGCCGCCTACTTGCGAACCTATGAATCTCTTCAAGCGGTAAGCAGTTTATAGTTAGAATTAAATCTGACATAAACTGAGAGGTATTATGGTAGGGCTGACTGTCTCTAGTCGGTCGGAATAGGAGCGCTTTGTTGCAGCTATTTGAGGACCAACAAGCCTACCGCGATCCGAGGGTACATTCACAAACAAGAAACGCAATTAGGCTCGAAATCCCGGAACTTTTGCGTTGCCTTGCTCTCAGACCAACGGAACCCATTTCAGAAGGTTAAACGCTATGAACCGCACTAAATTTTTCCTCAGCCTTGTATCTATTGCCGCTATCGGATTGCAGACAACTCAGGCGGATTGGCCCCGATTCCTGGGCCCGAACGGAAATGGAATCATCGCCCAAGACGATGCATTCAACACTGACTGGACATCGAAGCCGCCCAAAGCCCTCTGGAGCCGCCAAATTGGGCTGGGCTGCTCGTCCTTCGCCATAGCCGGAGAAAAAGTTTTCACACTCGGAAATCTAAACAACGAAGATACCGTTTGGTGCTTCGACAGCGAGAGTGGCAAGGTCATCTGGAAGTACACTTATGATGAGCCCAAAGGAGCAAAGTATTATACAGGAGGCACGTCATCCACCCCGACAATCGATGGCGATCGCGTCTACACGGTTTCCAAGCAAGGAAAGCTCTTCTGCTTCAACAGCGACAACGGAGACGTTCTTTGGCAGCGGGATTACAGCAAAGACTTTAACGGAAAACGGCAAAGCTGGGGTTGGGCCGCTTCGCCAGTCGTCTACGGAGAACTCCTGCTGATCGATCCAGGCTCTAAGAAAGGTTCTCTCGTCGCCCTCAATAAACTGACCGGGAAGAAAGTTTGGGCTGCTGGCGAAGAAGAGTCGGGCTACTCCACACCCGTGCTCTATGAGCGTGATGGCACTGACTACGCAGCCGTTTTCCACAAGAAGGCGCTGGCCGCCTACGATTTGCAAAACCCCGGTGAACCGGTATTCCGGTTTCCTTGGCGAACCAGTTACGGAGTCAATGCTACCAATCCGCACTACCTTGACGGAAAATTCTACTTGGGCTCCGGCTACGGCCAAGGTTACGCGGTTATCGATATTACCCAACCGGAACCGGAGATCATCCACCGTGATCGCGAACGAGGCCTCAAAGTCCAAACGAGTCTGCGGATCAACGATCGCGTCATTGCCCACTACGGGGGAGACGGAAAGCCCGGTGATCTCGTGGCGATCGATTTCGAATCCGGGAAAACGCATTGGGAATACGACGTTCCCGGCGACTTAGGCAATCCCATTGCCATAGGAGACAAGATCCTCGTATTCACGGATTCCGGACACGTCATTTTGGGAGAGGATGCCGGAAACGAGTTTAAGGAATTGGGCCGGCATCATGCTGTTCTGGGAACCAGCTGGGCGCCCCCTGCCTACGCCGATGGAAAACTCTTCATCCGCAATAACCAAGGCAAGGCCGTCTGCCTTTACGTATCCAAATAATTAGGTAGCGTAATACTTTGGCCCGTGCCCTCGTTTAGTGGCATCTAATATTGCTCGGGCTAAAGTGCTGAGCTACTGATGAACTACTCTCGATCTAGCCAAGATCCGCCGGCCAGAAATCCGCCATCCACCGCGAACGTTTGTCCCGTCGTGTAAGAAGATCCTGGCCCCACCAGAAATAATGCCATACCGGTTAGCTCTTCCGGCACGCCACCTCGTTTCATGGGAATACGGTCGTCCAAAAAAGCGACTTTTTGAGGATCGCTGAACAGGCCCGCTTCCGTCAATGGGGTGCGAATAAATCCGGGAGCCAGGCAATTCACGCATATGTTATCTTTGGCCCATTCCAGCGCCAAGGTTTGCGTCAATTGACCAACCGCCGCTTTGGTCATCCCGTAAACCGAAATACCTCCTATACCCGTCAGGGTCGTTAACGATCCTGTATTCAGAACTTTGCCACATTCTGAATTCTTCAAGTGCGGATAAGCCGCTTGGCAGAGCCAGAATACGCAGTCGAGATTGACTGACATGATGGCTTCGAAATTCTCTTCTGTCACGTCAACCGCAGGCTCTCGCCGATTGGTGCCAGCATTGTTGACCAGTATGTCGATTCCACCGAGTTTTTCTACAGCCTGGGCAATCAGGGCTTCCGAATCAGCTTTACTGGCAAGCGGCTGTTTCAGTGGAATCGCGGTTCCGCCACGGTCAGTAATCGACTGAACGGTATCGGCAATCTTCTGCTCATTGGTCCCATGCACGCCTACCGTCGCCCCCGCTTCCGCGTAGCAGGTTGCGATTGCCTGGCCAATTCCGCTGCTTGCGCCAGTGACCAGAGCCCGCTTGCCTTTCAGCGAATAGAGACGTTCAAATACATTTTCCGATGACATAAAACCGGTGTAGAAGGGCGCATCGGGAATGGCAATAGCCTATCCCGGAAAGATTAAGGATAATTTGAGAATTGTTTTAACATCGCTCATCAGCTTCGCCAATTCGCTGGATCCCGCAGCCGCGGGAGCAGGTTGGCGCTAAATTTTATCCATATTGTAATGTATTGATAGATACATCGTAATCTCTATTGTTACACGAAAGGTAGCGGCCGATCACCGAACGGCCACATAGATTAAAATTACACTATTGATTGTCTTGTTCCAGAACCACCTGGACGATTGACATCTCCGATCTCTATCTGGCCTTCCAGGTCGGCTACGGTTCGGCCCGAAATGAATACCCGATTATCTTGGCCCTAGTTGATCCTAAGACTCGAAGTCTCGCTGCAGGTCAGCGACTACGGGGGCGTTACCGCGGTAGCCGATGTAGGACCAGAAAGCGGCATTGAGCAGGATGGCTACGATCAGCAGTGAAAGATTAAACACCGGCGCGGCCACTCCTAGATGGCTCATGGAAGGGATGATGGATACAACTGCCGCGCACAGCCCTACACCAACGCCCCAGCCGACAAGCGAACGCAACTCCGAAAAAACGATTTTCTTTCGAACCGTGCTGGGAATACCTATGGCGTCGAGCAAGGCAAACTCATGCCTGCGCTCAGAGAGATTCCGAGCCACCACCACACCCAATCCCGCGCTGCCCAGAATGACACCGAGACCTCCCAGAACATGGAAGATGGCGATGTAGGTGTTCTCTACTTCATGGTAAGCCTGCAGGCGGTCGTAGGCGATCTCGACTTGTCCTCCCCAGGGGCTCAACCAGGATTCTAGCTGAGCCCTTCGTTGATCCAGACTGCCTCCCCAATCATCGATCAAGAAAAGCTGGTAACCTTCATGCTGCGGGTACTTTTCCAGCAATGCTCTCTCATCAATAAGAATGCTGCCTTGGAAAACCGTATCGCTTATGGCCCCCACGAGCTCCACTTCAAACGGCCGCCCAGCGCTGTCCGTGTAAGTGAGCCGATCGCCTAGCTTTCGCTTCAGAGCCCACTGCAACGTGGCGCTATCGATAAAGGCTGGTATGGCCTCCGAGTCCGTATCCGCCTTCAACAAATTCCAACCTTGGCTAGCGTCTAGGCCTTCACGAATCGAGTGAAAGGTAAAAGCGCCTCGTTCCTGGAAATAGTCTGATGACATCCCCAGCAAGCGTGGATTGGCGGTTTGATTGAGATTGAAACAGCTGGCGTCATCCCCTTCACCTATGCGAATTGCCGCGATCGCTTCGTCGGACGCGACATCGAAGAGATTGTCCGGTCCCGAGTAGTCTGCCGGATCGCTCAAGGGAATCGACGTTTCCGCCCAAAATGAGAATCCACCGTATCCGTTTTTCGGATCATTGCCACTCGTATCTTTCTCTTTTCTAAAAGCGGCAACCGACACCACCAGAAAAACGCCACAGGCTAAGGTGCCGACCACGGTCAAGCTTCGCATCGGACGCCGACCATTGTTCAATCGGCCAACACGGGTGGCATCGATGGCGGATCCTTTAGATCCCCGATCCAACCCAATCCTCGATGCGCAGATCCCGATACCTCCAATGAGCCAGCAGAATCCGGCTAGAAAATAGCCTACTTGGATGGGGAGCATCTGAAGCAGGGATAGGATCAGAGTGACGCCGCCAAAAACGATACCGCAAATTCCAACGATCAGAGAAAGCCCTCGCTTCCGATTTTGCCCCAAAACAGTTTCTTCGGACCCTTGCTGCAAACGGAAGCTCGCTTGGGTTTTACTCTGCCTGCGCAGCGTGTACCAAATCGTGGCTAAGGCCAAAACCATGTTCGCCAATACCCCAATCGCGATCGTTCGAGAAGAGGCCTGGAACGCGAACAAGGATCCAGTCGAGTCTGAGCTCCAGATCGTTTCCAGAAATCTCAAGATGCCCCAAGTGTATCCAGCTGCTAATGGCAATGCCAGCAGTGTTCCAACATGAACAATTATGAATGAACTGAGCAGCCGCCACCAACCGATCCTCTTGGGACCGATACCCAAGGACACCAGCAAGGCATTTTCCCGATTCACTTGCTGCATAGAAAAGCTGAAGAGCATGGCCACTAAGCTCAGCGACGCGACGATCAGGAAGAAACTCATGCTGATGAATAGGCCTCCAATATCCACTGGCGACACTGCCGAATCCAACGCCGTTTTCCGAAACGGGAGCGTTCGGGCCCCAATCATTCTAGGATCCAGTTGAGACAATACCGAGGCTCTCAACGCTTCCTTGCCTAGCGCCTCAGTCGGGACACGCAAAGCGGTGTATACTCCCCAACGGTTAGCCCATTCTTGCTCCCCTGTTTCCAGGGAGATAAACGCTTTCGGAGCGCCCTTGTAGTCGTCCCAGTAGTCCTCGTCCTTCTCGCGAATTCTATCCAGATCTAATGGCATTCCGGCATCCCAGTCGGCAGAATCTTCCGCACCGGCTACGCCAGGGAAATCCGGCATCCACAGCTGATCCGCTACCAAACCTTCGTGAGGCAGAACGGCTCTAATGGTGTAGGATGTCGTCTCCTCTACCAGTTCGCTAGATTCATCGATTACGTAGTAAGACAGATCCAAGGAGTCGCCTACTTCAGCCCCCAAATCATCCGCCAGCCAACTGGTTATCGTCGCTTCACTTGAATCCAGATCGCTCCCCAAAAAGGGAGCCGCATTCTGGCCCGCAGCAGTCACCATCGAGTACGGCGTTTCCTTTTCGCCCACGCGAAGGGTATTCGCCAAATAAGTGATTACTGGTTGAACCTCGGACACGCTCGACTGAACGGCGGCGACAATAGCTTCATCTATGAAAACCCGCTCGCTGCTAATCTCGGTGGATTGCGACAGCGGCACATCCACCGTCGACAGCCCATAATCTTCTAAGGTCAAATAGGGCTCAATACTGGAGAGAAACTCCCCGTCATCAACCGGCTCGCCACCTCCTCTCGAGCCCAAGAGAATCAAATTGGCCCGGTCTTTTCGTTCGATCTGATCCTGTATCCACTCGATGGGGGCGAATACCGTAAATGGCGATATCTGATTTGCCTGCAGGCTGAATCGACCATACTGGTCGTCGCTACGAATATCCGACACCGTTACCCGAATCCCTATGACGTTGTCCTTGCTGCCCGATAGCGGCGCATCCCTCGAGAGCAGACCCGGTTTTTCGATGCGAAGCACAAACGCATCGCCAACCTCAAGCTGCAAACGGTCCGCTAGTCGCTGATTGACTGCAACCGCATTGGCTTTCTCGAAATCCGGGCCTCCATCGGGCGATGGAGAAAAACTCCAAAATCGGGCATCTACTCCTAGGGCCTGAACATTGGGCGCGAGCAAGTCTCGATCCGACCGAGAGGCGCTTCCTCGAAGCATCAATGCAGGCGCCGCTGGGATCCCTAAGCCACGTTCCAGGTCGCTGGAAAGGTCTTCTCGTACGAATCGGTCTCCCACCGTGAGCAAATACTCCGCTTGCCCAACTCGCAGCGAAGCGAGCCGCTTGAGGGCCCCACTAACGGAATCCCCGGCAAACAAAGCCCCTAGTAGGACAGTGGCGCCCACAACCGTCCCGGCAAGCACGCCCAGGTGCGACTTTCTATAGTGCCAGAGGCTGTTAACTAGGAACTTTAGCTGCATGGGAGCACACGTCTAATAGTGATATGCTGGGTCCCGATTCCCTTGTGGTGGGGCTGCTTATCCCTAAGCAGCCGAATCGCAACTTGAGCCGGAAAAAGCTAGGGACAGTCGGCCCTACCTTTGCGCATACTTGATCAACTAATGCCATACTTTCTGGACGTTTCTCTTGATCACCATATCTCAAGGACTGACGAGCTTTCCCTTGTTCAGCTCGTACTTAGTACCCATCCGGTCGGCCAAGGCTTCGTTGTGAGTTACCGTTACCAAAGTCACCCCGTGCTCCTGATTCAAACTGGCGAATAGGTCGGCTACTTGTTCTCCCATAGCGGGATCGAGTGAACCGGTTGGCTCGTCGGCCAGAACGATAGATGGACGATTGACCAAAGCCCTTGCTACTGCAGCCCGAAGACGCTCGCCTCCAGAAAGCTGATACGGCATGTGGTCAATTCGGTGCTTGAGCCCCAATTCTTCAAGCAGCGACGTCGCTCGAGATCTCGTATCTTCCTCGCTCTCTTCCCAACCCCCTGCGAGTCGCGGCATTATGGTATTCTCCATCACCGTGCACTGGGGCAGGAGGAAATGCTGCTGAAAAACGAATCCCAAGGACTGATTTCGAAAACGAATCCGATCTTCGTCGTTCATCGTGTCAAGGGCTTGCCCGGCAATGGATACGCTACCGCTTGTCGCTGTGTCCAGGGTGCCCAGAATATTGAGCAAGGTAGTCTTGCCACATCCGGAGGGTCCGACGATGGCTACGGATTCCCCTTTCGCCACCGAAAGCTCCAGGTCGTCTAATACTGTAATGTCTCCCGTCGGGCCTGGATACCGTTTAATCAGATGCTCGATTTCTATCATGCGCTTAAGTTCCTCATTTAGAGACTCTCTTAGATCGAAACATTCCAGCGTTTGGCCTTCATTTCGAAGGCTGGCAGGCTTCCGGACTCACCAATTTCTATCTGTATCCTCAAACCGAACACTTCCCGCATTCGTTTCTGCACCTGATTAGCGAGCTCATCATCGCCAGCCGCAGATAGGTTTTCTACTGTTACCGCTACTTGCACCATGGATTCCTTTTCATCAATATGGACTTGATACTCTCCAATACCGTCGAACGAACGAATGACCGCATCAATGGCGCTAGGATAGAGATTAACCCCGCGAACAACAACCATATCATCTGAACGGCCCAGAATGCCTCCCTCGAATGCAACTGCCCGAGGATCCTCGCCTTCAACAGGTACCGGTTTAACCAAATCGCCGGTACGATATCGAATAAGTGGAGAAGCGGCTCTGCCCAGGGTGGTAAGAATGAGTTCGCCTACGTCCCCTGGCAAGGTGGGTTTTCCAGATTCCGTATCCAGCACCTCGATAAAGTAGGTTTCGTGGATGGCTCGAAGCAATTCTGGGCGCTCCGGATCTGAATAGGTTACGGGGCCTACTTCAGTCATTCCGTGATGATCGAATAACTTGGCTCCGCCCCAACCCTCTTCTATGCGGGACTTCACTTCCGGCACGCTACCCCCCGGCTCCCCGCCTACGATAATGCGCCTTACCGGGCCACTAGAAAGGTCGATTCCTTCTTTTTGAGCAACCGATAAGAGATGCAAGGCGTAGGTAGGCGTACAGCAGAGCCAATCCGGTTGGTAGCGGTTTATCATTTGCAGGCGCTGCAGGCTCGTCTGTCCTCCAGCTGGAATACAGCGGATGCCCGCTTGGGCTGCCGCCTCGAAAGCCGACCAGAACCCGAGAAAGGGACCGAAGGAAAAGGGAAACATAGCGACATCCCCCTTCTTGGCCCCACAGGCTTTCCAAATTAATTTCCAATTGTCGAGCAACCAGCTCCAGCTTTCCTGGGTATCGAGCCAGGCAATCGGCTGTCCAGTCGTCCCACTAGTTTGATGAATGCGTGTATATTGCCCCTTTGGATACGATAGATTCGTTCCGTAAGGCGGATTGCATTTATGGTCTTCCGCTATCTCCGCCTTGGTGGTGAATGGCATTCGCTCCGAGAACGCTTCCAGCGATTCGAAGCCGCCCATTCCCTGGCAAGCTTCCAGCTTGGCTTTGTAGAAGGAATTGCTCGACCCGACGACCTCAATCAATTGGTTGAGAGCCGTCAATTGCTTCTCAGCGAGATCCATCCGAATGCTTCACTCGGCTTTGGCAATCTTAGCTGGCGGCGTGTTCGCTTTAGCCGCCGCGGCTGGCGCAGGCTTATACATGGTAACCAAGCAACCGCCCAGGGCCGCCAAGAGTATTCCCAAGACAAACTGCCAAGGAATAGCGGATACGCCTCCTTTAGGCGGATGTAGGCTCATTGAAACGATGGCGTTAACAACTGGAGCTCCCGCGAAAACTATGGACATTACGGCGGCCGGTGTTCCCTTGGCCCCGAAAGCCAGCAGAATGCAAAAAGCCCCAACGGCTCCCAACAATCCGGCGACAAACGAGAGACCCATTCCTTTGGCAGGAAAACTCAATGTCGCCCCTTGTACTTTCAGCAGTATCAAAGGAACCAATACCGCTATAACGAAATAGGCAACCCCTACAAATAGGAATGCCTTGTACCGACCCAGCGAAGGATCCTTCATGGAAATTTGGCCGCTATGCAGGAAGATGCCATAGAGACCAAAGCAAAGGGCCGTCATTAATGAGAAGATTAACCAGTTCATATAAGCTTAGAATTTAGAGGCAGAAAAATCGTTTTTTTGCGGGAATGAAGTTGGCCGTTTCAAGACTTCTGGGACTCCAGGGCCCCTTGCAGCTTTTTGTTCAGTTCTTCGGGAATTTCCACTGATTCGATATCTCCCGTTTGCCGGTTGAATTGGACGCTAGCCGTGACAATTCGACCTGAGGCGACCAAAGTCTCCCCCGACTCTTCCTCCTTGAAAATGTAGTAGAGGTAGCGGACGGATCGCCGACGAATTTCCTGTATGGAGAGCCTGATGACAATCTGGTCTTCGAAGCGTATGGGCTTGAAGAAATCGCATGAGGACTGGACACGGGGCCAGCCCACTGATTCGCCATCAACGATTTCGTGCACGCCGTGCCCGAGAGAACGGAAAAACGCATGCTCCGTCGTCTCCATATAACGGAAGAAATTGGAAAAGTGGACCAGGCCAGCCATATCCGTTTCCGCGAATTCCACGCGGCGCCGATACTCGAAACAATGGGGTTGCGGCTCCAATCTACTCATCGCTTTCAAGTCCAGGTTGTCGCATGGATTCCACAACATCCAAAAAGGCATCCTTCATTGCCTGCATTGAATAGGATTGCTCCACCCCAAGTCGACCCTGTTCTCCCATGGATTTCAATCGTTCAGAATCCTGGAGGAGATCTTGCCAGGCTTCGGCTAACGATTCTGGTCCCTCGATGTCCACGCACACGCCTCCACCTGTCGTCTCGATTATTTCTGGAAAGGCGGAAGCATTCGGCTGAACAATCGGCACAGACGCAGCCATGGCCTCGATGCCATAAAGCCCGAACGCTTCCTCGTACTGAACGGGTACTGAGAACAGCGAGAGGCTGCTCAAGAAGGCGAGTTTTTCATCCCGAGAAATATTAGGCAGCCATTCGACGGAATCCGTTAAATTCGCTCGATCCAATTTCGACTTTAGCGATTCGACCAGGGCAACATCGCCTTTGGTCATCGCTCCAGCTATTTTCAGCCGGGCGCTATCATTTCCTAGCTGCTTCCTCAGGTGTATGAATGCGTCAATCATCAGGGGCAGTCCCTTGACTTCGCACATGCGGGCCAGATAGCCGATAACCGGAGGCTGGGCGCTAACTCCATGGCTCGCCTGAAAACCGTCAAGATTGATCCCATTTATCTGCAATCGAATTCTTCCAGTATCCATCCCAAGGCGACGCTCCATCATGCGAGCGTAAAATTCGCTCGGAGCCAAAAGCGCATCGGCATCCTGGCACCGTTCTGCCATTAGCTGCCAGCAGCGATCGCGGTAATCATCGGGCAGCGAATCGAGAAAGGAGTCTTCACCTTGGAAATAGCAGATCACGGGAATGTCCCATTGCTTTTTGATCTCCTTGGCCAAGCCTGCTTGCAATGCCGTGGACAAGCAAAAGGTATCCGGCACGCCATGGTCCTTTATCCATGAATACAGCTTGTTGAGTTCCTTTTCAAAGACCTCTCCATCCAAGCGCAGCATTTCGTAAGTCATCTGCCCGTGATCTCTGGCTGAGGTCATATGGCTACGCTTGGCGGCGGAGCGCAACAGGTTCGGCTGGTTCAACAACTTATCGATCCATTCTGGCGAACGTCTGAAAACCGATAACTTCTGCTGCAGGAAAATATTGATGCCTCCAAAAAAGACGGGCGAGTCGGACTCCTGCCCTTCCGAGTCCTCGTCCAACATAAGCGGAAGGTACATCGGCAAGAGCTCCGCTTCGTGGCAATCCTTGATCAACGCGTTCGCCAGAGCGTTGTCGCGCATGCAAGCGCCACAATAATAGCTCCCTGTCCCCGGCGTTAAGAACGTGATCTTCATTAGCTAGTGGAGATTGTGAACCGCTTCGCTTTGCTCAAGGAAACGTATCTCCGAATCGAAATCCACCATGTTCGAATTCCGTTTTAAAACCAGTAAAAAACTGGCGCCTTTTGAGAAGGGATGAAATCCGCTAAGCTTTGGCCTCGATCGCCGCCCGACCATGGGACAACGGTTCTGGCAACTCGGTGATTCCGCCGATCGCCTTCATCAAAGGCTCATAATCCTTATCGACAAGATCCCCGATCAAGCAATCCGTCAGAGTGCCCTGAAGGTCGCCATGCTTCTTGATCAGTTTTCCAAAACTGAAATCGTTGTCGTAAAATGCGTAAACCAGGGTGCGCATCGTCTCAATCGCTTGGCAAAGGCGTTCACCGAAATCCTGGAAATGACTCGCGGATACATCGCCTGATTCTAAGGCTGCATCGATAGCGTCCGCAGCCATCTCTCCGCTTTTCAGAGCTAGAAATACTCCCGACGAAAAGACCGGATCCAAGAAGGCGAACGCATCTCCGACCAGCACAATGCCATCATCCGCGCAGTGCTCCGAGCGGTACGAATATTCACCCGTTACCCAGTACTCTCCGAACTGCTTCCCACATGATAAGTGTTCTTTAATCCAAACGTTGTTTTCGATCTCGCGCTCGAAGATCTCCCTGGGGTCTCGAGTGTCTTTGTAGAGATAGTCGCGTTCAGCGACTATGCCTGAACTGACGATATCGTCCCGCATGGGGATATTCCAGAACCAGCCACGGTCTTCCAAGTAGGCTACAGTAGTAGCCCCTTCGTCCAATCCAGAATCCCGCTTCGCTCCCTTGTACAAAGTCCAGATAGCGATTTTATTCAATTTTGGATCCCGGCGACGCCACTTCTTCTTAGACTGGAAAACACCATCTCTCCCGGAGGCATCAATTGTAATCTCTGCGTTTATTTCATAGCGTTCGCCAGTGGCGTTTTCAGCGACCACCCCAACCACTCGCCCATCTTCGTAAAGAAAGTCCACAACCTGGGTTTCCTCCCTCACCTCAGCGCCCTTTTCCCGGGCATTGTCGAGCATGAGCTCATCGAATTCGGAACGCTTCACTTGCCAGGTCGTGGCAGCTGGATGGTCTAAGTGCTGGAAAAAATAAAAAGGTGCAGAGATCTTTCCATCACTGGTGACAAACTGTACGCTATGCTTCTGGGTGTAAGCCCGTTCGTTGAGCTGATCGACGATTCCGAGACGCTCGAAGGTAAAATAGCAGTAGGGCATCAGCGATTCTCCCACATGGTACCGCGGGAATTTGCTTTTTTCCAAAATGACAACCTCCCTGCCCTTTTCGGCCAGCAACGTTCCAACGGTCGAACCGGCAGGCCCCCCACCGATCACTATGGCGTCGTACGACTTAGTCCTTGTGCTTACCATTAGATTTGTCTTCTAATACTTCATTACCCAACATTTTCGTCGGTGGGACAGCGGAGATCAAGTAACGAGCCAAACCTCTCTATAAACTTTCCCGTTCATTTTCTATCCTGCCATCCTCCAGAGACAGGATTTCGATTATCGATGCAAGTTCATGCCCGTCTTCGCTGCTGAGAGTGTTGTACCGCCCGTAAAGAGTCGCTCCTTTCGGGCATTCAAAGCGCTTGTGACAAATTTCCGGAGCAGCGATGGAAAAGTATCCGTGCGGGCTGCTCAGATAAGGGCGATCCATTTGATTGAGAATTCCTCCCAACGGCTGTTTTCCCTCTGTAATCGCCTCCCGCGCTTTAGCGGGAAACGCTTCCAGCCAAATTTGAATCGCCCCGTACTCCACCGGCTTTTCGTCGCGCTTCGAGAGGAGAATGACTTCTCGGCAGTACTCCGTAGAGTCGCTTTCTTCCGCCAAGACTTCTAGTCCGATCTCGGAATCGTGAAAATTGGCCAAGGTGGACGTCATGTCCGAATCATGAGCAAGCAATCGTCGGTATGGCTCCGGTATCGACTCTGGGTCCACCCAGCAAAACGAGGAAGGATCGATTCCACGTTCTCTCAGGATCGACACTAGCGGATGGATCAATTGACGCACCGAGGCAGCTTCTCCGATTGCTTCAAACGATCCGCGAGGTCACGTGTTCGGGCAAGAAGAACTTGAAGAGCAAATTGTCTACGCAAAGAAGACCCCGCCGCTCGAGCTCGATAGCGCTATCGTCGAACTTCAGCAGTCCCTCATCTGACAGTTCTCTCAATTCGTCACCATAGCGACCGATCAGGTCTACCCCAAACTTGTCTTTGAAATAGCCAACTTCCACTTTCCCTAACTTCATCTGTAGCAGAAACTCGCGAATCATACGTTCGTCGGCACTGGTTTTCAAAGCCCGGTGAATCGGAAGCTCTCCCCGATCAATCGCCTCGGTGTATTGACCGATCTCGTTCACATTCTGGTAATGCACACCCGCTATGTGGGAAATCGAGGCCACTCCTAAACCAAGCAAATCGGCTCCCGTCCACAGCTCGTCGCGATAAACAAACTTGGTCTTTTCCGGATTGAGAACAGCGGTGTAACCGCTGCTAATCGTGTAGCCATCGCTTTCCAGGGCTTCAAAAGCTTCTTTTACCCAGCGACGCTTTACCTGCCAATCCGCTACCGGAGCGATGAGAGCGCCCGACTCCTTCATCTCTTTATAGATGGTTGTGTTGTAAGGAATCTCCATCTGGTAGATAGTCACGCTATCTGGTCGGAGCTTTAAGGTTTCCTCGATATTGCGCTGCCAATTCTCTTCTGTTTCGTCGAGCATGCCGGCGATCAAATCGATGTTGATTTGGTCAAAACCTTCACTGCGCGCCGCGTCGTAAGCCTTGTAAACTTCCGGCGCTTTGTGAGCCCGTCCATTAATCTCGAGGATGCGATCATCGAAATTCTCGATACCTAAGCTGAGGCGGGTTACGCCAATATCCTTGATCGCCTTCACCTTTCGAGGATTGAGCGTTCCTGGCTCACCCTCAAATGCAACCTCCTCTGCTTCGTCCCAGGGCAGCACTGCCTTCATTCTATCAGTCAACTCTGTCAGCTGCGATCCCGACAAATAGGATGGCGTTCCACCCCCAAAATAGACGAAATGAGGCTTTCGGCCCGCTATTCTGGGCTGTTTGACAAAGTGCTCCAGTTCCTGGATAGTCGTATCAAGGTAGTGCTTTATCTCCGACGCGTTCTTATCCGTATAAACTCGGAAATAGCAAAAGTGACATCGCTTCCGGCAAAAGGGAATGTGATGATACACTCCCAGTTTCGAGTTGTCGTCGTTGGGGTTCTGAAAAGCTTCCTCAACGTCCTTCTTATTGCCCGGAGACCAGAAAGAGAATGGCGGATAATTCGATATGAAATAATTGCCCGCCTCAGTTGGCTTCTTTTCCTTCGTTTCCACGGCTTCTGCACTACTGCTCATACGTGCTCCTTTTTATGCGTCGCTCTCCCCTGATTCCAATGAGAAAAGCGTACCACCTTGCGTCCCTATAATGATTCGTCCGTTCGCGAAAATCGGCGAAGCCAGCAAAGACTCGCCCAATTCCACCTTCCAAAGTTCTTGACCATCTGACTGGCTGACGGCGTACAGCCAACCGTCCGTTGACCCGAAAACCACCGCATCGCTGAAGGCCAGCGGAGAACTGTCCACGCGGCCCGAAGTGCGGAAAGCCCAGGCCGCGATGCCCGACTCACGGTCGATGGCATGAAGCCTCTTGTCTCGCGAGCCAATAAACACGAAGTCCTCATTTACAGCTGGAGAGCTGAAAAACGGGAACTGCCTATCGGAATAAACCCACAGCTCGCCCCGATCTCCCGGGTCGAAAGCCAAAACCTCGTTGGCGTAATTTCCACTGTATCCAACTCCATCGTACACAGCCACCGAGGAGGGAATGTAGGCATTGGTTTCGTACTGCTCTATGGCTTCCCCGTTTTCCACGTTCACGATGTGCAAAAAGGCGTCGCAACCGCCGAAAATTATCCGCTGATTATCGAGCATGGCCGGAGCGCCATTGATATAGTTGTCAGTCATGTACGACCAAACTTCCTGACCATCTTCCGCTCGCAAGCATCGCAGTAATCCATCATTGCCAGCAACGAGCACCCATTGCCCATCTCCTGCCGGACTATCAATCAAGTTCGCTCCTGCCGTTATCTTGTCGTCCAGCTGGATTTTCCAACGCTCCTCGCCCGTTTCCCGATCCAAAGCGTAGAATTGGCCGTCGCTGGCTCCGATAAACACCAAATCTTCAGTGATCGCAGGTTCTGCCTCGATGACATCTTCGCCTGTATGCCGCCAAATTTCTTGGCCGCTCTCGAAATCGATCGCCAAGAATACGCCATCGTCAGTGCCCACGTAAACCGATCCGTCATACACGCCCGCGTCGCCAGAAATTGGCGACCCCGCCTCAAAGGTCCAGGCAATCTTCGGATTGACGATTATCTCTTCGGGAATAGACCCGCTCAGGCCTGAATCGCCTCTTGGAAGGGCCCAGCTTTTCGTGATAGGTCCGGATTTCTCATCGGCTGATTCTGATCTTTCCGGACCTCCCGGTTGGCAGGCGGATAGCAGCATTGCCACTGCGCCCATCCAAACAGGACCCAGTTTGATTCCTGCGGCACCCCGATCCGCTGAAAAACCCCATTGAAAATTCTTCACTATACCCCTGCTCCCACAGCGCCTAGCGCCGACTGATAAATCCCTTCAAAATCCTTAATTGAGACAGGTCGCGGATTGAAACGCCCCGTCCATTGCTGCTCAGCATCAATCGCGAGGCTTTCGACATCGGACGCCTTCACTCCTAGTTCCGTCAAGCTAGGTAGTTCCGCTTTGGCAATGATTCGTTCCAACCAAGATTCCATTTTCCGTTCTTCCCCTGCGTTCCAGGGGACCAACGTTTCATACTTCTCGTAGATTTCATTAATCGTGGAATCGACCCGGTTAAATCGGACCACATGCGGGAGCATCAATGCTACCGCATGACCGTGAGTTACATCGAAGCGAGCTGTCAAGGGATTGGCAGTCGCGTGAGCAGCTCCCAACATGCTGTTCTCTATCGCGAGTCCCGCTAGAGCTGCTCCCAATTGCATGCTGGCCCTGCTTTCGTCACTAGAACTTCCATCAACAACCGATTCAATAGCCGAAGCTATCAAACGGAAGGATTCCATGGAGTTCATGTTGGAGACGGTATTCCGCGACAAGCATACGGCCGTTTCCACCGCGTGGGCCAAGGCATCCAATCCTGTTAGCTGAGCCACTCGCAGGGGCATTGACTGAGTCAAATCCGGATCCAGTAAAGCAATTTTGGCCAAGGCTTTGGCATCGCCGCAGGCCATCTTTACGTGCGTTTCGTCATCGCTCACTAGTGCATAAGACTGACACTCGCTCCCGGTCCCCGAAGTTGTGGGAATGGCCAAGAAAGGCAAGAAAGGCTCTGCCGCTTTGCCATAGCCGTGATAGTCGTTCATCTGACCGCCGTTAGTGAGAAGCAAATTGCAGCCTTTAGCCGTATCCATACTGCTACCACCGCCGAGACCGATCAGCAGATCGATATTGCGCAGCTCCGCGACCGACTTGCAGGCAAGCATGCAAGCGTTCGTCGGATTCTCTTTGACCTCATCGAATACGGTAGCTTTTAGACCAGCCGAATCCAAGATAGACAGGACGCAATCAAGGTGCCCAGCAGATCCTATCCCCTGATCGGTTACAACCATCGGTCTGGAGCAATTCAATTCGG
>NZNM01000019.1 GCA_002694885.1 Opitutaceae bacterium | reverse complement strand
TACGAACCCACTTCGGGGTGCCGAGCTCCAGAGCCCGATACGGTGTATCGAAAATATGTACACCCATATCACCAAGCGTCCCCGTTCCGAAATCAAGCAGTCTACGCCACTGCCCTGGATGGAACACGTCTTCCCGGTACAGTCGCTCATCCGCAACGCCAAGCCAAAGTCCCCAATCCAGCGAATCCGGCACTCGATTCGAGCTCGCTGGAATCGTTTCATCCCTTCCCCATTTCTTGTTGGACCATACATGGACCTCACTGACTTTGCCGATGAGACCGCTGCGCACATACTCGACAGTCATACGTTGAGCGATCGTCGCGCTAACTTGTATTCCTAATTGGGTGACAAGATTCTGCTCATCGGCAAGCAAACGCAGCTGCCTATTCTCGACAACATTGTGGGCCAGCGGTTTTTCGCAATAGACATGCTTCCCCGCTTCCATGGTCAGCGTCGATATCGGGGCGTGCATATGATCAGGCGTGCAAACGAGAACCGCGTCGATCCGATCGCCCATGGCGTCCATCATTTTCCGGTAATCGGAAAAGGTCGCGGCTCCAGGAACCTCCAACTTAGCCTCCGCGAGATAGTCGCTATCGACATCGCAAAGCGCTACAATATCCATGTTCGGCAAGCGCATTAAAGCGCTGCGGTTCCCCTTCCCCCGATTGCCCACACCAATTTGAGCGATCTGCAGCCTGCCATTAGGCGAAGATGCTAAAGACCGGCCGGACAGTATGCTAAATACTGTTACAGTTCCTAATCCCGCTAGGAATTTCCTTCGATTCATAGGTGCATTCATTGAATGTAACATTAAATCCGACAGTCTCTAATTCCCTAAGCTGTGGATTTACTAGATTCGGGTTCCTTGAAAAAGATGGCGAATACTACGATAACCACTGCGGCCATAGCCGCGGGAATGATCCAGATTTTTTCCCAATCATGCACGATGTCGCCATTGGCTTTAGTTGTTTCGTATAACTTGACGCAGTATCCAGAAATCCAAGTTCCAATTAGCAAGCCCAATCCGTACGTGATTAGAGCGATGAACCCTTGAGCGCTGGCCTGGATCTTTTTTGGCGCCACATTATCGACGTGGATATGCCCAGTAACGAAGAAGAAGTCATAGCAGATGCCATGGAGAATAATTCCAGCGTAAAGCATGCCTATCAAAGTGTCCGCATCGCCCTTGGCAAAAAGAACATAGCGAAGAGCCCAGGCGATCATGCCGAAGAGCAGCATTTTTTTCACTCCCAGCCGTACCAGGAAAAACGGCATGATGACCATGAAAAGAATTTCCGACATCTGGCCGAAAGTCATGCTTTGCACTGGATTGGGCATACCTACCTCATTCAAGAAGAGGTTAGTAAAGTTGTAGTAGAATGCCAGTGGGATGCAGATCAATAGCGAGCCCAAGACAAAAACCAAGAAGGACCGATCCTTCATTAAGCTCAACGCATCCAAATTTAGGATATCGCGAAGACTCGATTTTTCACCTGACGACTTTGGCGGAGTTTTTGGAAGGAAGAAGGCGTAAATGCCCAATAATCCTGATGCCGCAGCGGCAATCTTCATCGGCACAGCCGTGTCTTCTATACCAAACATTCCTACAAAAAGCCCCGCAGCGATCCATCCGATCGTCCCTAGTACTCGAATCCTCGGAAACTGCTTAGCGGTATCCTCCATCTGAGCGAATGAGATCGAGTTTACTAAAGCCAAGGTAGGGTTGTAGCACAGGGCGTAGGCGAACAGCATCCAAAACAAGCCAGAAGCGTCCGTGACCGATGCGCTCAAATAGAGAATGGCCCCACCCAGCAAATGGCACACCGCGAGAACACGCTCGGAATTAAAAAAGCGGTCGGCGACCATTCCTACAAAAAATGGGGCGGTCAAAGCTCCCCACGGCATGGTACTGTAAGCAGCGCCAATCTGAACGCCGTCAAAAGCCATACCGTTTAGGTAGGTTCCCAAAGTTACGAACCAGGCTCCCCAGATGAAAAACTGGAGAAACATCATTACCGAAAGCTGCAGTCGAATGGAGGTAGGCATAATTTAAACGTTAGGGGTACAACGAAAAGATTGCGATCATGCAGGTTTTACAACGGCTGTCTAGATCGTATCATTTTAGAGCAATGCCCTATGAGAGGAGGAATCAGCCCTTTGGCAAAGCTCAGACCGAAAGACGATTTGGGAGCGTCCATAATCGTATCTCGAATGCTTTGGAGATGGTAGGGCTGGCTGTCCCCAGTCAGCCCTACCATTTGAAGAACGGGAAGCAACCTACTGGACACTATCTCAGACAAACCACCAGTTTTTGAAATAGGCTGAAGCGCTGGTCTATGCCAGCGCCTTCTCGAGAGCTTGATCGATATCGGCTAGGATATCGTCAATATGTTCGATACCCACCGACAAACGAACGAGTTCAGGAGTAATACCTCCAGCGCTTTGGGCTTCTTCGGATAGCTGGCTGTGCGTAGTGGTCGCCGGATGAATAGCCAAACTCTTAGCGTCACCTACATTGGCTAAATGGCTAAAAAGCTCTAGGGAATCAATAAACTTGGACCCCGCATCGGCTCCACCTTTGATTCCGAATATCACCATGGAGCCACCCTTGCCATCGAGATACTTGTCAGCCAAAGCTCCGCTCTTCTCGTCGTTGAGCCCTGGATACCGAACCCATTCGACCCCGGCCTTGCCATCGAGATGTTCGGCAACGGTCTTGGCATTCGAGCAGTGGCGTTCCATACGCAACGGCAGCGTTTCTATCCCTTGCAGGAATATCCAGGCGTTATCCGGGGCCAAGCAGGCACCCAAATTTCGCAAGGGCACAGTACGCATTCTTAAGATGAAAGCTAGAGGCGCCAATGGCTCAGGCAAATCGTGGCCCCAACGCAGGCCGTGATAAGATGAATCCGGCTCGTCATAGAGCGGGAATTTCCCATTGGCCCAATTGAACTTGCCGGAATCGACGACGACACCACCTATACCTGTACCGTGGCCGCCAAACCATTTGGTCAAGGAGTGCACTACGATATCGGCCCCAAACTCGATTGGGCGCGTTAGATAAGGCGTGGAAAACGTGGAATCCACAATCAGGGGCAAGCCGTTGTCGTGGGCGATATTGGCGATCGCTTCCAGATCCGCAATATCCACTCCTGGATTGCTGACCGTCTCGCAAAAGAGAGCTTTGGTATTCTCGTCTATCGCTTCAGCGAAATTCGCAGGATCATTCGGATCTACAAACTTAACCGTGATACCCAAGTCAGGCAGGATGTCATTGAATTGCGTATACGTACCGCCGTATAAATTATTGGCCGAGACAATGTTGTCGCCAGCCTTGGCAACATTGATAATTGAATAGAAAATGGCGCTCGTACCTGAGGACAACGCTAGGGCCGCTGCTCCGCCTTCTAGTTGGGCTACCCGTTGCTCCAGAACGTCCTGGGTCGGATTCATGATCCGAGAGTAGATGTTACCCAATTCTTTAAGCGCGAATAGGTTAGCTGCATGCTCAGTATCGTTGAACACGTAGGAAGACGTACGGTAAACGGGAACCGCTCTAGAGTTAGTAGTCGGATCCGGCGCTTGACCGGCGTGGAGGCATTTCGTTTCGAGTTTCATAGAGAAGGCAGTGGTTAAAGATTAAGCGGGTTTAACCCAAGGGAAAATTGTAGGGCGCAGTCTTAAAGCCCTTTCAACAATTTTCCAGCGGAAAAAAGCCCTACTCATCAGGTTCTTGGAGACACCGGAGATCAATCTCCCGCTGAATATGCCAAGCGAACCACCCTGCATAGCGATTCTGCAATTCCGCGAGCCTCCAATCTTGGCCCGTAACAGTTTTCCGACATTTGGAAGAGCCGCAGCGACAATCCATCGACTAGGCACCGTTGTCTGTTGTAGCCCAATCGTGAGTCAACTCTTCGCCCATGGAAATATCTCTCATTGCCACAAATACGATCTGCCCCTGTATCCCTATGTTGGGGTCGCAGGAATGATTTGAGTACAGCGTCGATTCTTCTCTCTCCTCCATGCACGAAGGAGCGATAAAGAGATCCTTGGCTATTTGAATCTCGGCTGAACCTAACAGCCGCTCTTTCTCGGCCCACTGCTTGCTGTCAAAAATATATCCTCCCTTAACAGCAACAATGTCATCTCTACTGATATCGTTTTTAGCAAATAACCCGCTACCGTGAATCGGACTTTCCTCGACTCGACACTGAGGCGAAAGGCAGGAAAAACTCGTAGCATTAGTACCCATATTAAATCTCAGAAAATCCTTAATTCAAAGGATCGGTTGTCTCAAAATGGCTCTACTTCGGATTCCGCGATCCCGCATAGAGCTCGTACTCAAATAGCCTGCACTCGATGGGGCCATTGTAGAACTCGATCTTCCTCGAAGTCTTTAAACCGACGCGCTTCCCCAGAGAACGGTTACCCGTGAAAACGTAGCCCCAATAGCCGGAACAGTCCTTTTTAAAAAAGTCCCCTATCGCTTGATAAACGGGGAGCAGCTTTTTCTCGTCACCCATTCTGTCGCCATATTCTGGATTCAGAATAACCACGCCTGGGGTCTCGGGCATCTCGGTTTCGCGAAAGTCGCAAACGGAAAACAGGATCGAATCAGCCACACCAGCGAGCTCAGCGTTTCGACGAGCCGCTTCGATCGCCTCTGGATCTCGATCGGTCGCGACAATGGGAGCCGATTCTTTAACCGGTCTTCCTTTATCCAACCCGCTCTTTACAGCCTCGAATTCCTCTGGGCGATAGCCTTCCAGGTGCATGAATCCGAAATTTTCCCGCAATTGCCCTGCTGGCCTTCCGGATGCCTGGAGAGCCGCCTCAATGGCCAAGGTGCCGCTCCCGCACATAGGGTTAACGAGCGGGATACCCGGGTGCCAGTGAGTCGCCTTTAACACAGAAGCGGCTAGATTCTCCCGCATCGGAGCCTTGCCAGGACTAACACGATAGCCCCGATTGCTGAGCGGAACTCCCGACGTATCCAAATAAATGTTAACCTCTTCCTCCCTCCAATAGAGGAAAAGCTTAGCCTTATCGGAATCGTTTCCCGTATCCGGACGTTTCCCTCTCCGATCTCTGATTCGATCGACCATGGCGTCTTTCAAACGCAATCCAGCGAACTTCGTGTTCCGAATGGTATCGTTTCTTACCGAGGAACCGATAGAGACGTAGCCATCGGCCGGAATATAGGACTCCCAAGGAATCTTGACCGCCTTATTATACAGCTGCTGCCCATCCCTAGCGTTGAAATCCGCGATCTGCCAGAGCACCCTAAGCCCCGTTCGCAAGAGCAAATTCAGGCGCATGCAATCGCGTAGCGATCCCTTTGTGAACACCCCAGCAGGCGCTACCCGAGTCACTAGGTAACCCAACTCCTCCAGCTCCTCGCTTAAGTAGCCGGCGCACGCTTTAGGGCAGGTGACTAGTATGTCGCTATCGACCAAGAGATTCCGCCGGGATGCGGCATGCGATTATTGAATACGGGAAAGTCTGAGCGAACGAAACAGGTGTCTACCTCATGGGCGAAAAGTCCACGGACTTTAGCATCTGAGACTGAACGCCATTTTTAACTAAGAGCCCGCCATTCGCCCGCTCTTTAGATCTTGCCGCTGCCGCTTTCCAATCTGGATCAGCTCGGAAGCCGGTCCAGGCCTTTTCATGAGCTTTGGAATCTTTATACGCCAACAGATAAATCAAAGTGTTTCCATGGCCTTCCTGGTCCGACATGGGATGCCAATAAGCGACATTAGTCATACCATGTTTTTCGAAGATCCGAATGGTATCATTGGCAAATCTATAGTCCAAATGGGAGAGTTTCCCTTCCGCCGCCGTGTAGGTTCGCATTTCGAACAATCGCGGTTTTTTGGATTTCTTAATCCGCAGTTTGGGCGAGTAGTCCGTAAGCATCAGGAACTGGCTCTCCACTTTGGCCACGAGCTTTCCATTCACTTTGGAAGCAGCGAATGCTCCTTTCCAGTCAGGGTCGTTTACAAAGCCTTTCCAGGATGCTTTTCTAGCATCGCGGCTCGGGTAGGATAGGAAATACACAAGGATGCTATCTGGATTATTTTCCGGCACAAAGTAACCGACGTTTTCCATGCCATGCTTCTCGAACAAAGACACCGTATGATCTCTAAACCGTGTCAGGAGATCGTCTAGCTTACCTTCATTGGCGTAGTAGGTCCGCATTTCGAAAACAGGGCCATCTTCGGCCCCGACCGACGCAAACATTAACAAAACGGCTAGTGGTAGAATTAAGGTACGAACGAATTTCATAAAAACGGGCCCAAGCGGGTTTTCGGATTAAGGGTAAGTCTATGAGTGGCCTAAAGAATGAGCAATTATCCGGCCGTACCAAGCTATAAATGAATCCCTAGCGCAAATAGGGAACGGTGACTGGACCTTCAGGCAATACGGCAACTGGAACATCCCTACCAATTCGATCCAATTCGGCCCGCAATGCGTCATTAATCGAATCGACCGGTATCAAATGAGCCTGTCTCAATGCATCCGAGTCTATCGAGGACTGGATGCCCACTCGGGCTTTCTGGCAAATCATTGCCTGCAACTGAACTTGCCATTGATCGAATACGGAAAATCCAGGTTCGTGAATCGCTTCCAGCAAAGCATCGGGAGAATCGTACTCGAAAAGCAGTTTGCGGTAATTCCCATGCTCAGGAAAACCGTCGCGACACTCGGAAGCCACGAGAATCATTCCACCCTCTTCCACGATTTGAGCGGCGGCTGACATGCCCTTGACGGCTTGGTAGAGATTTTGATCCAAAGGAAACCCATTGTTGCTGGTGACTACGATCGGGAACGGCGCCTGGCAGCTAACCATAGCGCTTTCCTTGACGTAGGCGCAGCCGGCTTCGTGAGCCTCGATCGGATGTCCGCAAAAATAGCGCGTTATCTCACGGTCTCGATTCAGAGTGACGTTGATCAGAAAGTCCGCTTCTAGAAGCTGACCGCCCGCTCGGACATGTTCTTGGGTCGGATTGTTTTGCAAGTTTCCCCAAGTACTCAAGGGATCCCCGATAACTCCGGCGCCGTGGTACTGCATAATCGCGTCAATACCTGCCACCCCTGGAAAGGCGGCCTTATAGCCACCCGAAAACCCTGCCATGAAATGCGGTTCGATGAACCCTAGCAAGATACGCCTATCCGCTTCAACGTATTCACGGTTTAAATATACGGGATATCCGAATCTAGAGTTTCCCACCTTGGTCAGAGTGTTCGGATCGTGAGCATTGTGGTTTACGATGCGATAATTATCGTAAATTTCACTACCCACCATACGCTCCAGCTCCTCAGGAGTATTCCCGCGGTGGGAACCAGTCCCATTGATAATAACCACATTTTCAATCGGAAGGAAGGACAAGTACTCGAACAGCCAGGGCAAAACGCGATCGCTCGGGAAAGGTCTAGTGGCATCCGGAATACAGACCGCTATTCGATCGGAAGGCTTAACCACATTAGCCAAAGGCGGCGATCCTATCGGGCTAGAACAGGCCGCTAGAAAACCCGATTCCTCATTCTCGAGCCCCTCGATGAAACGCGGCTCAACAACGGTGGCGTTCACGCCACTAAGATCCAGATCGACATGGCTTTCACCATACGGAATTTGCATAGACATTGGCCAACAGCTTACGAACGACTATAGTTTCTGGAAATAAAAAAGCCTGCCCAAGATGGGCAGGCTGAAAGTGATTTATCCAAGAAATCGAATGCGAATTAATCGTCCGAGGGCTTATACTTTTCGTGACCCTTCTTGCGGGCATCGTTGATCTTCCCCACAATTTCTCCCGCTTTAGCATTGTCACCGGCCTTCAAAGCAGCTTCCAAATCGCCAATCATGTCGACCGTTTTCTGCATCATCTTCTGGTAGCCAGTCATGAAATTCTTTTTGTCCGCTCCTGATTTCTCCTTGGCGAGAATCGGGGTCAGTTCTACCGACTTTTTAGCTGCTTTCTTGACCTTGGCAACGTACTCTAGAGTCGAGTCGTTCTTGGCGGGATCTTTAATTTGACGCCGGATTGAACGCCAAGCCTTGTTCATGGCGCTCATTTGATCTTCAAGCGCTGTGTGAACGTGGTCACCGCCTCCATGAGAGTCGGCCTGAATGGATGGCAACATGGCAATGGCCAAAGCCAAGGTAACAATGAGGGTACGTCTTTTCATAAACTGGTTTTTGCTAAGGTTACTATATCAACTCGAAAATTGGACGCCAAGTTAGTGCCTAATGTCAATTCGGATTTGAATTCAGCCATTTAAGATAAGCAATTGTAAAAAGTGGCAGCCGATACGTTTCGGTGAGCAACTCAAATCTGACCGGCGTTTTCAGAAAACGTTCCCGGCCTATTTACCGGAAAACAGCCGCTCACTCCCATCACCTGGATTGCAATCGAATCTTGCTCAGACCGTTGAGCCGGCAAGCATCCATAACATCCGTCACGGTCTGCAGGGGAGTCAAATTATGGGCCTTAACCAGGACAGGCACATCATTGGATACTTCCGACACTCTCGACAAAACGGCTTCCAACTCGCTCAACGGGACCGGCTGGTTTTCCAAAAAAATCTGCCCTTCCTCATCAATGCCGATTAGAATACGCTCGGGAAATTCGTTGCTCCCCGCTGACTCGATTTTCGGCAATGTCAAATTGAGCGTAGTCATTTCCTTGAACTGCATGCTGACGAGAAAAAAGAATATCAAAATCGTCAATACATCCATTAGCGGGATGATATTGATGCTGGCTTTACTGCGCCTGCGAGCCAGCAAACTCATACGTTCTTAAGGCCTATTTGCTCGAGAAGAGACTCAAACTGAACGGCATAGGTTTCCACTTTGCGCTGCAAGTAGCTATTGGCCACCAAGCAAGGTATGGCAACAGCCAAACCGATAACCGTTGTGGTCAATGCCAAGGCGATTCCTTGAGTAAAAGCAGAGGGATCGGGCATACCTGTATCGAGAGAAACATTACCAAATACTTGAACAAGCCCCGTAACCGTTCCCAGCAATCCCAACAACGGAGCCGCCCCGATTATTATTTCCAGAAAAACAAACCCGCGCTCCATGCGATTGACCTCCAGCCGAGCATACGCTCGCACGGCCCCTTCGTCTTTCTCATGACGCTTCCAATAGGCTATGACTCTTCCCAAAGCAGAACGCCCTCCACCATCGGAAGGGCTGCCCTCCACGATGCCCTCGACTATGTGGGCAGGGATGATCGCGGCTCTTCGTAAAGCGAACAGCCGTTCGAATATTATAAATCCGCCCACGAGAGAGCAGAGCATGAGCGGGTAAACAAATACGCCGGCGCCTTTAAGAATCTCTAACATAGATAATCGCCCTGAATGCGAACAGGTTCGGGATAACGATTGCGATCCTTAAGAGAGCTTTCTCTAGTCGGGCAATCCTAAAAAGGAAACGGCCGCTACTAGTTTTAGCGAGCCATGTACCGTAGCTTCCCTACCACTGCCGCCACTTGAGACTCCCCTTCCTTCAATTCGCCTATCATGTCCCACTTACCTTCGCAAAGGGCTTTCCGGGCTGTCTCCCTTACGACTGCAGTATAGCTCTGATCGCCAACCCGGATGCGCTCATTTTCCACATCGAGCGTTATTTCAACGCTTGGATCCGCTTCAATTGAAGCTGCGATCGCCTCGATGTCCTCTTTGGCCGCGCAAAAGCAAGGAATTCCTAAAGTTGTGCAGTTTCCAAAGAATATTTCGGCGTAACTTTCGGCGATTATTCCTCTAAAGCCATAACGATAAAGAGCTTGCGGGGCATGCTCTCTGGAGCTGCCGCATCCGAAGTTCGCCCCGGACAACAGGATGCTAGCTTCCGAAAATCTAGAATCATTAAGCGGATGATCTTTATCGCTCCCGTTTTCATTCTTACGGACATCGTAGAACAAATATTCTCCAAGTCCGTCGAATGTAACGCACTTCATAAATCTAGCCGGAATGATCCGATCGGTATCGATCTCGTTTCCAGGAACGTAAACGCCCGCGCCACTAACTGATGTTATTTTTTCTAAAGCCATTTTATTAAATCTCTTTCTTATTACGCATTCACCAGTTCACCGACTCCAAAAACTTCTCGAGCATCGGAAATTTCTCCGCGGACGGCAGCAGCCGCTACCATAACCGGGCTCATCAATACAGTTCGACCCGTCGGACTGCCTTGTCTCCCCTTGAAATTCCGATTGCTGGAACTAGCGCTCAACTGATCGCCGATTAGCTTGTCAGGATTCATTGCAAGACACATCGAGCAACCGGCGCCCCGCCATTCAAAACCCGCTTCTTCGAAGACTTTGTCGATACCCTTTTCCCGACAAATTCCGTCAACGATCTGAGAACCGGGGACCGCGATCGCTTTAACGCTATCCGCGACTCGATGCCCTTTGAGATATTTCGCGGCTTCCTCGAAATCCGAAAGCCGGCCATTGGTGCAGGAACCAATGAAACAAACGTCTACCTTCGTGCCTTTGATTGGCTGCCCCTCCGGCAGCTTCATATATTCAAGGGCTTCCGCCACCAAATCCTTATCCGATTCATTCGACCCCTCTACGGTGGGAATATTCTCTTCCACAGAGATGGCCTGCTCAGGGTTGATGCCCCACGTCACCGTAGGAGCGATATCTTCCGCGTTGAAATCAACAACGTCATCGTATTGGCAATCTGGATCGCTAGCAAAGGAACTCCAGTTTTCCACAGCCTTATCCCAATCGTCACCGCTAGGCGAATACGGTCTTCCCTTTAGGTACCCGAAGGTCTTCTCATCGGGATTGACGTATCCAACTCGAGCCCCACCTTCGATGGACATATTGCAAACCGTCATTCGCTCTTCCATCGAAAAATTTTCGAAAACCGACCCTCCATACTCGTATGCGAATCCGGTCCCTCCTTTTACTCCAAGCTTACGGATGACATGCAGGATAACGTCCTTAGCGTAGACTCCAGGACGCAACTCGCCATTGACGTTGATACGGCGCACCTTCAGCTTGCCGATGCCCATAGTTTGCGTAGCCAGCAAATCTCTAATTTGCGTCGTCCCCACTCCGAAAGCAATAGCGCCAAACGCGCCGTGAGTGGACGTATGGGAATCGCCACAAGCAATCGTCGTCCCCGGCTGCGTAATCCCTTGCTCGGGCCCGACTACGTGAACAATCCCCTGCTTGCCGCTCGGCAAATCGAAAAACGTGATCCCGGTTTCTTCGCAGTTCTTGCGTAGCTCCTTAACCATGCCATCAGCCAAGGGATCAGCAAAAGGCTCTTGTCGCTGATCCGTAGGCACAATATGGTCCACGGTAGCGAAAGTCCGGTTCGGATAGGCTACCGGCAAGTTCAAGTCCCGAAGCATGCCAAATGCCTGAGGACTGGTAACTTCATGAATCAAGTGCGTTCCTATCAACAGCTGTGTTTGTCCATTCGACAGCTCCTTAACTGCATGGGCTTCCCAAACTTTTTCGAATAGTGACTGGCTCATTTTATTTCCTAATATGCTTATGTATCTCGATAGAATCACCGCGGTCTAATCCACTATCAAGTAAGAATCCATGTGAGAGCCCTGTCTCCACTAAGGCGAAATCGGCTCAAATTCAAGCTGCCGCCGATAGTCGCGCGGAGTCATTCCCAATCGCTTTCGAAATTGCTGGTTGAATACGCTCAGATTCGAATAGCCGCATGATCTCGCAATTGACGAAACCGGCAGTCGACGTCGAGTCGCCAACATTTTTGCCGCTTCTCGAATGCGTATAACATTTAAATAGTCATTGAATTTCTGCCCGCTAGCTCTCCGGAAAAATCGGGAAAAGGAACTAGGGTTCATGCCCAATTGAGTCGCTAGAGAATCGCGATTCAGGTCTTCACTCAAGTGTTCAGCAATATACTCGCACGCAGTCCTAAGATGTACGCTATCACGAATTTTGTACGCATTTAATTTTTGATTATCAATAACTTGCCAATCTTCGTACGAAACGAGCAAATCGATGAGAGCGTAGAAACGAGCCAGGCGCAAAAACCCGCGAGCTCCCCTGATTGTTCTCAATCTCGATCCAACACGATCGATTTCAGGAAAGCGGCATATCGATCCGATACGTCCCTCAGCAAACAATCGACGGACTCCGTAGGATTCGGGTAAGGCCAACAAGGCTCTGGAAAACACCGATTTGGGAACGTGAAGGAAAATCGCAGATATATGACCACTCGCGATATCCGAGCTCCAATAGTGATCCGTTTCGCTTCTGACAAAGGCCACGGATCCAGGTCCGAAATCACCTGAGAAGGACCCGATCTGAACCTTACCTCTACCTCGAGTAATGGCCACAATCTCATGGCAACCGTGCCGATGTGCCGAATTTTCAACTAATTGCTTATCAATATGATATAATCCGATTGAAGCATCGTTGACAGGTAAATCCGAATTGATTCCATCGAGGACTTTCATTAAAAGGTGTTTTAATTGCACTAATACATTAAGTATTAAAATAGTGCAACTTTTTCATCATTCGGTTCAGATACGAATGACAAAAGCGACAAAGACCGTCGCCATGAATGCTATCAAACGTTCCCTAGCCTGATCAGGAAACGACAGCGGCAGCAGCCGCGGCCCTTGCAGCTTCCCCAAGAGGCGTGCTTATGTAGCGTTCGCCACTACTGGCAGCTATAGTCACAATCCGCTTGCCCGCCATTTCCGGACGTTTCGCTAGCTCGATAGCCGCCCAAATCGTGGCGCCTGAAGAAATGCCAACGCTCAGTCCATCCTTGAGAGCCGCCGCCTGGGCCGTTGCAAAGGCATCGTCGTTCTCAACCGTAATGACTTCATCGATGATTTGCGTGTTGCAATTCTTAGGAATAAAACCCGCTCCAATTCCTTGAATCTTATGCGGACCTGGATTGCCGCCGGAAATCACCGGGCTATTGGTAGGTTCGACCGCTACGGTCTTCAAGTGACGCCGACTCTTGATCACTTCCGAAACCCCGGTGATCGTTCCACCTGTTCCTACACCCGTGACAAAAGCATCGATCTCGCCACCCGTCGCTTCCCAAATTTCTTCCGCCGTCGTACGTCGATGAATTTCCGGGTTAGCGGGATTCTCGAACTGCTGGGGCATAAAAGCGTTGTCCCCATGCTCTTCCATTAGCTCTTGGGCCTTAGCGATGGCGCCCGGCATACCTTTGGGTCCTGGAGTAAGGACGAGATCCGCTCCCAGCATATTCAAAAGCACACGCCGCTCCATCGACATGGTTTCCGGCATTGTTAGAATTAGCCGATAACCTTTAGCAGCAGCGATAAATGCTAGAGCAATACCGGTATTGCCGGATGTGGGCTCGATAATGACGCTGCCCTCCCTAAGTTTTCCCGCTTTCTCAGCCGCCTCTATCATCGCGATGCCTATCCGGTCTTTTATGCTAGAAAGCGGATTAAAGAACTCGCACTTGACCAGAACCTCAGCTTCCAGTCCCTCTGCCAGGGCATTCAATTTGACTAAAGGCGTATGACCAATCGCCGCCGTTATATTGGGATAAATCCTAGACATCTCGCCCTTCCTTTGGAGCGCAGCCGACTCAGAGTCAATCTCGGAACATTCGTCTCAATTCGCTTATCCTTATTTGATCTTCTATTATCTCCCCAAAGTAATACGCAATGCGTCCCCAATGTCAGGATGCCTAAACTCATAGCCCGAGGATTCGAGCGCAGATGGATAGGCTCGACAGCTGGATAGTAAACCCTCATCAGCGAATTCTCCAAGTACGAGCCTCAAAACCGGAGCGGGAACATCCATAAATGCAGGACGACTCAAAACCGCCCCCAATGTCCTGGCAAATTCTCGACTCGTAACGGGATTCGGGGCTACCAGATTGAAGGGACCGGTCTTCTCTTCCATTAGTAGGTGGTAGACGGAACCGATCCAATCCTCCAAAGCAATCCATGGCATCCATTGCGTTCCAACACCTAGGGCTCCTCCGAGCCCCAGCTTGAATGGCAGAAGCATCTTGGCCAAAGCGCCGCCTCTCGCATCTAAAACGACTCCCGTTCTCAAACGTATAACGTTTTCAACATAGCTCTCCAATACGAGAGCTTCCGATTCCCAAGCCTGACAAAGTTCTGCAAGAAAACCTTCTCCGAGAGGTTCAGTTTCTCGCGCGACGTGATCGCCGCTATCTCCATAATAGCCGATTCCAGAGGCGGAAATGAACGCGCTTGGCCGTCGCTTCACCTGTCCCAATGCCTGGACCAGGAGCTTCGTCCCATCTACGCGGCTTTTCCACAAGCGTTCTTTTCGTTGGGCATTCCATCTTCCAGAAGCAAGGTTTTCACCAGCTAAATGGATAACCGCGTCAAAACCTTCCAATTGATCGCGAGAAATAGACCCAGAGCTTGGATCCCATCCGACATCCCCGGTTTTCGGAGTTCGGGACAATACAGCTACGGTATGCCCCTGGCTCCTCAGGAATACGCTGAGTCGGCTGCCAATAAATCCATGGCCTCCAGAAATAAGGATGTTCAATCTTTTTCGATTTCTGTATCGATCCCACAACGTCAAATCGCTTTTGGTAATCTCATGCCGATACCTGAAAACTCTTTCCAATTCCGATCGGACACGATCATTCCCAAGCCAACTCCCGATGGGCCCACCCGGCAACGCGTATTCAATTTCATCGGCCAATACGGCATTGGAAGAACCTGACTCTTCGAAACTGTGCGTGTGCTCCCACTTGGCGAAAGGGCCCTTTACTTGTATATCCTTGAAATAGACCCCATCCAGGCGCTCGCTTATCTTGGCTATCCACTCTTTTGAGATGCCCAGTTTTCGAAGTTTCAAGCGAATCGTCGATCCTTCATCGATGCCGTTTCCCGAGCGAGACAGAATTTCCAGCCGATCCCAAGGCGGGGCAAGCCGCTCAAACGCTCCCTCTCGAGCATGCCACTCGAACGCCTCCCGCGCCGAACAAGGCAAAACTACCTCCCGCCTAAATTGCATTCAAATTTTAAGTACCGATTGTCGAACCGTTTTGATCAAATAGAGTCCGAATACAGGGCTTCATACTCCTTTGCCGCATTGGACCAGGAAAAATCGCGCTTCATCCCATTTGCCTGCATCCGTTGATACTCACCCTCGGATCTAAAAATAGAAAGCGATTCTTCCAAGGCATTCTTGAAATGAGGTTCGCTCGGCTCGAATAACAGGCCCGTGCCAGTCTCCGGATTCTCCCGGAAATCGTCGATGGTGTCATGCAGGCCTCCCACATTCGACGCGAGGGGAGGCGTTCCATATCGCTGGCTATACATCTGATTCAACCCACACGGCTCAAAGATAGAAGGCATCAGGCAATAGTCAGACCCTGCTTCCACTAAATGAGACATGGTTTCATCCAGAACAGTGCACACGGCAATCTTGTCAGGACGGGTTCTCGCCCACCGTTTCAACGCGCGTTCGAACTTAGGATCGCCCAAACCCAACACCACTAGCCGACAATCCTGTTTGCTGAAGAAGCTCATTTGGCTCAGCAGGATGTCCAAACCCTTTTGCTCGGTTAGCCGGCAAACGATTCCATAAATCGGATTCTCGGTCTCGGCTAGCCCCAGCTTCTCGATAAGGTGAGACCGACAGGTGCGCTTTCCTTCCAGATTCGAGAGCGAATAGTTTGCTGGCAATCGATCGTCTGTGTTAGGGTCCCAAACCTCAGTATCGATGCCATTGGCGATGCCAATCAGATCCGAGGAGCGCGTTTTTAAAGCGCCTTCCATTCCGCATCCAAATTCTGGAGTCAGAATCTCTTTTGCGTAGTTCGGACTAACGGTAATGATCTTGTCGGAAAAAAAGATCCCACCCTTGATCAGGCTGATCTGCTCGTAAAACTCGATTCCGTCCAATTCGTTGAACTCGCTCGGAAGATTCGTGTAGCGGAAGGAATTGCTCGGGAAAAGACCTTGAAACGCCATATTATGTATGGAGAAAAAAGTCTTTAGGGCTAATGACGTGCCATACTCCTCCTCGGCAACGCGCAAAAACAAGGGAGCCAGCCCAGTTTGCCAATCGTGGCAATGAAAGACATCTGCCTTGAGTTCTAGTAGACGCATGCCTTCTACAATTGCCTTGCAATACCAAATGAATCGCCGATCGTTGTCATCGTAATCGCGATTTGCGGAGCCGTAAGGGCTTGAGCGATCAAAAAACTCGTCGCGACGAATCACATACATTGTCTGGCGCTTGCCCAACGGCAAAGCGTAAAGTTCCCCTCTAAGATACTCGTCTCCGAGCTCTACTTGCAAAATCACCTTAAGTTTGGCTTTAGCAAACTCTGGAGATTCGATAATCTTGCGGTAGCCAGGCAAAAAAATCGAAACATCATGTCCAAACCGAGACAAGGACTTGCACAAAGCTCCCGCAACATCAGCCAGCCCTCCTGTTTTTAGGAAAGGGAACATCTCGCTCACGGCGTGTATAATCTTCATCGTTACCCTTAAACTAATCGATCTATTTTGGAATCCAATCTAATTCCTACCAAGCTTTATGAAACTTAGAGAACGTATCATCGCTCTCGCCCAATCCGGGGATTACACCCCCAAAACCAAGAATCAGCTCTCCGAGTCCCTTGGCCTGGGCAAAAAGGATCGACGCAAACTCGATCATGAACTGCGCCTCTTAACCAGCCAAGGGCGGCTAATTATCGTAAAAGGCGACCGATATTGCATTCCTGGAGACGTCGATTTGACAACTGGCGTCATACGGTTTCGACAAAACGGATCTGGATTCGTGATTCCTGACGAAACCGGATCTGGAAATGCAGTCGAACCGATAGAAATCGACGCAGCCGATACCGGTGTATCCATGCACGAAGATCGCGTTGTCGTTCGATTGTACGAAAAGTTCGAACAACCTTCAAATCGGCAACGGAGAGGGCGGCGACGGCATCAAAACCGATTTTCTGACCGAGTCAGAGGCCGCGTCATTCGAATACAAAAGCGAGCTCGGAAAACGATTGTCGGTAATCTGCAAAAGACCCGATTTTTTCACTATGTCGTTCCGGATGATCCCCGAATCGTTCACGACATCTATGTAACTGACCCTAAAAAGGCTAAAGTATCGCCCACACCGAAAGTGGGCAGCAAAGTCGTTGTGAAACTTCACGAATGGGAACAACGGCACGTCAATCCTGAAGGGGAAATCATAGAGAACCTCGGCGACACCCATGAACCGCAGGCAGAGCTCCAGTCGATTCTTCATAAATACGAATTAAATCCTGAATTCCCAGAGGCCGTGATGAACGAAGCCAAAGGAATTCCCCAAAAGGTTCACCCTAACCAAATTAAGGGACGCAGTGATCTTCGAGAAGTCTACACTCTGACTATCGACCCCGATGACGCAAAGGATTTTGATGACGCCCTCAGCTTTGAACAATCGAATAACACATTTCGAATTGGTATCCATATCGCGGATGTAGCTAGCTACGTTAGGCCCGAGTCCGCCTTAGACAAGGAAGCTCGGGCTCGAGGGAATTCGACCTATCTGGTAGGTAAAGTCATCCCCATGCTTCCTCACGCGCTATCGAATGGCGTATGCAGCCTCGTGGAAGACGAAGATAGGCTGACCAAGTCTGTTTTCCTCTCGTTCACTCCTGGTGGAAAGTTCAAGGGAGCCGAGTTCGCGAATTCTGTGATTCGCAGCAACAAACGCCTCACTTATAAGCAAGCTTACACGCTCCTTTTCGAGGATGATATTAACGCTGCCCGTAAGCTACAGCTTCCCCCTTCCCATCAAACAGGGTCTATCGGAAGAGCCCTCGCAGATCTCCCGGAAAAGGAAATCAGTTTGCTGCAAACCACGCTCAGGAAACTCTGGAAGATCGCTTCCAAACTTCGCTCGGATCGGATGCGAACGGGCAGCCTGGATCTCGACATGAGCGAAACGAAAATATTCGTAGACGAAAATGGATACGCCGATCGCCTGGAAAAGGTAGCGAACGACGAGAGCCATCAGTTAATCGAGGAATTCATGCTAGCCGCGAACGAGGCTGTTGCCAAAGCCATGCGAGGAGCCAGTTTGCCCTGCATCTACCGGACTCACGACGATCCCGACGAAGACCGCCTCAACGAGCTTCGCGACTATCTGGCTACCTTCGGCGTAACCGTCGCTGATCTTAGCGTACGTTCCGAAATGATCAAGCTCACCCACCAACTGGATACGCATCCCCAAAGCCATATTCTGAAATCCCAATTGCTGCGCTCATTGAAAAAAGCCTGCTATCGATCGACTCCAGATGGCCACTACGGATTGAACAAGAAAAACTACACCCATTTCACATCGCCGATACGAAGATACTCCGATCTTGCTGTTCATCGAGTGTTCGAACACTACCTCGTAAAAGTTGAAGGGCATAGTCCCCTAGAAGGCGCCTCGAGTCGGGGCTACACGATCTCTCGCGCCAATACGCTCGCCGAACATTTGAGTCATACGGAAGTAAACAGCACAGAGGCCGAACGAGAGTCCGTTAAAGTAAAGCTGCTTGAATTCTTTGAACGCGAGCTGGAGAAGCCTAAGAGAACTCAATTCACGGCCGTTATCACCGAAGTAAGAAACCATGGCATGTTTATCGAGCTAGTCGAATCCAATGCCTTTGGCATGGTTCACATCTCTACCCTGAAAGACGATCTTTACCGAGTGAACGACAGTGGGACAGCAATCGTCGGGAGACGAACTCGGAAGACTTATCGAGTTGGACAAAAGGCAAATGTTCTCGTCCATCGCGTAGATCGCTTCAAACGCCAAGTGGACTTTCGCATATCCGACTAGGTACGCTTTCAACAGGAATCTACTCGCAATTCATTACAAGCTTCATCAGTTATTTTCCTCATATGCAGCACTATAATTACCAAGACACGTTTCGAGCTCTATACGAAAAGGCCCATGGACTTTACGATCAGGGAAACCGGAACGAGGAATCCTATTTCGACGAATCAGAAAGAGCCGTCATTTCCTCAAACGGCTGGCGTGTACAAGACTTTTTCGACTACGCGGAAGACGCAGTGCTCGACAGGGCTCCTTCTTACGAAATAGCTCAATCAATCGAGCAAGTGAGACGCGAATATTACTTGCACATCCAGAAGAGCCATCCATCCCCAAACCGCATTTCTTCCGCTGACCTCCCTGCCAAAACTGAGGCGATCGACGGAATCACTTGGCTTCCCCGAATACTGCCTAAAGCTCGAGGAAAACTCCTTGGCGAACTGTCAGACGAAATTATGTATTGCTGTGGTGGAGACAGAAACTTTCTAACAACCCACGATATTCATCCTGCCGAATTCCTTCGCGTCGTCTGGGCAAACCTTGACGACGACAAAGGGATCGTCGAGTTCGTCAAACGACGCAGCTCGGAGTCGGCCCAGACAGCAGTATAACATAAAAAAAGGGGAGGACCGGGCCCGACCTTCCCCACCAGTTAAGAAGCGAACGCTTTCGCCCCCGAGCCGTTGTCACTCAACATCGATTGCCATGTATCGATAAAATCCATCGATATAGACAAACAGAGCGACTTTTTCCCCGGACTCGAGTAGATCTTTCGCTTCCGCGACTGTATAGACACGTTCGTCTTTAATCTTTTCGATCACCATTCCAGCCATCAACTGCCTGGCGTATGGACTGTCCGGTGACACACTCGTGATAACCAGTCCATTCTCTACTGTCTCGTCGATTTGGAATTGTCGGCGCAGGTCGTCTGAGACTGGTTCAGCTTCCACTCCATCCAAAAGCTCTCTAGTGCGACTACCGATTGTCATTCGCCCATTCGTTCTTCGCTCCACCAGCTTCGCTTCCGTTTTGAAATATTTCTCGTCTCGATAAACCGTTAGATCCACTAGACTGTCAGGAGCTTTTGAGGCGATCTTCAATCGCAAATCCGTGTCCGATGCTACTTCTTCATCACCTACTTTCACGATGAGGTCACCAACCTTGAGACCCGCCTCTTCCGCTGGGGAATCGGGGACCACATTGGTAACCAAAGCTCCCTTGGAATCCTCCAAATCCATCGCTTCGACTAAGTCTTTATCCAAACTCTGGATAGCTACGCCCAGGAACCCTCGCGACACCGAACCATCCTCAATCAGGCTTACCATAACCGCGTGAGCCAAAGCTGTCGGAATGGAGAACCCAATTCCGATATTACCCGTGCTGCGACCATCGGTGAGAATCATCGTATTGATACCGATCAATCGCCCTTGAGCATCGACTAAAGCCCCGCCCGAATTTCCCTGATTTATTGAAGCGTCCGTTTGAATGAAATTTTCGAACCCGTCTCGAATCATATTCAGATCATTACGGCCCTTTGCGGAAACGATACCCATCGTTACGGTCTGGCCGACGCCTAGCGGGTTTCCTATCGCGAAAACAACGTCCCCGACTTCAATTTGTTCGCTGTCTGCCATAACCGCGAAAGGAAATTCCTCGTCGCCGTCGACCTTCAACACAGCTAAATCGGTCTGAGGATCCGCGCCTATAACTTTGGCATCTAAAATGCGTCCGTCCTGAAAGCTGACGCTGACCTCGCTCGCATTCTCCACGACGTGGTTATTGGTCAGTATGTATCCGCTTTCCGATACCACGACGCCACTCCCTTGACCCTCAATTTCCCGCTGTCTCGGCATACCCTCACCGAAAAAGCGCCAAAACGGATGATCTTCTGGCAGCTGTCTTTGTGTATCGAATACACGAGTAGATGAAATATTGACGACCGCAGGGCGGATTTTGGACAATGATTCGGAGTAGCTCACTACCCCGCCATTCAACTTTCTGTCCAAAGGCGTTTCATCGATTACGACTTCATCTTTGATAGACTCTTCAGCAACTAAAGCGGAAGCGGAGAGCGTCGAGAACACGGCAAATACAAAGACCCGTATGCGTTTCATGAATTTCAAATCGTTTTCCATTGGTTGGGAATTTGACACAGTTAGGAGCAAGAGGTTTCCGAAGACATTGGTATATTGCAACTCAAGATGGTTTCCCTAACTGAGACTCCAAGCGCCGTACTCGTTGAAAGAGCTCGGGAAGCTTGCGCTGCACAACGGTAATCCGCTGATAAGCGTTCAACGGAATCGCTGGCGTACCGCCACAAACGCTCTTTGCAGGCAAATCCGTAAAAGCTGCCGAGCAACCTGCCAATTTCGACCCTTGGCCAATCGTTAAATGCCCAGATGCTCCTGCTCGTCCTCCGAATACCACAAAATCCTCAATCGTCGTGCTGCCGGCGATGCCTACCTGGGCGCAAAGAATGCAATGCTTTCCGATCTTCACATTGTGGCCGATCTGAACGTGGTTGTCGATTTTCGTTCCTTCGCCAATCCTCGTTGGCCCGAATCGACCCCGATCGATGGCAGAATTGGCCCCGATCTCTACATCCGATTCGATTTCCACCCATCCGATTTGCGGTTCTTTTTCGTGTCGCTCCCCATTGAATTCGAATCCGAATCCATCGGCCCCAATAACGACGCCTGAGTGTACCCGGACTCGATCGCCCAAAACCGTGTCCCGCGTGACACTTACATTCGATGAAAGCCAGCAGTCATCGCCCACGATCGAAGCATCTTCTATCACACATCCAGCATCGATTCGAGTGTTCGATCCGATGCGGACGTCCTCGCCAATCACGCAAAACGGGGCGATGTAAGCGGATTCATGAATCGAAGCCGAATCAGCAACAACCGATGAAGGATGAACCCCTCCTGGCTTGCGAGGCCACATGGATTGAGCGACTGCTTCGCAAGCCCGAGCAAGCGTTAGACTTGGGTGATTCACTTTTAGAAACAGCTGGTCATCCTTCGGGATTTGCCGGCAATCTTCTGGAACGAATACCACGGACGCGGAGGTTTCGCTCAAATCGCTCTCATACTTCGCCCCGCTCATGAACGACAAATCCCCCGCGCGA
Source organism: Opitutaceae bacterium (assembly GCA_002694885.1). GTDB lineage: Bacteria > Verrucomicrobiota > Verrucomicrobiia > Opitutales > Opitutaceae > Pelagisphaera. The sequence goes on along the minus strand of NZNM01000019.1, from coordinate 12,583 downwards.
GCTTCCTTGAGTGTCGCGATTCCATCCAATACAGACCGCGAACAGGAACCGACTTCCTCAATAATGTCGGCTCCGTTCTTAATACCGTCTATGCTAAGCTCAACTTGCATCGTCTCACTAATACGAGGGAAATAGCCCCGCTCCAGCCACAGTCTTAGTAAAAAGAAAAACCCTGCCGAAACATGGCAGGGTTTTCAAGAAATAGGAAAAAGGATTATTCCGACGCCGCTTCTTCCGCAGGAGGAGCGTCCGCGTTGATGCGTTTGATAACCTCTTCGGTGATATCGATCGACTCGTCGAAAGAAATCACAGACGGCATACCATTTTGGGAAATGCCCGATGTATCGAGGACAATGGATGCGCTGCGCTCCTTCGAGACTTCAGTAACGACTTCCATGATCTCCTTGGTAAACAAACTCATTTGCGTCCCCTGACGAGCGGCCAACTGGCGCTGCACATTCTCGGCAAACTGCCTGAGTTCATTTTGCTTTTGGGCAATCTCTTGGTATTTGATTCGGGCATCCTCCTGGGCGTCATTGCGGGCTTCTTCGGTGAGAATGTCGCTGCTCGCTTGCTCTACCAATTCCTGGTATTCTTGTTCGAGAGCCTTTCCTTCCTCGTTTATCGTGGCGACGCGCTCTTGAGCCTGCTGCTGAGAATCTTGGATCTCCTTCATGAACTCCTGGACTTTGTAGTAGCGCTCGGCCGCATCGTTGACGCTGATCGTGAGAATCACGGTCTCAGCGCTTACTGATACAGCTCCGAAGCCAACTGCGAACACCAGGGCTATAAAAGAGGTTATGGATTTTTTTGCTTTCATAGGGAATTTAAAAATGTGGGGACCTACCAACTATAATCTTCCTCCAAATGTAAAGTTGAATTGAGCTCCCTCGTCATTTCCGCCGAAAATCGGGTCGCCCGAGGTTGTTAGTGGAATCGCGTAATCAAGCCTCAGTGGCGTTCCCATAACGGAAATCCGTATACCAATACCAACATTGTCGTTCCAGCCGCTGTTGTTCCAGCCTAGCAAGACCGGCTCTCCGAGGAACTCGCCATAGGAATTCACGCGATCCAGGCCAAAATCTCCGGCCGCTTTGTTCACGAATCCGCCATCATAGAATACGGCCCCGTGAAATCCGTCGGTAAATCCGATCGTGTACTCCGCGCTGAACATGCCATAGGTTTTGCCTCCAATTTCGAAGGGGCGACGACCCAGGCTACTGTTGGCTAATTCAGGGTCGAGCGGAATCAGCCCTGACTTGGGGGAAACGTCCCGAAATTCGAATCCTCGCAACGTATTCGGCCCACCTAAATAAAAGCGTTCCTCGATAGGGACGAAATCGCTATCGCCTGATTCTTTGACGACACCGGCTCGGATGAGGAATCCGATTGTTTGGGAATGCCATGTGGAGATGGGCAAGTGGATCAAGTTGCGGGTTTCGATCTTGTTATACTGGAAGTTGCCTCCCAAAGGACCACCAGCAGTCGTTAGATCCAGCTCCAAGCGCGATCCGCGAAAAGTATTGATAATACGGTCGCGACGATCCCGTAGCAGGAGCAAATTGACGCTCGAGATCTGGCCATTACTCTGCTCCAGTTGATCGCGTTGAGTTTCGTCCAACTCGCGGGCGAAATTGTCGAATCCGAACTCAACCAACGAGTAGGAAAGCCGGGCTTCAATCAGTTCGATCAATCGCTTACGTATGTAAACGTCGAATCCCTTCTGCTCGACATCATACAAACGGGTCAATCCGCTCGAGGTGTTGAAGAGCGTAAAACCAGCAGCGAGCCGCTTTTCAAAAAGCCAAGGCTCCTCGAATGCCAGCGTGATTTGAGATGAGAGCGAGCCGATTTGAGCCCTCAAGCGGAATTTCTGGCCATCCCCTTGAAAGGCTCCTCTCCAATTGAAAATATCGAAGTTCGATTGGGTCAGCTCGACAAAGAAGGTCCCTTTCTCCAAGGAGCTAAACCCCGCCCCAAAAGAGAAATTTCCTGTACGTCCCTCCCGGAAAGTGATTCGCAAATCGCGTCGGCCTGGGATCTGAGTGGTTTGCGGTGTAACATTTACATCGTCAAAATAGCGCGTATTCTCTAGTCGCATACGCGACGCATCCATCCGCACGCTGTCGAAAGTACTCCCTGGACCCAAAGCCAATTCGCGGATCACGACAGTGCTTTTCGTTTTCGTATTACCCTCGATCTCTATCGACTCTACCTGAAACTTCTCGCTCTCGTAAATCTGGTAGACGATATCGATGTTGCCGGTGGTTACATTGGGAACTCGAGTCAAACGAACGCGAGACTCCATGTATCCAAACTGCCCATAAAAATCCTCGATGCGTTCCAGGTCTTCATCTAAAAATTCTGGACGGTAGCGATCTCCCGGTTTTACCCGCAGCATCAACTTTAGGATGTCGTCATCATAAAGTTCGTTTCCCTCGAAATCGATGCTGCCAACCTGATATTCCTTACCTTCATCAACCGCAATATCGATTACCATCTTTCGGTTCGTAGGATAGGAAAAGCGCACCTGGGCCGGATCGATGTCGATATCCAGGTGGCCTTCTTCAACATAGAGATCCTTCAACGTTTCCAAATCGTCATCGAACTGATCGGCATCGAATCTCCCGGATCCCGTAAAAAGTGAAAAGATGCCCCGCTTCTTGGTCTTGATGTTTCGGCGAAGTTTGCGGCTCTTTATATTCTCGTTTCCGGTAAACTTTACCTTGGTTATCTTGTACTTGCCGCCTTCGCGAATCTTGTAGATGACGTTGCCGAAGCCGGTAGCCGGATTCCGGTCGATCTCATATTCGATACGGGCCTGAGAGAATCCCCTTTTGAGATAGAATTCTTCAATCGCCTGGCCCCCTTCTTTTACTCGCCTCTCATTCAAAATCTGATTGGGCAAGATTGTGACCTCGCTTTCCAAGCGACGATCACGGATGCGCTCATTCCCGTCGAAGCTAATAGAAGCGATCCGGAACTTTGGTCTAATGTCGAAAAACAAATCAACCTCGTCCGCCCCGACCGGCTGTAGACGCACCTCGATATGCTCAAAAAGCTGCGTTCGGTAAAGCGTCCTAATGTCGCGGTCGATGGCGATCGCATCGTAAGGCTCCCCCTCTCGCAGAGACATGTTAGCTCGAGCGACCTCTTCATTGACATTGGAGAGCCCGGTGAAGTTAACGATCAGCTTGCGGATTATTGGCGGAGCTTTAGGCTCTGGAGCGCTCCCCAACTGAGCCAGCGCGGCTGGAACGCAAGCAAGCACCATAGAGGCAACGAGAACACGTCTCAAGTGGCTATTCCATGAAATTTTCAAAGCGGGTAAATTCTTTGTGGAAGGTTAATCGAATGTCGCCAACGGGCCCGTTACGCTGCTTGGCGATTATGAGGTCAGCTGAGTCTGCGGCTACCGAATGCTTGTCAACTGCGTCTTTAGGTCTAGCAAGCAATAACACCACATCGGCGTCTTGTTCGATAGATCCAGATTCGCGGAGGTCGGAAAGTTTTGGTTGCCGTTTTTCTTTTTCTGAGTCACGGTTCAGCTGACTTAGAACAATCACAGGAACGTTGAGTTCCTTGGCAAGGGTTTTTAAACCGCGAGAAATTTCCGATATTTGCTGTTCGCGTGGAATTTTAGGATCCGTGCCCGTGATTAGCTGCAGGTAATCAACAACGATCAACCCCATGTTTTCATTACGAGCCCAAATTCGTCGGGCTTTGGCTCGCAATTGGTTTATCGTTACGTGGCCGGAGTCGTCGATCCAAAGCCGAGCATTCTTGAGCTCCTTAGCCGCTCGAGCTAGTTCCTGTTGCTCCTCTTTGTTGACGAAGCCTTCACGCAATCTCTGAGAACTGACTTTGGCCCGGCTGGTAAGGAGACGCATGGCCAATTGCTCCGCGCTCATCTCGAGGCTAAACACCAATGCCCCTACCCCTTGTCTGCCGGGCTTTAACGGCAAGGCCGCCGCTTCGGCGATGTTTAGCGCCAAACTCGTTTTACCCATCGAAGGTCTGGCAGCGAGGACCACCATCTCTTGCGGATGGAAGCCGAAGGTCATCTTGTCGAGATCATCAAAACCTGACGACAAGCCTGCCAACTCTCCTCGCTTGGCGATGAGTTTTTGCACGAGCTTAACAGCGTCGTCCACGGATTTTTTAATCGGCTGGGAAGTATCGGCCACCCGATCATCGCTGATGGCGAAAATCTCCTTTTCAATATCGTCGATAAAATTCTCGAGTCCGCCATCAACCTGCGGCTCGAAGCAGCGTTTAACCGTCTTGGTTGCCGTGTGAATGAGGCGTCTCAGCAGGTACTTTTCCCGGACAATATCCAGAAAGTAGGTAGCATGGGCCGTTGTCTCAATCTGAGTCGCGAGTTCTGCGACATAGGTAGGCCCGCCGATCTCCTCGAGTTCGCCGCGGGTATTCAGTTCCTCAACGAGGATTTTCGCATCGAGCATCGACTTCTGTTCGAAAACGTCGACGCCGGTCTTGTAAATCAACTGATGGGCAGGACTGTAAAACGCTTCGCCTGGAAGCTTTTGAGCCATGCATCGCGAAATGACTTCCGCCGGATCTATCAGGCAAGCCGCCAACAATCCTTTTTCCGCATCCAAACTATGCGGCAGAGAACGACCCGAAGCCTCCGGATCGATCGGAACGTTAAGCGTGCTAGTATCGGACGGCTTAAACGGCATTACCTCTTAAGCCATCGAAACGATTCAGTCTTCGGAAGCAGCGGCTCCCACTTCTTCTGCGTCAGCAGAGCCTTCGACGATCGGGTTTTCGGAAACCACATCGAATCGAAGCGTAGCCTCGACATCCTGGTACACTTTGATGCTCACAGAGTGCTGGCCAATCTCCTTGATCGGAGCATCGAGCTTAACTTGCTTGCGAGTGATGCTTTCGAAGCCTGCTTCTACGAGCTTCTCGTGCACGCTGATCGCAGTAACCGCGCCGAACATCTTTCCAGATTCGCCGGTTTTCACCGCAATGGCAAAATGCGTTTCCGCAATCTTAGCAGCCTGAGCCCTAGCGTCCTCGAGATTCTTGGCTTCGCGCTCTGCTCGACGAACCTTCAATGCTTCGATCTGTTTGCTGTTCGCCCGGGTAACCGGAACTGCGAACTTTCTGGGCAGAAGGTAATTCCTGGCATATCCCGCCTTAACCTTAACCCTGTCGCCTTCTGCTCCCAGAGAATCCACCGGCTGAATGAGTAATAATTCGCTTGTTGCCATAATCAAATTTGGTTGAAATTCAGTTAGTTATTTAAAATGGGACATCTTCCTCGATGTCTTCGCTCTTTTGAGACGCCGCTGATGACGCTGGACGAGCATCCGGAACGGAATCGCTTGAAACGCCGCCTCCTTCGCCGCGCTGGCTAATCAACTGCATATTCTCTAGCACAACCTTCATCTTGCTGCGCTTCTCTCCCTCCTTGTTCTCCCAGGTATCCAATTTTAGCCTACCTTCGATAAAGAGGGGGTTCCCTTTGGATACGTATTTCGAGATCGTTTCGGCCTGGCGTCCCCAGGCTTCGATGTCGACGAAAGTCGTTTCCTCCTGTCGCTCGCCGTTGGAATTGTTATAAATCCGGTTGACTGCCATGCTGAATTGGCAAACTGGAGTACCTGAAGGAGTCGTCCTCAGTTCAGGATCGCGGGTCAAGTTTCCCATCAAGTAGACTTTATTGAAATTCGGCATGGAACTTTGGGTTAAAGAGTAAGCACACGGGGTTAGACCCGTTGAATAATCTTGTGGGAAATCAGTTTATTCAAGCGCAGTTTTTCCAGAATCTTTTCCGGGAGATCCACCCCGCCTGAAATCCGATACTGGGCATAAACGCCCGATTCGTAGCGACGGTCAGCAGCTCGAGCGAAATCCTGCTTTCCTAGGTTTTCCGTATCGCTGACTTCCGCGCCTGCGCCCTCGAGCTCGCCTTTGAGCCCATCGACGAGTTCGTCAATGCTCTCTTCGCGTCCTCGAGTATCGAGTATAAACGTTGCCTTATAGTTGGCCATCTTCTCTTTGCTTTGGTTTAGGTTTTCGATTTACAAAATTCATAGCCTTCTCCGACCCTTCTTTTAAAAGCCGGTCGAGGCAGTCAATATAGCGCTCCATTGAAGCGCCGATTACAGTCTCATCCTCTTCGCTGAATTTTCCCAGCACGTAATCCGCCAGATCAATTTCTTTCGGAGTCTTTTGGCCGATGCCAATGCGGACTCTTGTGAAGTTGGGTTTCATCCGATCGATGATGTCGCTCAACCCATTATGACCTCCGGGACCGCCACGGACGCTGATTTTTACTTCCCCGACGTCCAAATTTATCTCGTCGTAAACGACGATAACCTCCTCCGGCGGTATTTTATAATAGCTGGAAACCTTCTGCAGACAAACGCCGCTTTCGTTCATGAATGTCATTGGCTTCACCAGATAAAGTTTTTCGGAGCCTTTTTGCTCAAGCTGCGCGGCCTCGCCCTTCAATTTGCGATTCTTTTGCCATTCCTCAGCCCCCTTGGCCTGAGCGAACTGCTCGACCACTCTAAATCCTATATTGTGCCGCGTCTTCTCATAGGCAGCCCCAGGATTACCGAGTCCGACTATTAGTCGAAATCCCATCGGTATTTGAGTTGAAACGATATTAAAGAACAAAAAAGCGAACGGCGGAACGATAAATCCCCCATTCGCGAGATAGAAATCCGCTTAAACGATGACCGTGAAAACGGGCTGCTCAGCATGGTCCAGATATTCGACTCCTTCGAGCTCAGGCAACTCCTTGATGTGAATGAGATCACCCACTTTAAGCTCGCTCACATCACAGTCGATAAATTCGGGAATATTTTTCGGCAAAGCCCGAACGGCTACAGAGTGAGTTACATACTCCAACGTGCCATTCTCGTTTTTGACACCCCAGGCCTCTCCCTGGGCATGGACCGGTACTTCCAATATAACTGATTCATCCTCGGCCACTTCCCGGAAATCGACATGCAGGAATTTGTCGGTAATGGGATGCCTTTGAATCTCCTGGATGACAGAGGTGCTGGCTTTGCTTTTGCCACTCTTGATTTTGACGAGAGGCGTACTATTTCCGATCTCGCGCAACACGACTGATAGTTCCCGGGAATCCACACTGAGTTGCGTGGGCTCTTTCGATTTACCATAGGAGATTGCGGGAACTCTGCCTTCTTTGCGCAAGCGGCTAGATGGTCCGGTACCCGTTTCTTCCCTGGGAGTGACGTTAATTGTGAGATCCTTCATTTCCGTGAAAATTGAATTCTTCCCGGCATCAGGCCATTGAGAAGAGCGGAAGACCGTAAGAGCCGATTACCGGAAATCAATCAAAAGTTTCACCCCTTCTGATTTTTCTCCGCCCGGAGCAATCAAAGAGTTGACATGGGCCGAACAACCCGGCTTTTTCCTCCCCCATCATTGCCCTGTAGCTCAGTGGTAGAGCAGGTGACTGTTAATCACTTGGTCGCTGGTTCGAATCCAGCCGGGGCAGCCATATAACCAAGTCAACCGTCCCTACTCCGGACGGCTTTTCTTTATCCAGACATTGCCTCCAACTGGATGAGAACCGCGAAGCTGGTTTGACGGAACCCGCAACGCGGGTGGAGATGGGGCAGCCGAAGGAGGGTCGCAACGCGACCGAGGCAACGCCGAGCCCAATCCAGTCTACAAGGCCCATAAGCGCTTGCGAAGCGAAGAAAGCAACAATCATACACTAGAGCATCACCCCTCAACTTCTGGATCACTCGAGACTTCAATTATTGGACCGACTTCCTCCTCACGATCCAGAACCACGTCGAAAACAAGCGCGCCGAACATCATAAAATAGATCACCATCCGTCCCACAACAGATAATCCAAATCCTAAACCCGCCCCTAGTCCGGATTTGGCCGCCTCCTTTGGGTGTCGCCTGGCCCATATCAACTCGCAAACGACCGCTCCAATGACCGGACCGATCAGAATTCCTACGATTCCAAAGAAAAGACCTATCAGCCCCCCTGCCAATGCGCCAAATATGCCCCACTTGGTCCCGCCGAACCACTTGGAACCTAGAGCCGTCGCGAAAAGATCGACCACCCTGTCCATAATCATCAACACCCCAACTGCTCCGATCCCCCACCAAGCGAATACATCTGGTAGCATCAACTTATGGATCAATGCGCCTAAAAAGAAGACAATCGCTCCAGGAATCACGGGAACGAACACGCCTAGCAGCCCTAGGGCCGCCGCGGAAACCAATAATCCCCAGGCTACAGACATCCAAATCCACGGCCAAGCGGCACCCCACCAATCAGCTAAGTGTCCCATCCATTGACTCCAGAAACCGCTGCCAATCAGAATTTCCATAGCTATCTCTCAAATTTCAGGACCACGTCGGCAAAGCTAAAGTTGCAGAGCCATCCAGGATTCTCCTAGTACTGTACTCCTATGCCACGGCCTATCGGATGGACAAAGAAAGATCCGGATCTCGGAAAACTGAAAATAGAAGCCCGCTTTTTTGGGTCCAAACTCACGTTTCATCGTCAAAACGGGCGATTCGAGCCTTGGGAAATATTCACTCCAGACAATGAAGACTGGGATACTTTAAACGAGCTCGCGGAGAATAAATTTCGACGCGGCAAGGTTCAAGAAAAGCAGATGCGCATCATACAAGCTCGAGGCGAGAAGCTATGAGACAGGAGCCTGTTTACGGCGGGGCCAATAAAACGCGGCCGTAGCCCCGCAAACAATCCAAGATACGATAGCCGCTAACGCGTAAAAGGATCCTATCATTTTTGGAGCCGATTGAATAAGCCACGTTCTCACGTCTAAGGGATAGAGGACCAGAACATCATAAATCGGGGGACGCATTAGCGCCTCAACCACAGCATCCGGCTCCAGCGAGAAAGCCTGATACGCTAGATACAAACTCACGCTCGTGGCCAACCCCATCTGGTTAAATGCCATTCTGCGGCCTTGAAACCGATCTCCGCGTTCGCTCGCGGTCTTTCGAAAACTAAGTTCTAGCGATCCGTGGATGAGAATCGCCAAGGATATGATGATGCCGGACAGAGAACGCGCAAAACCGGAAATCAACAGAGAAACCATACCGGCAACCACGAGACTCCACCCATTGATTCCAGACAAAGCTAGGAACAGACGGTCTTTGCCTTTTTCCGCCGCTCGCTGTTCTGGATGATCGTCGATCGCCATCTATTCTCCAATTATCAACGCTAAATTCTATAGTGAATGCCGTTGCCAGGATATCGGTCGCCAGGAACTTAGACTCAATTCAAAAGCGGTTAAGCGCAGAGGAAAATACCCGATTATATGTCCGTGAACACGGCTAGCTTATCTTTCGAGTCCCCAAGCATCGTCACTCCCGACGATCTCAAAGTCGCTGCGAACGAGCTACCGCCTTCGCCGCAAGTGTTTGGGAAACTCGGCAAGATGCTCCGCGATCCCAATACTGGCCTCAATGATATCACCGACTCGTAAATACCGACGCCTGGCTTACGGCGCGCGTACTAAAGCTGAGCAATAGCGCGGCATTTGCCCAAGGTACCGCGATCGATAATCTTGACGATGCCATAAATCGAATCGGCTTCCGCGAAGTCTTCAAACTCGTTGGTGTAGCGGCCGCATCGGATCTATTCGCCGTGCAAAACAGGGCTTACCAAATCTCTGGTACGCGCTTGTGGGAAAACGCTCTGGCATGCGGATTGGCAATAGACCAACTTGCTGGCAAGCTAGGCTACGATGAACAAGATATGTACACGCTTGGACTTCTGCGATCAATCGGCAAGATGGCCATCGATCTCTGCCTTTCAAAAAAAGGAAACGCTCCGCACTACCCCCTTGCTGAACAGCTTCCCATCTTGGAATGGGAATCCAGAGCCATTGGAACAACCAACCCTAAGGTGGCGAGCTTCCTTCTAGCCTCTTGGAATTTTTCCGAAGCCACTGCTCAGTCAATTCAGCATCAGTATCTCGATGGCGACCTCGATAGCTGCAGTGTGGAATCTCAACTTTTGAATCTCGCCTGCTTCATCGTCGAGAAGATCAACAAAGGATTGCCAGGAGAAACTGGATACTGGAAGCCGGTAGCTTTCTACTGCGAATCCTTAAGACTGCAAGTCAACGATCTCAAACACGTCCTGGGAAGCGTTAGAGAGCGGCTTGACGAGATCCTGCAAAACATAAACGACTAGGCTCCACTTTCCTTGGTGGCCTCGTCTTCAGGCTCTTCCGAGTCTTCCTCAGAAACGGATCCGTCCGAACTGCCTGGCTCGGTCTCTTCCACAGATTTCGGTTCACCTCTTTCCGTATCAGCTTTCCCCTCAACGGATTTAGACCCTGCGTCTTTTGCCGCTGGCTCGCTATCCGATTCACCTTCCCCATTATCATTGCCTCCCAATGCTAGATTTCCACCTTCGAGGGCAGTGCCTTCGTTAACGGCTTTAAGATCGTCTTTGAGAAAATCGACTATCTTTTTGGCGATTTCCGGAAGATCTGCCTCAACTGGCGACACTTGGACATACGCGAATCTGCGATCCGAATCGGATAGAGACACATTGTAGATCATGCAATCGCCCTGCTCATCCCTGTAAACAGACTTGATTCATACGATACACCAAACCGTCGCTCCTGAAACGGGTGGATACAGATGGACGTCCAATTGCTTGCCAGCGAGATCAATGAAACGAGTGAAACGCATTTCGCTCCGATCGCTCGCCTCTTCGAGGTACCGCGTTATCTCTTTTTCAATCGCTTCCGCAATTTCTATGGCCGTGACTTTCATAGTCTCTCGCTTAAACTACTGATAGTATCCGATTTCTTTTTTGGGAAGGGCGAAATGAATTCATCTACCTAGTCATTTCCCCTTCCTCTCCAGCAACTGCCCGAACGATTTCAGCAGATAGATCAACCAAGTTCAGATTTGGGATAGCCGATGCCTGCCTGGGCCGACCATGGATACCGTAGGCAGCATTAAGAAAGCCGATTAGCACCAGTCCCATAGAAACAGCCATGTTTCCAACCATGTATTGAAACCACATTCCGAATACGAACAGCAATACTCCTAAAGCTATGTACACGCCCTGCATTACCGGAGAAAACGTTTTTACCTTCAGAGTCTTTATATCGTCAGGCGTAATCCGAGTACCCTTTTGGTTAATACGCTGTTCGCAAAGCTCAACGCCTGCTTGAATGACGCGTTTCTCGATATAGGATTTTCCCATTCTGTAAATTCAAGCGTCAATCGGCCCCAAGTCAATCGATCCCTTCTTCCTGGTAAACAGTCTCCAAGCGCCAAATCAGACAATCAGAGTTGAAGCGATTATCGCCGTCATATAGCACGCCACCATTCCACCTAGGAGTGAACGCAATCCGAATTTCAGCAGGTTCGGCCGTTGGGAAGGCTCGAGAGCGCTGATGCCACCGATTTGAATCCCGACTGAAGTCAAGTTGGCGAATCCGCAAAGAGCGTAGGTAGCGACAACAGCAGACCTGGGATCACTGAAAGCGCCCGAGGACTGAAACTCCGCCAAATTGAGATAGGAAATAAACTCGTTGAGAACCAGCCGTTCGCCAAGCAATTGGCCGACAATGAGGCAGTCCTCCCAGGCGACGCCGATCAACCAGGCAAAGGGAGAGCTGACGACTCCCACCAAAAACGAGAAATTGAAGGCCTCAAATCGCCCATCCGTTATTAGGACTACCCAGCTATTTAATCCGCTCCACTCCCCTAACCCAGACGAGACTGTCCAATTAAGCAAGTACACCAGCCCCGTAAACGCCAAGAGCATACCGCCTACGTTCAAAGCCAGTTTAATGCCATCGCTCGTACCTCGAGTCGCTGCATCGAGCAAACCTCCGGATACGCTGTCTTTGGGCAAGGCCAATGAGGCATCGAGCGACTCGACTTGGGGAACAAGTATCTTCGATACGACCATAGCCGCCGGAGCGCTTAATAGGGATGCCGTCAACAAATGTTGGCCGAAAGCGATGCTCTCTGCTTCAGATCCGCCTCCCAGGACATTGATGTAAACAGCAAGAACACCTCCAGCTATGGTAGCCATGCCGCCAGTCATAAGGGCCATGATCTCTGAGCGACTCATGTATTTCAAATAAGGCTTAATGACCAGCGGAGCCTCGGTTTGGCCTATGAAAACATTGGCCGCGGCAGCCAAGCTTTCGGGTCCAGACAGCTTCAAGCTTCGGTTCAGCAGCCAGGCGAAACCGAAAACGATGAACGGGAGAATTCTCAAATAATAGAGAATCGCCGACAAAGCGGAGAAAAAGATAATTGTCGGGAGAACGGTAAATGCGAATCCGAATGCCCCGGTCTCATCGCTGGCCAAGCGACCGAATACGAACGCAGCCGAACCGTTGCTGAAACCGACAAGCTTGCTGAAGAACCAGGAAACCGATCGAGTCGCATCATGAAAAACCGGAACCCGAAGTACCAAAACCGCCATGACGATTTGCAGAGCGATGCCATAGCCTACCAGAGACCAGCGAATCCGGTCTCGCCGCTCGCTAACTCCATAGCAAAGCAGAACTAAGACACATAAGCCGAAAATAGCGC
>NZNM01000018.1 GCA_002694885.1 Opitutaceae bacterium | reverse complement strand
TCTCTATGGGTGTCGATGATCCGATGGCATAGGGTATATGCTCTGTTTGAAGCGATTTCACAAACTTGCTCAAGCCTGGCAGGAACGCGATTCCGTCTCGCCGGATAATCGCTCGATAGTGGACCTCCTTTCGATTCCCGAGACGGCGCGCTTCTTTGGGGTCGTCCGTCCAATTGAGAATCGTCCTGATGATCAGTTCATTTCGTTTTCCAAAACCGATTTTGAAATGCCCCTCGAATAGCGGTAGACCTTCCTCCTCGGCCAGCAAATCCCAGCTCTCTTCATGTTGTCTCGAAGAATCAATGACAATTCCGTCCCAATCGAATAGTACGCCTATCATAAATAATAAGCTGACAATCAACCCTCACCCACACGCTCAGGCGAGTCAAAAAAACGCCGCCATTCGTTTAGACATCCACCCAGGCGTTTTAGACGCCAATCACCTTCAAAACCGCATCTCGCAATCCTGCCCAAAACCGAGCGGGTCCCGATTCTTGCGATTTAGAAATTTCCTGACACAGAAACGTCCCTTCGCCCTTGAAGACATCGTCGAACAACGGATTAAATCCTCGAAAATAAGCCCAAAAGGTTTCTGCCCTCACAGATGCGAAATTCAAATCGGGAGTGAAGCCGATCGTCGAATCCTGATTGGCTCGTCTTCCTCCATTAGCAATGGATTCGATTTTTTCCGCCCTTACCCCACGCACGCCTGAAACGACTAAACGACAAGGTCCGAGAAATTCGAAATACCTAAACTGAAGCGTCATCCATGCTTGGACCCGACTGAAGCTCCATCGCCTTCTTATCGCCAGGGGCTGCTCCTGAGTTCCGATCAATGCTACAAGGTGGCTCGGCCGCAAAATGATTGAACTCTTGGGCGGAACCTCCAGCAGACTGAGCTCCATGTCCGGCTTGTCCTGAGTAGATGCCGTAATCGATCCATTCGACAAATCCTCATTGGAAGCGAACTCAACCAACTCCACTAATCCTGCGGCTAGACAAGTGATCGGCATCTGCCAATTCAATACGAATCGAGTCCGTCGGTCCAATTGCTCGTCTGACGCCTGCAAATAGGATTCTTTAATCCAAGCCCTTTCACCTTCCTTCAGTCCCAGAGTCACGGATACTCCGCTATCCTCCATTACAGGCGACGGCAATGCCGCCTCGGAAAACCTTATCGGGCGAGCCCGCTGAAACAAAGGGGCAATCGCATAGTAAGCAGCCAATTTCAAAATCACAGGTCCGAGTATAAACAGAACTAAAGCTATAGGAAGATAGCGGCTGATAATCGTCCAAGAAGCGTCCACATAGCGGGCAACTTCCGACGAACTGGACTCCAATGCGGCTATTCGATTCTCAAGGACTTCAACCTCCAAGGTGAGATCAGTCTTAGAAACACGCAGATCCGCCCTTCGTTTTCGCAATTCATTGATCAAGGGTTCCAGCCTCTCGCTTTCGCTCTTCGCTTGAGCTAGCTCCCTATCGATCGCCTTCTTTTCTTCAGCTGATGATAGCAGATACTCGATCTTAGACAGAAATCCTTCTAGGCGCTCAACCAATTCGTTGGCAGCAGCCAGCTTTTCCCTAGCGGCATCCAGCTCCTTGGTGACTTCCAGAATATTCCCATGCATTTCCTCCAAATGGCTATACGCTGCTCTGACAGTCTCTTGGGCTTCGGCGAGCTGAACGACTCTCAGCTTTTCCACCTTGTAATTATCGCTGACATACAAGCACAAGGCATACCCGCCAATAGCGACCAAAGTCGCTATGACAATAACCGCCGACTTGCCTAACAGCCATTTGCCGATTTTGATCAAAAACAGCGTCATCGTTTAGGGAGCGGCCACGACCTTGTTTCAGGACAGCCTTTGATGCGACACTCTTGGCAATACGTATTCAAAAAGTGAATCTACTGACTCCTCTACCGATTGCAAATCGGTGTCGATAATCAGATCCGAATCAGCGGGCTCTTCAAAACCGGAATCCTTACCCGTAAACTGAGGGAGCAACCCTTTTTCAGCCTTGGCGTAGAGTCCCTTAACGTCTCGCTTCATGCAAGTTTCAAACGATGCTTTCACATAGACTTCGATCAAGTCCTCCTTACCGATTATTTCCCGCGCCATGGATCGCAAATCAGAGCTAGGAGTAATGAACGAATTGATTGTGACAACTCCCGCATCGACGAACAGCTTCGAAACCTCAGCTATTCGCCGTATATTCTCTTTTCGATCGTCATCCGAAAAAGAGAGCCCACTGTTCAATCCAGTTCGAATATTATCCCCATCCAGTACATAAACGAGTTTCCCTTCATTGTGCAACCTGCGCTCGAGCGCTGTCGCCAACGTGCTTTTGCCAGAGCCTGATAGCCCGCACATCCAGATCACCGCCCCACGCTGTTCCGTAAGAGCCTCTCGATGAGCCCTTGTTAAAAGTCGGTCTGAAATAGGATGCAGATTCTCTTTCATTGAAGTTCTTCTAGAATGACCCCCCCCAACAGGGCAAGAAAAGTTAATTGGCGGCTTTCAGCTCATTTTTAAGTAAACGTATCCGATCAGCAACGACAGGCTTCATGGCTTCAAGCGATCCATCGGGAAGCGTTTCGTAGTGATCTTCTAGCAAATTCAGCGCTTCCCGCTTGCGCCCCAGCTCGATCAGCAAATCACCGTAAAGCCGATAGGCGAAGTAAGGGGTCTTTCCCGTTTCAATCGCGCTCTTGAAACTATTGGCAGCCGCCTCAAGCTCACCCAGCTTCTTCCAATGGATCATGCCAGCTTCAATGTGAATTTTCGGATTGCCTCGCTGGTAGTCTCGGCTCTCTTCCAGAAAGGCAAGCGCCCTCTCCGCGTATTGTTTTGCGATCGCTCGACCCCTATCCGTAGTCTCCAATTGCTCAGCGCTAGCTAATCCGACTACCCATGTGGGCATATCGTTGGCAAGAATTCGCGACCCATTGAGCCAAAACATCTCAGGCCGAGGATCTATGCTGGTGGCCAAAGCGATTTTCCCAAGAGTGCCTGCAATATCTCGCTCTTCCCAATCCTGATTCTTAGACAACCAAATCAGATTTGCAGCAACAGAACGGTATCCGCCCAGAATCGCAACCGTTAGACCTTGTCCGAATTGGGACTCGATATCCCTGAGAGATTCTATTTCAGATCGCTGCCCTAATTGCTCAGTAATCGATCGATCCAAAGGAGACATCGCCCACCCCAGCAGCAACGCAAGAGCAACAGCGTAGGGCAAAATCGAATAGCTAGAGTTCACGACGATTAAAACTGGCTGTAGCCACTGCTAAATAAAACGCTGAATACAAAGCCCCGTAGAGCAGCAGCTTGCCGACTAGGGAAATCGGCAAGACTTCACCCATCGCCAAACCTTCCCCAACATCATACAAATGGAAATTCGGCAGGGCGAACCCCACGGCGCTGTAAATTCCTTTTAGGACTAAACTATCTACAACTCCGCGGGCTTCGATCGCGATATGCTGCAATTGCCCGACGATCCAAACGAGAACGCCCATAACCATGGCGAACAGCGAGGAAGTGGCGTAGGTCGAAAATAGAATGACCAAGGCGCACAATATTCCGATGCGAAACACTTGCGCTAGGGAAAACCAGATAATGCCTCCATACTGAACCAGCCTCTGTCCCTGTTCGAATCCTTCTGGATACTCCAATCGAATACTGGACTCCCGCATCCACAAAGCCAATACTAGACACAGAGTCAGCATACCGATAAAGCAGGCTACCGTAACCCATACTCCCAGGAATTTGCCGAGCACGAACTCCGAACGAAAAACGGGCTTGGCCAACAATGTCATCGCCGTTCTATGCTCGATCTCCCCCAGAAACAGCTGAGCCGTTACGATGATGGCGAGCGCGGACCCGAATAATGTCATTCCCCCAAAACCGAAATCGGCTATGAATTTTAACTCCGATGATCCAAAATTGAATTCCCTAAATAAGAATGAGCTGGCCAATGCGCAAATCGCCAGACCTGTCATCGCCAAGAATAGCCTCATCCTTACCGCCTCCCGAAAGGTATTGCTGGCGATGACGAATGTTCGATTGAGCGACCAGGCCAACCTGTCGTTTTCCCTAGTCACGTTCAGTCACTCGCCCCTTTCGACAGTTCTAAAAACAACTCTTCTAAACTTCGACGGTGAGTGGACATTTTCAGCTGCCCTTCTTTCGCAAAAGCTTCCAGTCGTTTTCTCGCATCAGTAGTCAATCCATCGATACGCGCTGAAGAAGACTCCGACGCTGCGGTTAGAGACTCGACTGCTCCCTCTATTGCCAGTTTTCCTTTAACCATGATAGCTGCTCGATCGCATATCGTTTCCACCTGCGAAAGCAGATGGGAACAAAGCAACACAGTCTTACCCTCGTCCCGCAACTCCCTAATGATCGATGCGATATCCGCTGCTCCGATCGGGTCGACTCCAGCGGTAGGCTCATCGAGAATAAGCAGCTCCGGATTGCCTACCATTGCCTGAGCTAAGCCAATCCTTTGCAACATCCCTTTCGAATAGCCACCAACTCGCCGGTCTCCAGCGTCCTCCAGGCCAACTCGACTAAGCAGTCTTACCACGCGACCGCCCAGTTCGCTTTTGGGAACCCCTGAGAGTTTGCCAAAATAGGTCAGCAGTTCTCGACCGGTTAGAAATCGCTGAAAATAAGGAGCCTCTGGCAAATAGCCGATTCCCATCCTTGCCGCCGGATCCAACGAAGACTTGCCCAGAATTTGGCAATTTCCTTGAGACGGGCGAATTAAGCCCAAGGCCATTTTTATCGTGGTGCTTTTACCCGATCCATTCGGACCCAGCAGCCCGAATACAGTCTGCTTTTCGATCTCTAGACACAGGTTGTCAACCGCCCTCAATCGTCGCTTGGATCCCGGGATACGAAAGTCCTTGCTTACGCCTGATATGGATATCGCCACGCTCATTCGAATGGATGCTTGCCTCTCAAGCTATTCTGAATCGCGTGTAAAGCCTGCCGCGATGCCCTTCTGACTGCTCCGTGTCCCGGATGAAATTATCTAGCTCATTCTCTACTTCCCGCAAAAATCGGCGACACTCGCCTTCTACACCTTCAATATCGAGTTCAACCCGGCCATCAGCTAGGTTCTTCACATACCCAGTTACCTCAAAGCCTCGGGCAATCTGCTTCACGCTATATCGGAACCCGACTCCTTGTACGTGGCCGGTAAAGTGGGTCATCAAATGGAAGACATCCTCTTCTGATTCCATAAGTCGCTTATCTTGAAGCAAAAAGGCGCATTGCCAATGTCAAAAGATCGATTCCCTTCATACAGGATGCTACCCCTCATACTCCGCATTGCTTCGGCGCAAATTATTTTCGACAATTCGATTGCCAAAGAAAATTTCGCCCCGTAAATTCCCACAGCTTTTTCAAAAAGCTAGTTAAAGTGGACCATGGCTAACTTCGATTTTAACAGCAACGCCGACGGCGAGTGGGACGATAGCTGGGAAACGATTTGGAACGAGACCGACTGGGAACGATACCTGAAGTCTGAAGATAGGCAAGTAACTCAATACCAACATCTTTATGCAAAACGCGCCCATGACGTAGACCGTCTCGACCAAGTTGCCAGCTCCATGGGTTGGGACGCCAAAAGCGACCCCCAGCAAAATGAAAGTTCGGAGAGTGGCCCGGACATTCCCGATACGGAGCCCTACACACTACACAAGCACCCTCTTTACATCGCCAGCAAAGCTCTGCACCGCTGGCTATCCGAAAACTGGAAACAAGAGGCCAACAAGCATTCTGATCGGATTTCCAACTACAGCGCCTTGTCCCTCCAAGAGGCTATTTCGAAGTCCGATGAGTACGGACTTCTCGCAGTCACAGCGCTTGATTTGGCGGACTTCTCGCTGGCTATCGCCTACATCAAAAGAGGCTTTGCCCATCTGAATGCCCTACTAGCCCGCCTTTCCAGCATTGACCATTTTGAACGTGAATCACTGACGGAATTCGTAAGCCAATCGAAAATGCGGATTTTCGACATACGAGAGATTTGGCTTCGCGTGGCTGCCGACTGCCGCGCTGCCTCTAGCCAGCGTTTCGACGAAGACTAATTTTCGACACCACACTTCTTAGGCTCACCCAGGCCTCCTATTGACACGATGACGTTTCGAAAAGACCTGCTGATTTCGCCCTCATTGCCAAAGCTCGATCTGTGCCGTAACAAGGTACGGAGTCTGCTGAAAAAAAGCGGTGAGCATAATCCTTGCGCTTTCACGCAGGCCGCTGCCTGCTACATTGAGCTCTCATCCGAGTATTTCTACTTGCTAGGATTTACCTCAGTCGATTCGCGCCTTGAGCAAATAAGAGCCACTTTTCTGCGTTGCTGGCAGTACGCTCCCTACATTCGTCGTGTTTCCGACTTCGAGCGTTTTCTGCAAATTCAATTAGAACGCCTGCCAGCCTCGCCGTCTGAGGAACCGTCTGAAGAAAGTCGCAGCCGCATGAATGATCTCGATCATACGCAGCGTTTTCTTCTCGTCGCGCGCAATTACCAGAATTGGTCCTACCGGGCGCTCCATTTGGCCACTCGGATCAAGAAGAGCGAAATTGCCCATGCTCTAACCAAGCTGAAGTGCGCTCTAATTGGTTTTGAAGCCGATAGATTAACCGATTCTGAATGGGAGCTTCTCCTGCAGGTCAATGACCTTATTGAGGGGGAATTGAAAACCAGGGAAGTTCGAGCCATCGAAAAAGCGATCGCCAAACATCCCCTTCTGCTGAAGTTCAAAGCAGACTGGCTGCAATTCCGCTGCGACCTCGCGGAAATCAAGGACCAGATGCTTATCGAGTCCGAAAAGGTGGCTCAATTCAAAGAATCTCTTGCGGGAGCTCTGAACTCGGTTCCCATCAAGCAACCGAGGTTGAGAGACGCGCTAATTAATCAGATTTCGTTCACGCGAATTCCGAGAGCCTAGCCAGTCAATCCATCTATTTGGCTCGGGTGCGCCAGCTTCCCTGCGTTTTGGATCGGTTGCGCCTTTGTTTTTCAAATACAGGTAGAAGCGTTTCTTCGATGTAGGCAAAGGCGGCCTCCAGCCCCTTTGACTGATAAACCTCGCCAATTGCCGCCTCGACACTAGTCGGCTCGCCCAGACAAGCGAGAAAACGATTGGAGGTCATACCAGTAAAAACGTCTATTCGCTCGCCGGGCTGTATTTCCCGCTGGCTCAATACCCACTCCCGAGCGAACAGAGCCAACACTGCATCACCAACCCAGGCGCTGGTTCGCTTTTCCGATTCTACCATCGCTCCACAACATCCGTCCCCAACCCGAACTCAACCGAATTTTGCAGACAATCGACGCTTGTTCTCCTGGCGAAGCAAACATTTCGGGCCAAGCCCCGGGACATTCTATATCACTTACGAAAAGATTTGGGTCTACAGAGCTGGCAAAAAATTTTTTCCGCAAGCAACATTAGTTAGCGTGGAGCTTTAGCCCGCGTTTTGAAATGGGAAGGCAAACTGAGCGCGGGCTAAAGCTCCGCGCTACTGGGATCGCGCCCGGCTCGCTCGCATTCTAAAACGCCCTAGCTTAGAAACGGCACACGAGAACCGCGAAAGCAGAATCCAGTTGGAGACCCTAATTACCTCCTTTCGCCTGGGCTCTTGCCAATCCCACAATCGGAGCTCAATCTCCTGATTTTCAATACTCCCCGCCAAAACCCACCGGAAAGCCCGACCCAACGTGTCCACTCCTCCTAACGATATCCAAGCCTACCTGCAAAAGCTGCTTGCATACGTGAAGGAAGACGCAAGGGCCGACGCTATTTCTGGTCTTACTGTAGCCGTAATGGGCGTTCCACAAGCGATGGCTTACGCCCTCATCGCAGGTCTGCCACCAGTGTGGGGCCTATATACAGCGATCGTCACTTGCACTGTATCCGCCGTCCTCGGTAGCTCTCACCACCTTGTCACTGGCCCTACAAACGCCATTTGCATGGTGATTCTCAGTCTTACGGCCCACTTGCCCGAAAAGTACGGATACGGACTGCTGGAGATTACCTTGCTTCTAACCTTCCTCACTGGATTCATTCAATTCGTATTCGGAATTCTAAGACTAGGTGGAATAATTCGCTACGTTTCCCACTCCGTAGTCGTAGGGTTTACCGCCGGAGCAGGCATACTCATTGCCGCTAATCAAGTTAAGAACTTGCTCGGATTGCAATTGGACGAACGCCCCGAGCACTTCTTTCACGTCATCAGCCTAACCGCCCAGAAGCTTCCTGACGCCAACTTTCTGGCGCTAGCTCTCGGAATGATTACGGCTGTTTGCGTCATTTTCTCTCCGATTCTGAACCGCAGACTTCCCGGGGCCTTAATCGGCATCTTCATTTCCGGATCTCTAGCCTACTTCCTCGGATGGCACCTACCAGAAATGGGCGCTTCCAAGATTGAAATCGTCAAGGACATCGAACCGATATCCGCCTCCCTGGACATTTTTCACTTTCCTCAACTACTTGTTCCACCTCCCTTCGAACTCACACGGGAGTTAGGAGTCGGCGCTGCAGCCCTCGCCATTCTCGGTCTTATCGAGGCCGGATCCATAGCGAGAGCAATCTCTGCCCAATCGGGACAAAGGCTTGATTTCAATCGAGAATTCGTGGGTCAGGGAATGGGGAACATCGTCGGCTCTTTTTTCTCCAGCTTCGCTGGTTCCGGCTCCTTCACACGCACGGCCGTTTGCTATAAAAGCGGAGGGAGAACCCGCATGGCGGCAATATTCTCGGCCTTTTGGACGGCCTTAACGATCCTTCTGTTCGCTCCCATAGCTAACTATATCCCGGAAGCGAGTCTCGCTGGCCTCCTCATAGTCATTGCTTACACTATGGTCGACAAGCGACGCCTCCTTGTCACTTGGAGATCGGGCAATCAATCTAGACTCGTCCTATTCGGCACACTCGTATCAACGTTAATACTACCTTTAGAGTATGCTGTTTTTGTCGGCGTATTCTTGTCTATCGTACTATTGCTGCGCGTCACTGGACAAACCGATCTAACCCAATTGGTGCCTCGTCAAGACTCTGGATACGACGAGCTTCCATTTAACCAAGCGCCAGAATCGGAGGTGGTAACTGTAAATATGGAGGGCGATCTCTATTTCGCAGCTGCCGAAGACCTCGACTATGAGCTTCTCGAGTGCCTCACGCCGAAGACCCGCGTGGTTATCCTCCGCATGAAACGTCTGCGGGCGGTGGGCAGCACAGCAATGGCTATTCTGGAAAGATTCGATACCATTCTCAAGTCGCGAGGAGTTCAACTCGTAGTCTGCGGTATCGAGGATGGCTTGAAGAGAATCATGACCGGATCCGGGCTACGCAAACAGATCGGCGAACAGAATTTATTCTACGCCGACAATAAGCTATTCCAATCCATGGAACTCGCTCTCGCTCGCGCTTGGAGCATTGTCGAGATGGAGCGCAAACGCGACCAAGCTACGCGATCAGCCCCTGAAGCCAGAGACAATTCGGCTACTGCCTCTAAAATAATGTCCAAGCGCATCTTGCGATTCGGCAACCAACACCAAATTCGCGAAGCTACCTGGCTTATTTCCGAGATGATGAAACATCAGAAGAGCGGGGCGACTCAGCCGCTCTTCCTGCAAGGAAGCGACGGGACCCTAGACTCGGAGCTCGCCCTTTGGAGCCTACTAAAATCGCTCTGCCAAGATGTCGATCTAGACAAAGCGGAACGGATGACCGATGAAGATCTTGGCAATTGCATGAGAGGAGCCTTTCCCGCTCGCATCGCTCAAATTGCCCGTTCCGACTTGCCGGAAATCAGGCCCGAAACGAACCTGCAGCATCTCCTTCTGCATTCTCGAGACTACGCCTTAGCGTCGCTGCCGGTTTGCGATGACAGCAATCGTCTTGCGGGCATGGTCAACGCTACCGGCCTCCTTCGCGGAATTAGCGAAGCCTTGAATCTAGATCCTGAGGAAGAACTTCCCCAACCCAACAGCGAATAGCTCCCGCGAAACGACATGCCCACTACTCGAGCCAAGGATATAATGACCAAACGCTTTCTGCGTATTAGCACTGCGCATACGCTTAGGGAAACGATGGGCATTATTCTTCACGGCGAAGAGCGAGGATACAACACGGCGGCCATTGCCATCATCAGCCAAGAGGGAGATTTCGCGGGAGTCATCACTCCCAACCAAGTAGCTCTCGGGTTGCTCGGCGACTATGAAGTCAACGATAGCAGTACCGATTCTGGAGATTTCCATCGCAATCTAGAAAGTCGATTGCCGATCACTGTTGACGCGATATTGCGTCAAGACCAACCGACCGTCGATCCAGAAACCTCTCTAGCGACCCTCGCCAAACTGGCAGGAGAATCGGATTACGAGTGCATTCCCGCTCTTTCCGAAGGCCGCGTTGAAGGACTGGTCTTTATCACCGACATTTTCAAAGAAGTGGCAGCCATCGCTCTCAGTCCTGAGGACCAAGGGATTGAATTAGGGGATCGCTAGCGCTCTTATTCAAGATTGCCCGGAAAGTATATAATCGCAAATCGTATCCATTTTTTAACCAAGCAAGCGACTCCTTGCCTTCTGGCAATTTTCGGCAGGCAGGCAGCCATCTAGTTTCCAGTCTTTCCATGCTGCAGGATAACGACTTTTTTGGCGAACCTGCCAGGAAAATACGAGGGTTGAACTATTTCGATTTTTATCCAAAGATCTGGATATGAATCGTCGACATTTCCTAAAATCTAGCGCCGCTGGCCTAGCTCTGGCGAGCATCCAGTACCCTAGTTTCGCTCAATCCGACTACCCAAAGAAACGCGTAGGGCTAATTGGGGCTGGCTGGTACGGAAAATGCGACTTGCTCAGACTTATCCAAGTCGCTCCCGTTGAAGTTGTTTCCCTTTGCGATGTGGACAGTCAGATGCTTTCTGCTGCGGGAGACATCGTAGCCAAGCGACAACTCTCGAAAAAGCGTCCTCGCCTGTACAGCGACTATCGCGAAATGCTGGCGGAGAAGGACTTGGACATCGTTTTAGTCGATACCCCCGATCACTGGCACGCCTTGCCAACCATCGAGGCTATACAGGCTGGAGCCGATGTCTATGTGCAAAAACCCACGGGCGTTGATGTTGTCGAAAGTCAGGCCATGCTTGCGGCCGCTCGCAAATATGGGCGTGTCGTTCAGGTCGGCACGCAACGCCGTAGCACCCCGCATTTGATGGAGGCCCGCGATATTATCCAAGAGGGCAAGCTAGGAAAAATTTCTCACGTTGAGCTTTGCTGCTATTACCATATGCGAACCCGGGAGAACCCGCCGGACACGCAGCCCCCCGCCCATTTCGACTACGATATGTGGACAGGACCAGCCCCCATGCGCCCCTACAACAAGCTGGTCCATCCTCGGAAATGGCGAGGGTTTATGGAGTACGGAAATGGTATCGTCGGAGACATGTGCGTGCATATGCTGGATATGGCTCGGTGGATGTTGGATCGCGGCTGGCCAAGTTCTATCAGCTCTCAAGGCGGCATCCTCGTAGACAAGCAGAGCAAAGCCAATATCACCGATACGCAAACAGCGACATTCGACTACGGCGATCTGCAAATGGTTTGGCAGCATCGTACCTGGGGTCACCCAGCCGACACCGAATACCCATGGGCCGCCATTTTTTACGGGGAAAAAGGAACCCTCAAAGCCAGTGTGCGCAAATTCGACTTCATCCCGCGCAACAAAAACGCTAAGCCCATCCACCGCGATGTCGCCTTTGAATTGGAAAAGTATCCGGAAGATAAAACAGAGGAAGGCCTCGAGAAGCATGTAGCGCCAGCTATCCGCGGTCACATGAAAGACTTTTTGGACAACATCGAGTCCCGAGGTAGACCTATAGCTGATATCGAAGAAGGTCACATTTCCAGCGCCTCCTGCATCCTAGCCAACGTAGCCATGGAGCTCGGACGAACCCTCCATTGGGACTCCGCGAAAGGAATCGTAACCGGTGACGATGAAGCTAACTCCCTACTCGCGCGGGAATACCGGAAACCCTGGATTCACCCCACTCCTCAAAACGTATAATCAACATATTGTTTTATTAACTACATGCCTAACTCAAATCCAAAAAATCGCCATCGGCCAAAACTACTCTCTTTGCTCGCTGCCGCTTTACTAATCACCGCTTGCTCTCAGCGACCCGACACTCTCGACAGCTCGGATGGCTGGGTTTCCCTATTCGATGGTGAAAGTTTCGCAGGATGGGAGATGAAGTCGGAAATCGCCGAGCGAATTTGGTCGATAAAAGACGGGGTCATCGACTGCGCCCCCTTTCAGGGAGGCAAAGATGACAAGCATTTATGGTCGACCAATGAATACCGCGACTTTGAACTACACGTCGAGTGGCGTATCAAGGAATTGAAGGGAATCTACAATACACCCACCGTTCTTCCGGATGGTAGTTACTTGCTGGATGCCAATGGCGAAAGAGTTATCAACCCGTCTCCCGGGGCGGATTCTGGTATTTACCTGCGTGGTTCAAACAAGTCTCAAATCAACATATGGGCCTGGGACATCGGCTCCGGAGAGGTCTATGGCTACCGCCACAATCAGAAGGATCCTGAAATCCGAGCGGGTGTTACGCCGAAAACCAAAGCCGACAAACCGATTGGCGAATGGAATGCCTTTCACATCACCATGAAGGGTGATCGCTTGACGGTAGTCCTCAATGGGGAAACCGTTCTCAATAAGGCTCGCCTTCCAGATGTTCCCGAGTCCGGGCCAATCGCTTTGCAGCACCATGGCGGCTATAATGAAGAGCAAGGCGTATGGAACGGAGCCTCCAGTCTGGTACAGTTCCGCAACATAAAAATCAAGGAGCTCTAGCCGCTCCACAGCCAATCTCCAATTATCCTTCAATGGCTGATTCGAAATCCTCTTTAGCGGTGTTCGCCCACCCTGACGATATCGAATTCTGCGCCGCAGGCACATTGCTGCTGCTTGCCCAATTGGGTTGGGATATACGTTACTCCAACGTATCCAGCGGAGACCTTGGCAGCTTTGACCATGATCGAAAGGTTAGTTAGAGAAATTCGCTTAGAATTACGTATTCGTAAATTCATGTCGTCCTGGAAAGGTCAATTCCGCCACACCCGATTTGTCCAGTTCTCCCAGTCCCGATTCGGTCATCAAATCGTACTGGGCCTTGGTTGCGTCATTGGCAGGCAATCTCAGGCCGTTTTCCTCGGCGATCGTCTTGGCGATGCCCGAGTCTTTGGCCGCGTGAGAGGCTGAAAACCAGCATTCGTGATCCCGGGCGATCATGTCTTCGGCATCGGTTTCCAAGACTCTCGAATTGGCCCCCGTTTGGGAAAAGACCTCGCAGACCATCTCCAGATCATGGCCCAAGGCTTTGGCTAGACCGAGACCTTCAGCAAGCCCGGCCGTATTGATATTCATGACCATGTTGACCAAGGCCTTCACTTCAGCCGCCTTGCCAGGACCGCCCTCGATAAATCGCAGCTTAATGCTGAGATCCTCCAGCAATTGCTGATTCGATTCGAAGGCTTCGCTATCACCCGATACCATAAGATAGAGATTCCCTTCGCGGGCATGACTAATACTGGACGCCATGCAGGCTTCCAAAGTCTTTGCTCCCGCCTCGCTGGACGCCGCCGCCACCTCGCGATGAATGCCCGGCGAGAGCGTGGCGCAGTTAATGAAAGTCTTTCCGTTCGCCCCTTGGAGTAGAGTGTCCTCTCCTTCTAGATAGATCGCCCGCATCGCAGCATCATCAGTAACGACGGTGACAATGACGTCGGACAGCGATGTGACTTCAGCCAATTTCTGGCAGGCTTTACTGCCCAACTCGCTTGCCAGCTCTTCGGCAGCCTTCTGGTTAATATCGTACACCGCCGATATCGCGTAGTTGCAATCCAATTTCAAATGGCGGGCCATGTTGGCGCCCATTCGACCCACTCCGACAAAACCAATCGAGTTGCTCATAATAAGGGGAAACGTTTCAGGTTGGAAACGCGGAAGCTAGAGAATTTCACCGGTCGAATCAATCCCTGATTTCTTTGATTCGATACCCTTTGTATCAAGTACCTCGTATCTCATAACGCCACGTAACAATTCAAGCAGCGACACCAGCTTCAGCGGGATGTGAGCAGGTTTGCATTCAGTAGCGCGGAGCTTCAGCCCGCGTCCGTTTAAACTTCCACTCCAGAACGCGGGCTGAAGCTCCGCGCTACTTACTCCTGCGTCACTGAAGCAGTTTCAAAGCGGTGTCCACTCCATCCCCTCCATGGACGATCGCCTCCATAGCCGCGGCCATCTTCTTTGGGCTACTGTGCTGCCAAACGTTACGCCCGATTGCGATCCCGCTCGCTCCCGAGTCCATGGAATCCTTGACCATTTTCAATAGAGCTGGGTCATCACCCATAGCAGCGCCGCCGAGTACGACTACAGGAACGATCGCAGCTTCCACAATCGCCTTGAACTCGTCCACTGAGCCATTCGTCGGGAAAGCGGTTTTCACGACGTCGGCCCCAAGCTCTGCCGCTAGGCGCACAGCGAATCCAATATTCTCAACGGTATACTCGTCTGGACGGCCAATATTAAAAGGCAGCGCTTCCAGGATTACCGGAATCCCGTATTCGCGCCCCTCGCTAATGATGGTAGCGCACTCGCGAAAATTGTCAGATTCTTTTCGGTGATGGAGATAAAGCATATTCATCATGGCATGAGCTCCCAACGCGTCCGCATCTTCCGCCGAGTACATTAAGTAAGAACCGTCGTCAGGATTCCCCGGATACGTTGGCTTATAGCCGTCAGTTCTCAGACATATGCCGCTTTTTGACAATGCGCTCGAGCAAGCAGCTGCCACTCCATAATTGACCACGTACCCGTCGACATGCTCATCGACTTCTCCGATCAGTTCCTCCGGCTTCCTCAAAAGTCCTTCAATGGGAATCACGGTTCCATGGTCAATGGGAAGAATAACCGTCTTCCCATCCGATCCGAAAAAGCGTTTCAGGTTTTCTTCTTTAGACATGTGGGCACGGTAGATGGCTTCATTCAGAATTCAACTCAGATTCTCCTCTGAGCAAAAATGTAGAAGCGGCCCACGCCGAGCGCCCACAATAGTAGAACAGGCTTCTAGCCTGTTTTATCATCTTCTGTGTACAGGCAGGATGCCTGTTCTACTACTCTAAAACGCGTCATTCAAATAGGTGCGCAATCCCGTTTGCCAGTAGTACTGCAATTTTAGCATCCACTTTTCGTAACCGACGATCGCGTCAGTGCGGGTTGCCCACTGGTGCCATTCACGGGCCATGGGGATGACCATATCATAGTAGTGCTGCGACGCTAAGTCATTCTGTTCTAGGGGATCTTTGTCGATATTGTATAGCTCCCAGTCGTGATGCGTCTGCCCGTCCAAAGATGTAAAGTTTTTGGATACCAATTTATAGTCACCCTTGAACAATGCCCGATTTGCCTCGTGTTCGAAGAAAAGGGCGCGATCTTCGATCTTCTCACCTCTGAAAGCGGGAAGCAGGCTAACGCCCTCCATCGGCAGAATCTTATTTCCCGCGAAGGTATCGGGGTATTCGATATCCGCCAGCTCCACAATGGTCGACATGAAATCGATTACATGCCCGCGTTGCCTTTCCTCTTCCCCCGAGCGCTCGATTCCTTTGGGCCAATGGGCGATGAACGGCGTCAGAATTCCGCCTTCGTGATTGAAATGCTTATACAGCCGAAGTGGCGTATTGCTCAGCGCGGCCCATTGCGAGCCCACATGGTGCTTGGTTCCCGGCTGCCCCATATTGGCGAGAGCCTTTCCTTTCAGAGGTCCGTCATTCCCGTTCGGCCCCCCTTCATAATTCGCTCCATTGTCGGAAAGGAATAGAATCAGCGTGTTCTCCATCTCTCCCATTTTTTCTAGCTGGGCAAGCGTTTTGCCCACTCCCTGGTCAACCTGGTCCACCATCGCTGCATAGGTTGCCATGCGACGCGCGTTATCCGTCTTTTCTACCTTGCTCAAGGACTTCCACTTACGAATTGGGGTGGGCTGGGCATGCTCGTCATGCCAAGGGGGCGAGTCGGAAAACGGGGGAACGGAATCGTACTGCTTGAACCAGCCTTTTTCCTTCATCGCCTTCCAACGAGCTTCGCGGATCTTATCCCAGCCGACTTCATAACGGGAGACGTACTTGTCGATCAGATGCTTCGGCGCTTGGATGGGCGAATGCGGGGCTTGAAAGGCCAGGTAGAGGAAAAAGGGGCTATTTTCTTCTTTTTCTTCATGATGCTGGAGAAACTTGACCGCGTAGTCCGTGGTCGCATCGGTGGCATGAAACTCCCCATCGCCATAGTGGATCGGTCCGACTTCAGGGGATTCCAAAACGTAAAGTGGAGGCTGCCAGTAGTCGCCACAGCACCCTTGATAAGCGTAAGAATGGTGAAACCCACGGGCCGGCGGCAATTTTTCGGGCGTGTTTCCCAAGTGCCACTTGCCTGACATGTAGGTCGCGTATCCGTTATCTCCTAGCAGCTCGGACAAAAAGATGTTGTTGCCCGGCTCCACGGGCTCGAGTTCGTAAACCCCTACTTGGTGGCTGTAGAGTCCAGTCATGATGCTCGCCCGCGTCGGGCCACAGCGGGCAGCATTGTAGAACTGAGTGAAGGTCAATCCGTCATTGGCCAATCGGTCGATGTGCGGGGTATCAATTTCGCCACCCATAAACCCGAGATCGGAGTAGCCGAGGTCATCAACCAGGATGATCAGCACGTTTGGCCTTTCGTCTGCCACTAAAACGGTTGCGAAGAGAAAACTTAAGTGGGTAAAGAGGAACCGATGGAATCGTTTTGAGTTCATAAGCATAAATAAGGTGAGGGATAGAGAACTAGTTCTAGCTTTCTAAAAGATGAGAAAGTCCTTTCAATTTCGTACTCATACCGAATCTAGTTTAAACCGGGTCTGCTCGTCACTCAATTATTAGCAAAAATCTGTTCGGATGCTGATCAGAATCCGACGGGGCGGTGCCAGCGTTTCCGTTTCGGAAGGTTTCGAGGTCGAAATTATTGGATTCCAAGGAAATGATATGGTAACTTTTCAATCGCTCCGTAATTCGGAAACACGAGGTTCCCTGAAAAACGGCATTCACAAAATGGATCTAGTCAAAAAAACGAGCCTCGGGATCGCGTTTCTAGCGATCAGTTCCTGCTGGCAGCTTTCGCAAGGGGCTGAAACGGAGGAGTACCGCAAGGGCGAAATGCTATTCGCTTTGGACGTTAAACCGATACTCTCCAACAAGTGCTTTTCTTGCCACGGGGATGATCCTGAGGAAATAGAAGGTGGCCTCGACATGACAACCCGCGAGGGATTGCTGGAAGGTGGAGAGTCCTTCGATGATGTCCTCATTCCCGGAGACGCCGAATTTAGCTTCATGATGGAGGCCATTCGCTGGGAAGATCCGGACTACGAGATGCCCCCGAAAGAGACCGACCGTCTAAGTGAGGAGCAAATCTGGTCTATTCGTGACTGGATAAAGGAAGGTGCCCCCTGGCCGGACGATGACCGTGTCGCAGCCATTCGCGACGAATATGCCGAAGGGGTTATCGTGCAAACGAGTGGCGCCCTATCGGAGGATTGGGCTAATCGCCGTTATAAAGAGGAAGACCTTTGGGCTTATCAGCCAATCGCCAATCCGGCTGTTCCGGAAACGAAAAGCAAAGCCGACCACCCGATCGACGCCTTCATCGACTACAAGCTAGAGCTAAAGGATATTCCCGCCGCCCCGCTTGCTGACCGTCGTACACTGATACGCCGAGCCACTTTCGATCTCATAGGCCTGCCACCCGCACCCGAAGAAGTCGAAGATTTCGTCAAAGACAGGCGATCGGATTTAGTCGCCTTCAAGGACGTGATCGATCGATTGCTCGACGATCCGCGCTACGGCGAGCAATGGGGTCGGCACTGGTTAGATGTCGTGCGTTATGCCGACTCTTCCGGTTTTTCCAACGACTACGAGCGCACGCATGCCTGGCGTTACCGTGACTATGTTATTCGATCCTTCAACGAGGACAAGCCGTTTGACCAATTCGCTATCGAGCAGATTGCCGGGGATGAATGGGACCCCGACAATCCGGAAATGATTTTCGCCACGGGCTTTCTGAGAATGGGGCCCTGGGAACACACTTCCATGTCAGTCGCTAAAATAACACGGCAGCAGTTCCTCGACGATGTCACCGACAGCGTAGGCCAGACTTTCCTTTCCCACCCGCTTCAATGCGCTCGTTGCCACGACCATAAATTCGACCCCATCCCCACCAAAGATTACTACCGCATACAGGCGGTCTTTGATTCGACCCAATTCGCCGATCGAACCGTGCCTTTTCAGCCTTACGAGAATCTCGTGGACTACACAGAGAAGGCAGTCATGGAAAAGCGTATCCAGTATTTTGATGAAATGCGTAAGGAGCTTAGCGAAAAGTCTCGGAAAGCGACTGAGGAATGGTGCCGGGAAAACGGCGTTCCCGTGGGAACAAGGCGAGAGCTTGCGAAGCAGGGAATTCCCGACGACAAGTTGCCGCCTCGGAATCATGGTCTAACGCTCGAGGAACTAGGAATCAAAAAAGTGGGCGATAAAAATGTAGCCCGTACGACGTTCGAATTGATGAAATTCGAACCGTACGCGATGTCCGTCTACAGCGGTCCGAAGCCTGAGAAGGAAGTCAGGTCCGGCTCCATGCTGTCCATGCCCAAGGACCCTTCTAGCGGTGGCTCCATGAGTAGTATGCACATCCTAATCGGTGGCGACCCTTTCAACCGCGGCGAAGAAGTCACGCCCGGGGTTATGAGCGCCCTTCCAGGATCGAATGACACTATCGAAGCCACCCCGTGGAACAGTATTCCAGATTCTCCCGACGGTCGCCGTCTCGCCTTCGCCAAATGGCTGGCCAGCCCGGAAAACACGCTCGTTCCCCGTTCCATAACGAACCGTATCTGGAACTACCACTTCGGTCGCGGAATTGTGAATACGCCAAACAATTTTGGAGCCATGGGCGGAAAGCCTACCCACCCGGAACTACTAGACTACCTGGCAACCTGGTTCCTGGAAAACGATTGGTCGATCAAGGAATTGCACCGGTTTATAATGACGTCCGAAGCCTATCGCCGCTCGACCGAACATCCAAACCGCACGCTCTTAACAGAGAAGGATCCCCTCGGCGATTCCTATGCTGCGTTCCGACACCGACGCTTGAGTGCGGAAGAAGTTCGCGACAGCATGTTGCGCGTTTCTGGCTCGCTGAGCGACTCGATCGGCGGCCTGCCAGCCCGTCCGGAAATCAATATGGATGTCGCTCTCCAGCCTCGCCAAGTCATGGGCTCCTACGCCGCCTCTTACGAACCGGCGCCCACCGCAGAACTCCGTAATCGAAGATCCATCTACGCCAAAAAGATTCGCGGCCTCCGCAATCCGTTCATGGAAATGTTCAATCAGCCGAGTCCGGATGAATCGTGCGAAGTCCGACAGAGCTCAACCGTCACGCCTCAGGTATTCAGTTTGTTTAACAGCGAAGATTCGCTAAACCGCTCCGTCGCTACGGCCATTGATCTTTTGGAGAACAACAAAAATCGGAAGAAAGCTGTCGAAGAGCTCTTCCATCGAGCCTACGGCCGTAAACCGGACCGAGAGGAAACCAAGCTTAGCCTGGACCATTGGAAACGCATGGAGGACCGACACGAAGATCTCGTTTTTGAGCCTAGGGAATTTCCACGAGAAGTTGAACGTTCCGCTGTCGAAGAAATGTCTGGAGCGCCCTTCACTTTCACCGAAGTCCTTTTCGGATTCGACGACTATTCGCCCGATCCGACCTTCGCCGACGTCGACGCAGAAACCCGAGCCCTAGCCGATCTCTGCCTCGTCGTTTTTAACAGCAATGAATTTATCTATGTGTACTAAGAGTAGCACAGGCTTCCAGCCTGTTTACACAGGCAGGATGCCTGTGCTACCATATCACCCCGACGCGTCATGAAAAAACGATTACAACGCGAAATTCAGCAAAACATCTCTGTTGCCAAGTCACTAAACCGCCGAGATTTTCTTTACGGCATGGGTAGCAGCCTTGGCAGTATCGCCCTCGCGGGTATGCTGCCCCAAAATCTGTCGGCTGCCAGCTCCGCGGGGCCATTATCGGTCAAGAAATCTCACCTCCCCCAAAAAGCCAAGAATTGCATTTTCCTCATGATGGAGGGCGGCCCCAGCCACATCGACACTTTCGATCCGAAGCCCGCTCTCAACGATCTTCACCTACAGAAATTCACTCGGAGCGGGGAAGCCAAATCCGCCATGGAGAGCGGCACTCGCTACTATGTACAAAGCCCCTGGAAAGCTCGCCAGGTAGGCAAGTCGGGAGCTTGGATGACGGAGCCTTGGCAACACTTAGCCAATGTAGCCGACGATATTTGCTTCTACCTCGGCTGCCAAGTGGACTCGGTCAATCACCCCACCGCTCTATTCCAAGTCAATACCGGCAATCGATTTGGAGGCGATCCAGCCATGGGCTCTTGGGTCACCTACGGACTGGGTTCTGAAAATCAGGACCTCCCGGGATTCATTGTTCTGCCAGAACTTTCCTATCCGCAAGGCGGAGCTCCGAATTGGGGGAATGGCTACCTGCCCGCCCATTATCAAGGAACGCCTCTTCGTCCCAAAGGCTCACCCATTCTCGACTTGAAGCCACCGAAAGGGATCACGGCTGAACACCAGCGCGAAAACCTGAATCTGCTCAGTCGCTTCAATCACGATCATCTAGAAGAGCATCCCTGGCAAGATGATCTGCAAGCCCGGATCGAGAATTACGAGCTGGCCTTCCGTATGCAGATGCAGGTTCCCGGCATTCTCGATATCGATCAGGAGGACGACAGAACCAAAGAGATGTACGGTATTGGTGACGATGATACCGATCCATTCGGCCGCAAAATGCTACTGGCTAGGCGACTCATCGAAAAAGGCGTTCGTTTTGTACAGGCCTACAACGCTGGCTGGGATTCCCACGATTTTATCGAACGGGCCCACGGGTCGCGTATCAAGAGCATCGACAAGCCTATTGCAGGATTGATCCAAGATCTCAAGCAACGCGGGCTCCTCGACGAAACGCTCATCATCTGGTGTGGGGAGTTCGGGCGCAGCCCGGACAATGGGGTTCGCGATGGCGGTGCCGCTTATGGTCGCGACCACAACGCCAAAGCCATGACCATGTGGTTTGCCGGCGGCGGAGTCAACGCGGGCCACACGGTCGGTGCCACCGACGAAATCGGATCGGAAGCGGTTCAGACAGTGCATCACATTCGCGACGTGCATGTCACCTTGCTCAGCCTGCTCGGCTTGGATGACAACAAGCTCACCTATTTCCATGGCGGCCGCTTCAAGCAAATGTCCCAATTCGGCGGCCAGATTATCCCCGAGCTGATCGGATAGTTAGAAAGGTAGGGCTGCTTGTCCCTAGGCAGCCGCTCAATAAATTGAAACTACACCAACGCGGTCGACTAAGGATAGTCGACCCTACCTACGATACTAATTCCTGCTCTCGCAAAGCGAGATCCTGCTCCTGCAGCGCAGGATTTGATGCTGAAACGGAATCACTGCTGACTCCTACCCCTGCCTATCGGCGGTAAATCTTTTCATGAAAATCTTCTATTACCTCCTAGCTCTATCACTGAGTTTGTTCGCTGAGCGTCCGAATGTTCTCATCATCGGTATCGATGATTTGCGTACAGAGTTGAATTGCTACGGTGCGACTCATATCCATTCGCCCAATATCGATCGCTTGGCGAGCGAAGGAACGCTCTTCGAGCGAGCCTATTGCCAATACGCGATTTGCGGGCCATCACGCTCGAGCATGTTCACCGGACTCAGACCGGATACCGTAAAGGCATACAACAACAAAACGCATTTTCGCGACACTCAGCCTAACGCTATTTCACTGGCCCAGCATTTTAAAAACAACGGATACGCGACCTACGGCTTCGGCAAAGTGCTCCACAATACACACAGAGACGAAAGATCCTGGACGGAACCACAACACTACCTGATCGAGAAACAATATGCTTCTTCTGAATTTGAGGGCAAGACCGCCGGAATTGACGGCATTCACACCACCAACGGATTGATCCCGTTATACGAAGGTCCCGATGTTCCCGACGATGCTTACCGCGACGGCGTCGGCAACCAAGCTGCTATTTCCAAACTCAAAGCAGCAACCGATTCAAGGCAGCCATTCTTGCTGTTTATGGGCTACCACAAGCCCCATACGCCCTTTAACGCCCCCAAAAAATACTGGGATCTCTACGATCGCGAGTCCCTTCCTCTTGCCGCAAATCCATTCTCTCCCCAGGGATCTCCCGACTATGCTTCAAGCCCGTGGCGGTACGTTCGCAGCTTCAAAGGAATACCTAAAGAAGGCCCCATGCCGGGAGACTTGGCCCGCGAAACCCGCCACGCTTA
This sequence comes from Opitutaceae bacterium, assembly GCA_002694885.1. GTDB lineage: Bacteria > Verrucomicrobiota > Verrucomicrobiia > Opitutales > Opitutaceae > Pelagisphaera. Next base: position 9,345 of record NZNM01000018.1, on the reverse strand, counting down.
TTTTGCCTGCGTCAGCTATATCGACTCCCTCATTGGAGATCTTCTGAATGCTCTAGACGCGTCGGGCGAACGGGATAACACGATTATCGCGCTATGGTCGGATCATGGCTACCAGCTCGGAGATCATGGCATGTGGTGCAAGCACACCAACTTTGAAACTTCGACACGCATCCCCTTTATCATCATCGATCCTCGAAGCCAGAAACCCGGACAGCGCTCCAACGCTCGCGTTGAACTGATAGATATGTATCCAACCCTCGCGGATATGGCGGGACTACCCTTGCCCAAAAACTTGGATGGCAAATCCCTGAAGCCTCTTATCAAAGATGCCCAGGCTTGGGATGATAAGCAGACGGTTGCCTATAGCCAATTTCGTCGTGGAGGAAAACACGGATTTTCCGTTCGTACAGAGAATTTCCGATACACGGAATGGCGGGACGCCAACAAGGGATCCGTCGATGCCCAAGAACTCTACGATCATCGCTCAGACCCGAGTGAAAACATAAACGTCGCCAACGCGCCTGGTCTGCAATTCGAGCTCCTCTACGCCCAACAACGTCTCCACGAACTTTGGCCATTGAAGTAACCTATGCATACACGAAAGAGTTGCTTCGCATTCCGAAACGCGCTTGATGTCAAAGCGGTTCAATTGAGTGAGCCCGTCCCCGCATCTCGTTCAACCTCTTAGATTTTCTGTCTTTCGAGTATGAATTCAAAAAACACCACCTCACCCTACCGAATGAATCGTCGCCAAGCAATCGCTGCCTCGGGTTCCCTTCTCGCTGGCCTTGCGGCATCGCCCCTTGGCACGGCTATCGGTCCCATCACCCGCAAAAGCAAAGCGCCCCTACGACTAAGTCTCGCCGCCTACTCCATGCGTAAGTTTCTTCCCGATACGCGTAGGGATCCCCAGGCCAAGGGGGAGATGGACATGCACGGATTTATCGACTACGGGGCAACCTTAGGCATCGATGGTGTCGAGCTTACCGGATACTTCATGCCTAGCCCGCTAACACGCGAAGCCATCAACAATCTAAAGCTTCGAGCTCACATGCATGGACTGGATATCAGTGGCGGAGCTATCGGGAACAATTTCACTAACCCGCCCAGCAGCCAGGAAGGCCGAGAGCAACAAAAGCATACTCGCTACTGGATCGATCGCTATTCCGAACTCGGGGCCCCGGTCATCCGCGTCTTCGGCGGGAAGCCAACAAGCGGAATCAGTGAAAAACAAGCGGTAACGAACATTATCGCCAACATGAAAATCGCTTGTGACTACGCCGGCGAAAAAGGCGTTATGCTAGGCATGGAAAACCACGACTTTCTCATCGATATCGATCGCATGCTACCGATCGTGGAAGCAGTAGACTCACCCTGGTTCGGAGTGAATTTCGATTCAGGCAACATCGCGCCAACGAGCAATCCCTACAAGGAACTCGCCCGTATCGCTCCTTATTCCGTGAATGCCCAAATCAAAGTGGAGATACCGGTCGACGGAAAGAAAGAGCATGCCGATCTCGCCCGCATCATCAATCTACTCAAAAACGCCAACTACCGCGGGTATATCGTTCTTGAATACGAGGGCAAAGAGGATCCCTACAAAGCGATCGCAGGCTACCTCAAGAAATTGAGAAATCTGATTTAACTAAGGCGTAAGGTTAAAGGAGTAATTTCGAACGAGAAATATACACACTCAAGCCAGGACCTGACCATTCAGCTTGTAAACGCGATACAATAGAAAGTCGCGTCGAGAGAGGACACCTGGGCACACTGCGAGGGATCGATATTAACAACGCTACGCTTGTCCCGCTAATGCGAGATGCGAGACAATGGGTTTAAAGTATTAACGAAATCGGATATTCGTCTCAACCCTTCATCCCGTTGATCCCGCAAAACGGGAAGTCTTGTAGCCCCGTATTGCGGGGCGTATCCTGTTAGTTTGAAAATTCAGTCTTCCACCTTCATCCTTAGAAAGCCTCACTCTTTCCAGACTTCATTCTGAGCCGTAATCGGTACATCCCAAGGTTGCGGCGGGAGTGGGTCATAAATCGGGTCATTGTCGCGTTCTGGAAAGGTAGGAATGATCGCGCTCAATCGCTCCAATGCTGCTTTCGCATCAGGATCCTGACTATCAACCAAATTGTTCTTTTCCTCAGGATCCGCGATCACATCGACCAGCTTCTCCGGTTTCCGTTCGGTGGATACGTATAGTTTGAAACGTTTTTCGCGAAGAACGCGGTCGCGAAACACGAATCGGTTCTCGACGCCATCATCCGTCAGTTTGGCTTCATTTTTGCCACCCATTCCCAGTATCCACTCACGCGGCGTATCATCCGATTTTCCCAAAATGTAATCCGCGATGGATACGCCATCATATTCATAGCCTGGTTGCAAGGAACCTCCTGCCAATTCGGCGAACGTAGGGAGCATATCCGTGATATCCGTCAAGGCATCGGTCGTGACCCCTTCAGGAACTAAGCCAGGAGCGCTGATGATGAACGGTACGCACAATCCCGGCTCCACCATGTTTGATTTTTCCCCTTTGACCTGACGGCCATTTTGAGTACCCGTGATCAATTCTGTAGTTCCGTTGTCTGTAGTCCAAATAATGATCGTATCATCGCGGATTTCCAGATCCTCTAGCTTATCCATAAAGCGCCCCAGGATCTTATCCGTATAACGAACCATAGCCTTGTGCTTCTCCATATCTGTCGAAGCTTCCAAGTCATCTGGTGTCGTTACTAAGGGCGTGTGCGTCAACACCATCGGAAAGTAAGCGAAGAACGGCTCATTCTTGTTTGCTTCTATGAAGTCTAATAGAAAGTCGGTAAAGACATCCGGTCCGTAGGCGCCTTCATGAATACGGCTTCCCGTTTTGGTATGTATGTAGGGGTCCCAGAATCGTTCGTCGCTGGGCGGATTTCCACCTTCGCCCCCTGTCCACATGCAGTACTCGTCGAATCCAATATCTACCATGGCATCTGGTTGCACTCGAAAATCGTTCACTTGCCACTTCCCCGCTACAGCCGTTGCATAGCCAGCGTCCTTGATCACCCGGGCCAAACTGGGATTTCGATTCCAGTCGTAGCTGCAACCACCTCCCCAGCGTGGCACGTCCCAGTGATTCACCCAGCCATGGCGGTACGGATACTGGCCAGTCATAAGGCTCAGGCGCGTCGGGGTGCATTGCGGCATAACATAGGCGTTATCGAATTTCATTCCGGTAGCCGCCAATTTATCGACATGAGGCGTTTCAATATCTTCAGCTCCGTAGGCGCTGACCCACTCCTTGCCGAGATCGTCTACTAGAATGAACAGAATATTGGGTCGTTTATCCTCGCGGGAATCGGAAAGGGTATCCGCATGGTCGCTACAGCCTGCCAACAACAGAAAAACGGATAAGACAAAGGGTAACCAAGTTTTCATTTAAAACCGATTTTCTATAGTGATCGCCTCGGTTCAAGCTTAGTATTGGGAATCATTCCTTTTTTGACATACACAAAGCATTATTCATCGCTAATACCACTTGCCCTCACAATTCTCTTCCCTAGGGAACCACGAAACTAGTTTCTAACGAAATGATCCCTCATCTTCGGCCCTATTTCGCGATCGCTTGTGCCACCCTATTAGCTGCTTGCGCCAACAACCATTCGGCTCCGAACTCCCTCAGAGAAGCCCTCACCTTTCACGCCTCATTCGATAACGGCGTGGACGCTGACTTTGCCAAAGGCGATGCCACGCTTTACAATCTAGCATCCCGTGATCCCGAAGTGGTCGAAACTGGGCTCCCTCCTGAGGTTACAGTTAAAGCCGATGGCCAATTCGGAAACAGCCTCCACTTTAATACTCCCGAGAGAATAAGCGGAACTCTGGCCTTCTATAAGCTCCCCCAAAACTTCGTCTACGAGGAATCCAATTGGAGCGGCACGATCTCATTATGGCTTAAAGTTTCTCCGAGGGAGGATCTGCATCCGGGTTTCACGGATCCTATTCAATTCACGCCCCGCTCTGCTCTGGACGGCTGTCTTTGGGTTGATTTCCATCGCGATGATCCTCGGCAGTTTCGTATGGGAGCATTCCCAGACCGCAAGTATTGGAATCCCGGTGACATTCCCAATCGCGAGCTGTCTGATGAACAACGTCCGTTGATTCCCGTAGTGGAATCTCCCTTTTCACGAGATCGCTGGACACACATTGTCATGACCTTTCGCGGATTCATAGGATGTTCATCGCGCGCCTCTATCACGCGCTGCAATACGCCCAGCGTGACTATGTCTAAAGGAGGGCCTTCGCTCGCCTTCTTCACCGGCAGTCGATCGTCCAGAGTCAAAACCAGTCGCGTTTCGCACTAGAAATTCAAATACGCCTCCCTTACTCGCTCCCAATCTTACGGGAACACTCCATGATCGTAAACCGTCCCAATGCTGATCAATCAGGAAAGATCAGCGGCCCCTCCATAGTGGTCTCTGTCGAAGTGGGTGATCACTAGATTATCGATCTTCGTAGCCCCCACTTCTTCACGAATCAACTGGTTGATACGCCCAGGATCCCTGTCTCCGGGTAACCCCGTATCGATTAAAATCGTTTCGCCCGCCGGAGTGACCAACAATGTGGCTGCGCCTCCCTCAACATCGATCCAGTAAACTTTAAGCGTTTCACCCCATGCAGCGGACAGCCATCAATCCAGGTACATGGCCTCGTTAGATTGGAGCAACGCCTGGGCATAAAGAGCCCAGCGGTCAACATCGACTTCAACGCCCTCGGTCGCTCCCTTATCGCTCGGTCCCAGAAATTCCAAGCCGGTTGTGAGCTCGTCATCGTTCGGGTCGCGCTGGTACATAATTCTATAAGCCTTTTGGATGCGCTTCTCCACCGAATCTGAATCATCACTATTAATTCGTTCTGCTAGCGATGCGGCATTTCGGATCATGAAGGGGTTATTCATCAAGAACAAGGCTTGCTGAGGCACCGTAGTCTCGAAACGTCCGGGGCTGGAAACATCAGGACTGGGATGATCGAATGTGCGGAAGATACCAGGCATGTATTGCCGATCGATGTATCCATAGAGGGTGCGACGATTCGCTTCTGGGTCTTCGATATCGAACTGCAACCCTCCTACCTTCGGATCCAAGTTTCCGGAAAAAGCCAAGATAGAATCGCGCATGGATTCGAAGTCTAGGCGAACTCTGGGGAAGTAGTGCCACAATTGATTAAGGGGGTCCGCTTCTAGGTTTCGAGCATCGGGATCGCTTGCCTGCCGATAGGCGCGTGAATGAACGATCTGGCGATGCAGTTCTTTCGTCGACCACCCTGACTCGATAAATGAGGCCCCTAGCCAATTGAGTAAGTCTATGTGGAGGGGCTCTGGCGTCTGTACGCCAAAATCGCTTGGCGTATCCACCAAACCCTCACCCATGTGCCATCCCCAGATGCGGTTGACGTAGACACGAGCCGTTAATGGATTTTCAGGATCGGCGATTTCGCGAGCTAACTGCAAGCGCCCGCTACCCTTTTCGTAGGGCTTCCTACCTTCCGTATTTAGAATTTGAAGATACTGGCGGGGAACTTCTTCACCTAATCTATTCTTATCGCCACGCTTGTAAATCTGGGAGTTTTTTGGCTTCTCCGTATCCACTAGCAGGTGGGCCCGCATGGGAGCGCCTGAATGCTCCCAATCCAAGGCCTGCATTTCCCCCTGCAAGTCGCCAATCCTACCTCCAATCACGCGCCGTATCCATCGCCTAACTTCCGTCCGATCTGGATTGAAAGGCGATCCGGATTCCTCGAAAAAAGCGAGAATCTCCGGATCGTCGCTCTCACCTTCAGCCGCGCAGCCGAAACGATCGTTGTAGACAGCTATCCTTACCGCCCGATCGCCTTCCTCGTATTTCTGAAACCAAGCCTTCAATACGGGATGGGCTCGATTAGATTCTTTATCTAGATATTCGATCCACAGTTTCAGAATCTCAGGACGAACATCGTGTGAGCCTGCAAATACCTTGAAGTCTTCCTCATCGTCGATGGTCCTCCCTTCACGAACGGCATTCAAGTAGTTGCCAGCAAGTGAGCGTTCTTCTTTAAGGAAATCGTCCACGGTTTCCACGGTTTTCTTCTCGATTCGCTCTTCGATTTCCGCCCGCGCTTCCAAATAGCTTTCGTAGTCAGCCTGATCTTCAGGCATGCTGATCACGGGTAGAGCGGGAGCATCCTGGGATGAGTTGAAAATCCCGTGTAGCGAATAGTAGTCCGCCGTAGGTATCGGATCAAATTTGTGGTCGTGGCAGCGGGCGCAACTAACCGTGAGCCCTTGAAGCCCGCGAGTAACTACGTCGATTTGATCATCGATGATGAAATCCTTACGACCGAAGAATGTGCGGCCCAATGTCAGGAATCCCATAGCTGCCAGCGCCTTCTCCCCCTCCTTTTCCTCGAGTTGGTCCGCGGCAATCTGCTCGAGGATAAATTCATCGTAAGGCTTATCGCTGTTAAACGCATCGATCACGTAGTCACGATAAGTATGGGAAAACGAATAGCGTCCTCTCCGGAAAATTCCTTTGGTATCCGAGTAGCGGGCGACATCCAGCCAGTGGCGCGTCCAACGTTCTCCGTAAGCGGGAGAAGCCAGCAGGCGCTCAACAAGATTGGTGTAAGCATCCGGTGACTTGTCATTGAGAAACGCTTGCGCTTCCTCATAGGTCGGTGGGAGGCCCGTCAAATCGTAAGTCAAACGGCGAATTAGGCTTCGCTTATCGGCCAGCTCATTGAACGATAGGCCCTCGGCTTCCAGTTTTGAGGCGATAAACGCATCCACCGGAGTGGCCATTTCCAGCCCAACTACTTTCGGGAGGGAAGGTTTTTCTAGATCGACGAAAGCCCAGTGGGTTTCCGCGTACGACATATCGAGCGCCGGATTGTAGTTGTCGTTCAAGCTAGCAAAACCCGGGGTGGCAACCAGCGATAGGCCGCAAACCAACGTCAACGATTTGATCAACATTCGCATTCTTCCTTAAGCGATCAAATCGTGCACGACTTCACCATGGACATCCGTAAGTCGGAAATCTCGCCCTGCATAGCGGTAAGTGAGTTTTTCATGATCGAAACCCATCAGATGCAGAATCGTGGCATGCAAGTCGTGAACATGCATCCGCTTCTCCACTGCTTTGAAACCAAACTCATCAGTCGCTCCGTGCACGTAACCTCCCTTAACGCCTCCTCCAGCCATCCACATAGTGAACCCGTGGTTGTTGTGATCCCGTCCATTCATCTTCCCCTTATTCGCTCCGGGCACTGCCAGCTCGACAACAGGCGTCCGACCGAACTCGCCGCCCCAAATCACAAGAGTATCATCCAACAAGCCGCGTATCTTCAAATCCTTGAGCAAGGCGGCGATTGGCTTGTCGCATTCCTCGGCCAAGTTTCGATGACGAGTCTCAATGTCGTCGTGATTGTCCCAAGGTTGGCGAAAACCCGTCCAGACCTGGACAAAACGAACGCCGCGCTCAGCGAGTCGGCGAGCGATGAGCAGCTGACGCGCTTGCAGACCTTCTCCATACATTTCTCGGACATGTTCTGGCTCCCGATTGATATCAAACGCGTCTGTGGCTTCTATTTGCATGCGGTAAGCCAACTCGAATGACTTCACCCTGGCATCCAGCCGGCCATCGTCCTGTCGGCTAGAAGCGTGCATTCGATTGAGTCGCCCTAGTAAATCGAGCTGTTCCCGCTGATCCTCTGGACTCGAGTGATCGTTCTTAACATTTTCGATGAGCTTCTCGATTTCCTCGTCCTTGGTATCGATGTAGGTTCCTTGAAACACTCCAGGCAGGAACGCGTTTTGCCAGTTCAAGGTATCGGAAACTGGGAAACCGTTCGGGCACATGGCAATAAACCCAGGGAGATTCTGATTCTCTGTACCCAGTCCGTAGGTCAGCCAAGAACCCATGCTCGGCCGCGGCAAGCGAGACTCGCCGCAATTCATCATCAGGAGCGAAGGCTCGTGATTGGGCACATTCGTATGCAATGAGCGAATGACGGCGATATCGTCGATGCATTCGCCTACGTGGGAAAAAAGTTCGCTCACCTCGATACCACTCTGGCCATAGCGTTTGAACTCGAATGGCGACCCCATGGCCGCCCCGGTCACTCGCTCGGTTTTCAAGGTTTTTGGCAGCAATTTGCCGTGCCATTTACGCAGCATGGGCTTGGGATCGAAGGTGTCTACCTGCGACGGACCTCCATTGGCGAAGATATGTATGACCCGCTTGGCTTTGGCGGGAAAGTGCGGGGAACGCGGATACAGCGTAGATATCGTTCCTCCCGATTCTGCACTGGATTCGGCTCCCAATTGAGGCCCAAGCAAGGCCCCGAGCCCTAATGCCCCAAAGCCCATTCCGCAGCGATTGAGGAAATCGCGTCGCGAGTAAAGGGATTCAAGCCGTTCCTGGGGTGTCATGCAGAGAAATTTTGGGATTGTAATATAGAATATAGGCCGATTTTTGGCAAAGGCTAATTTTTGAAGGATTTTGCCACTGGACCGACAGTCGATATTTCGTCCGTAATGGATGAAATTGGACAAAAACCCAATCGGGCAATCTACCACCTGCGCCTAAGGCGTAAAATCTAGCTAAAGAAGAGCCGAGAAGTCCTGCCAGAACAGGATTGACCGATCTAGGCTGCTCGCTTGAAAATCGGGTATGAGACTGATGTCCACTGCCGCTCTATTTTTATCAGCTACCGCGCTAGTCGTCGCATTGATCAAAAAAGAGGGACCTTCGAGTTCACTCGCAAATGGCGGCGAGGACCAAGCGCTCCGTTTGGAGATAAGAGAATTGCGAGAAAGGCTCGCCGAGGTGGAAGGGGAATCGCGAGAATCCCTAACCGAGGCAGCTCCAGCTCCTCGAGGCAAACTCGAACTTCAAATTGAGGAGCTCGCCAACAGTCAGATGGATCTAGCCGAATTGACCTCCAAAATAGATTCCCTAGGAGTGCTAGAGACGCAGGAACGCGAACTGGTAAACGCCTACAAGACTCTAATTGATGAAAGTCGCCCGGCAGGGGAACGAGTGAAACAGGCGAATCTGCTGAAACGTTACGGCCAGTTCGACGAACAAGCAGTCGAGTCGATGTGGAAGCTGTTTTCTGAACAGAAAAAACCTTACGATCAAGCGGCCGCCCTGTCCGCTCTTAAAGGGTATGTTTCAGTAGATCGTCGCGACGACGTCATCGCTGCACTCAATGAAGACTTGAACAGCGGATACAAGAACGGGCGGCTAAGGTATTTTGGAATCGAAGCACTAGAGCCTTTGCTCCCAGACCCCGCTGTGCGCGAGCAGCTCGCCATCATAG
>NZNM01000017.1 GCA_002694885.1 Opitutaceae bacterium | reverse complement strand
GTGGATACGGCTAATATTCGTAAGGCGGCGATCAAGATCTACCATACGATTATCGAAAAACTCGAAGCAGCCATCCGTGACAAGGAAAGATCAAAAGCCTTGGAAAAGCCGGACTACGAGTGGATTCCTTACCGTGGCAAAAACTATTTGGACAAGGTCAAGTTAGCTCCCGCTATGGATCGAGCAGAATACAAGGTCGAACTCAAGAAACGCCAGGAATCGATCCATGAAATCGTTCACGAAATCTATACAGCGAAAATTCCGGTAGTGCTCGTCTATTGCGGATGGGACGCTGCGGGCAAAGGTGGATGTATCAAGCGATTAGTACAAGGAATTGATCCTCGATCCTATCATGTCACTCCCGTGGGAGCTCCCACGAAAGACGAACTGCGTCACCACTATCTCTGGCGCTTTTGGAAACGCATGCCGAGGCGTGGCAGCATAGAGATTTTTGATCGATCGTGGTACGGGCGTGTCCTCGTTGAGCGAGTGGAGAGCCTTTGTTCAAACCGCGAATGGAAACGGTCGTATCAGGAAATCAATGAGATGGAGTCATATCTCGCGGACTTTGGAACGGTTATACTCAAGTATTGGCTTCATATCGATAAGGAAACGCAATTCGAGCGATTTCAGGCCCGTCAAGCGGACCCGCTAAAGCAGTGGAAAATTACGGACGAAGATTGGCGGAACCGAGAAAAATGGGAGTTGTACGAAGAATCTGTCAACGAGATGATTCAAAAGACCGACAAGCCCCACGCGCCTTGGAAAGTCGTTTCTTCGGTCTGTAAAATGTCAGCTCGGATAGAAACGATCGATCTCCTAATTGAGCAATTGAACCACGCTCTAAAAAACCAACGCGCCCCGGCGTTATGACAACGGAAACCTGTTAAGACTTGAATCGAGAATGGGCGTCGAAATGCGGCTCAATAGTCTTCGAAAGACTGCTGTGGAACGCTTGAAGCTCTTTATAGAATTCGACACCCGACGGATCGGGTTCAACCCGAGACGACTCATCAAGCTCCACTGCGCCTTCAACAACGGAGGATATGGATATTTCGGAATCCGACTGTCTACTCGCGCACCATACGGCTTGCAAAGCCGCGCCGAGAGCGGCGCCCTCATCCTCTTGCATGCATACAACTGGCGTGCCAAAAACATCCGCTATTATGCGACGCCAGGCAGCGTTTCTCGCTCCCCCTCCCGTTAGGCGAACCTCATCTGTTGACACCCCAAGCTCTCTCAGTCGACGCAATCCGAAATTCATGCCCATCGTGACACCTTCTACCGCTGCTCTAATCATGTAGTCCGCCTGCAGGGTTTTGCTATTCAAACCTATAAGGAGTCCCGAACCCGATGGAATCGAAGGCGTCCGTTCCCCCTCTAGATAGGGCAGCATCATCAAGCCTCCCGATCCTTGCGGAACCCGTTCTATGGCCAAGGCTAGCTCACCGTGATCCTTTTCGAAAAGTTTCCGGAAACTTTCGGATACGGTAGTCACATTCATAGTACACATGAGAGGCAAATAGCCTCCGGTAGAATCGCAAAATGCGGCGATCTCCCCCCGAGGATCCACTACCGGTTCTTCATTGTAGGCATAGATAGTTCCGCTCGTTCCAAAACTGGCCGTTGCGATCCCTTTGGATACATTCCCAGTTCCAATAGCTCCCATCATATTGTCGCCACCCCCCGCGCTGACCAAAGTGGATGCGGGAATTCCGTATTTCTCTGCAATCTCCTTTCTCACATGGCCGCAAGCATCGCCGCTAGACGAAAGTTCGGGCAGGCAATCGCGTATCTGTTCATCGATGGCGTTGATCACCTCGTCGCTCCACGTTCGGGATCGCGTATCCATTAAAGCGGTTCCCGAAGCATCACCGAACTCCATAAACCATTCGCCTGTCAGATAGAAATTAAGAAAATCGTGCGGAAGCATAATCTTCCTGAGCCTCCGGAAATTCTCAGGCTCGTTTCGCTTCATCCAAAGAACTTTTGGCGCCGTGAATCCCGGAAGCATGCGATTTCCTATCAATGAAATAACCGAGCTTTCGTCTTCTATAGCCTGAGTGATGATCTCGCACTCATTCATCGTACTCGTATCGCACCAAAGTTTGGCGGGTCGTATAACTTGATCGGATTCATCGAGAGGCACGAACCCATGCTGTTGTCCACTAATTCCAATGCCTTTTATGGCGGAACGATCCACATTAGACAGAGCGTCTTGGATTGCGCGATCCATGGCGTCTACCCATTGCTGGGGATCCTGTTCCATGTGTCCCGAAGGCAATCCGTCAATTAGACTGTGAGGGGATCTCCCATCCGCGACCACCCGTTTTACTTCTGCATCGTACACGACCGCTTTCACGCTCTGCGTACCGCTATCGATTCCAAGATAAAGCATGACCTAGTACTAGATCGAGTTTCCTAGTCTGAACGAATACAAAATTCAGGCAATCGGCAGTTATAGACAGGTTTTGATCGAGATCGGGGAATTTTCAATCCGTATTGGAAGAAGAATAACGTGTTAGCGTGACTCAATTCCCAATCTCTATTTTGGTCAGTCGGATAAAAAAAAAGAGCCGAGGCTAAATGCCTCGACTCTCGAAATCCTAAATAAGCGTGTATCAGTTTATTTCTTTTTGCGCTTAGCAGCGGCTTTTTTCTTAGCGGCTTTCTTGGCTACCTTTTTCTTAGGAGCGGCCTTCTTCTTGGCGGCTTTCTTGGCTGCCTTCTTCTTAGGAGCAGCTTTTTTCTTAGCGGCTTTCTTGGCTACCTTTTTCTTAGGAGCCGCCTTCTTCTTAGCAGCTTTCTTGGCTGCCTTTTTCTCAGGAGCGGCTTTTTTCTTAGCTGCCGCTTTCCTGGCTGCCTTTTTCTTAGGAGCGGCCTTCTTCTTGGCTGTCTTCTTGGCTGCCTTCTTCTTAGGAGCCGCCTTCTTCTTGGCTGCCTTCTTGGCTGCCTTCTTCTTAGGAGCCGCCTTCTTCTTGGCGGCTTTCTTGGCTGCCTTCTTCTTAGGAGCCGCCTTTTCTATGCCAGAGCTTGCTGGATTAGCTGGAAGCGATTCTAACGCCGCGCGGAGCAATTCGCCAATACTGACTTTCTTGCTCTTAGCTAGTCTAACGAGCGCGTTCTTTTGCTTAAGCGGCAAACGCACCGAAATTTGGCGATGCGATTCGACCACTGGTTGAAAGGTTTTGTAATCGAATCCTGAAATCGCATGACGAATGATTTCGCTTTTCGATACGCCACCTAGTCTGGATTGATACTTGTCCAGAACTGCGATGAGATCTGCTTTCAGATCGAATGTGAGAGGTGAACTCTCGGCGCTTTTCTTTACGGCCATTTTTATAATGTGGTTATTTGGTTATGTGAGTATTGTTAAACGGGAGAATTTTCACACCCTACCTTAGACGCAGTAGCGCTAGTTCGCATTTTTTCAATAAAATTCGTGTTATTGTAATTTGGTTACATCCAAATCCTCGATTTAGAGACCAAATCGCACCTCGTATTCAAAATAAATGTCAAAACGGGTCTAGATTCCTGGTTTTGGGTATTCAACTACAGCAAAAACCGCCCAATAAATTTCGGTACCCAACACGGAATTACGCCATAAACCTCCAATTTCACGTACTAAACCGGCCGAATACAAGCTCTACAGCTTAGCGCAGGGGACTGTATCCGCTCGCGATGATTATTTGATACAGGGCACGAATAACAACTTATCCGTATCCAAACGACTTATCCGCCCACAGTACCTAGTAACCGGGATCGGCCACATAATTCTCGAAAATTCTCGTTTCACTCGGTATCGAAAATTCCGCCACTCGCAAGTAGCGTAAAGTTAATAGTTAGCTTGTGAAGGGCGTATCCGATTTGCCGCATCTCGTTGGCGCTATCGGAGTCCGGGAAACCGAATACTCACAATTGGACTGCAAATGGCTTAACGCGGATCCCATGCTAATATGTAGTCAACGAGCTGACCACTCAATCTACTCCACACTCTGAAAATCTTCCAGGCGGACATCGGGAATTCGCTGATTTTGCAAATCGTCAATCAGCGACTGAGCCTGAAACAATGAGCTAGGAAGCTCTAGTCCCATCGTTGCATCGAGAATTCTCAAACGGGTCTTGTCCCTGGTAATTTCGTTGCGGGCGTCCATACCGCTAAAAATTGCTTGGCCATCTACCTTCTTCACTCCGCTGATGTAGATCGTTTTAAGCTTCTCGCCTTGCGTATCGAATATCTCGGTTTGGGTTAGAACATTGAATTGATCGCTGATATGGAGCCGAACTCCGCCTATCTTCTCTCTTAACAAGTTATCCTCGTCCGGTGGATACATCCAGAAAAGATGGGTAGGCCCGCCACGGAAAGTCCTTCGTCCTTCGTATTCAAATCGCGGCCAATACACATAGGGAGCCATAATATCGAATAGGCTGAACTCGGAACCAGCGATGTTTTCCAGCATGGTGTCAGATTCTATCGCAATGGGGGGACCTGGTTCGCTCGAATGCAATTGCATAGCATAGGCATTCCCCCCGCTTTGCAGCAATAGTCGCAGTACCGAAGCTTGAATGTGGTTCCCCTCCGAATCCACATCCGCTGGTCGCTCAATAATATCGATCCGACTAATAGGACCTTGGGCATTCCTGTCCCCATACATGATTCCATTGATATACCGGCTTTTTTCCCGGCGAGGCATAATCTTTAGCTGGATACGCCATCGATATCCGCCATCCCACCCCATCGACTGGAATTGCTTCAGGATCTCCCAGCCAAGCTTCTGGCTCGGTGCTTCTCCAACGGTGTCAAGCGGACTAATTCGAGTCACACGACGTTGTCCCTCCAGTGTAGACGTCGCGAAAACTAAGACAACGAGTATCGAAAAACAAAAGGCCGGGATCTGGCGCATTGCGCAATTAGACCCGGCCATAAGAGAAAAGTTGTCGAATCAATTAGTTTTCCGCCTGCTCCGCTTCAGCCTCAGCATCTTGAGCAGCCGCCTCAACCTGATCTTCCAAGGATTCCGCTGCCTCTTCTGCAGTGGTTTCCGCTCCCGAGATGGTTTCCAGCAAACCCGAACCACTTTCCTCCTGGGCAGCAAACTCTGGCAGAGCATTATCTTCTGCTTCTTGGGCAGAACTATGGAGATAGATATAAGCTAGCCCGAGCCCGAAAACCATCACGAAAAATACGATCGCAGTATTACGAGTCACCTTGGTGAGCACACTCGAAGTTTCAGCGCCCAAAGCCGCTTCAGCCATGCCACCGCCCATCGCGGCTCCCATCCCCCCATTCGCGTTACCCTTCTGCATTAGCACTACCAGGATAAGGAACACGGAAATCAGAACGAGAATGATCGTCAAAATATCGGCAATGATGCTCATAAGAACCGACGACAGTCGAAAATCGTCTGAACCTTGTCAAGCGCTGATAAAGGGCCCCCGATTGATTATCGATGGAGTCCAACAGGACCGGTTTTCGGGTCCATCAACTATTTTGCCAATGCCGAACGAATTCGCTCCATCGCGGTTTCGACATTTTCCCGGCTATTGAAGGCGCTAATGCGAATGTGGCCCTCGCCACAGGAGCCAAAGCCAGCTCCTGGCGTGCAGACAACTCCCGCTTCATTCAAGAGGCTATCAAAAAACTCCCAAGAAGGCTTGCGGGCATTGATCCAAATGTAGGGAGAATTATCGCCACCGACACACGAATAACCAAGATCTTCGATCGCCGCTCTGACGATTTTCGCGTTTTCGAGGTAAAAATCCGTTAGCGCTTTAACTTCAGACTTTCCAGCTTCGCTGTAAACCGCCTCCGCCGCTTTTTGAACCGGGTAAGAAACACCATTGAACTTAGTGCAATGCCGGCGATTCCACAATGCATGAATTGAATGCTGATTCCCCTTCAAGTCGGCAGCCATCAAATCCTTGGGCACCACGGTATAGGCGCAACGCGTGCCTGTGAATCCCGCGTTCTTCGAAAAACTCCTGAACTCCACAGCAACATCCTTCGCGCCGGGCACCTCGTAAATGCTTTGAGGCAGCGAACTGTCGCGAACAAAAGCGACGTACGCCGCGTCAAACAGTATAATGGCCCCCGATTCCTTGGCATAGTCTACCCAGGCTGCTAGCTGTTCTCTAGTTGCAGTCGCGCCTGTCGGATTATTCGGGAAGCAGAGGTATATCAGGTCTACGGGCTCGCTAGGTATCGCCGGGACATATCCATTCTCAGGAGTTGATTCCAGGTAAACAAAGTCTTCGTACCTCCCGCCGGCACTTCCACCTGAACGACCTGCCATTACATTAGTGTCAACATATACCGGATACACGGGATCGGTGACAGCTATTTTGATTCCCTCTGCAAAGATCTCCTGAAAATTGCCGCTATCGCATTTAGCCCCGTCGCTAACGAAAATCTCATCTGCTGAAATATCCGCCCCTCTCGCCTGAAAATCGTTCTTGGCGATCGCTTCCCGCAAAAACGGATATCCCTGCTCGGGACCATAGCCGTGGAAACCATCGCGCGTGCCCATCTCGTAGATCGCAGCGTGGAACGCTTCGCGACAAGCTTGCGGGAGCGGCTCAGTCACATCCCCTATGCCCAGTTTTATAATCGATCGGTCGGGATTGGATTCTTGAAACGCGGCTATTCGTTTAGCGATATCCGAAAACAGATAGGAAGCTTGGAGCTTGAGGAAGTTCTCGTTGATGTGGATCATGATTCGATCAGTAAATTAGCGATTTCGTGGAGGACCCTTGAAAAAGAATCTCTTCTGTCAATCCCTGGGCGCGGGAGATTCAGAGGGAATGAACTTTAGAGCCGCTCTAGGATACTCGATTTCGAATATCGAGCTTTGGGCATCGTCGCGTATTTGTCGCCTTCTGAGCGGTAGCCAAGAGCGCAGCCAAGCACGACATGATACTCGTTCGAGTCTAAGCCCAGAAGCTCGTCATAGGCATCCGCTTGAATCCCTTCCATTGGGCACGCGTCAATTCCCAACAAGGCTGCGGACACCATCAACTGCCCGATCGCTATATAAACTTGGTGCGTGGACCAATGCTCGATCCAGCCCTCGCTCACTCCTTGAGCGACAAAACCGCCTGCGAATTTTCGGTAGCCATCCAGGCTTTCCGTCGTGACCTGACGGGCTTCCGCCAAACAATCGATAAAACGATTCACGTCCGATTCCGAAAAATTGCGTTTGATAGCCAGCAGAACCATGTGAGAACAGTCCTTTGGCTGTGGCTGGTTCCAGGATATCGCCGGCATCTGATCTTTCAGTGATTCATCCCCAACAATGATAAACTTCCAAGGCTGCAGCCCGAACGACGAAGGTGTCAGGACTAGAGACTCTTCGAGCGCATCTATCAGCTCTTCAGAAATCTTCTTAGCGGAATCGAATTCCTTTACGGCGTAGCGCCACTTCAATTGTTCTAGGAGGTCTCCAGACGATATCGTTGCCATAGCCTGGCAAGCTTTGAAATTGTTTGATTGTTGGCAATTCCAATCGAGTCCAGCCTTTCACGCTATTTGATATCTTCGACTGGAGCCAAGGGAACATCGATATCCTCGGCCTCGGTTGCAATGTAGTGGCTCCCCTTGCTTTCCGTATTCAGGCTGGCTGCATGAACCACTAGCAAGGCGGTCTTGACCGCGTTTCGCAAGTCGATGAGAGATCGCGTCAATCGATTTCCCGCGTAGAAATCGCTAATCTCCTGGTCAAGCTCGATGAGAATACGCCGAGCCCGTTGCAAACGTCGCGGCGATCGAATAAGGCCCACATAGTTCCACATGGTGTTTTTTATCAACCGCATGTCTTGCTGAATAAGGACCTCATCAGCGCTCTCGCTAGGGCTCTCCCACTCTCGCACATTCGGGAGATGAAAATCATCAACCCCAACGTCCTCGCAATCGGACTCCGCTGAAAGCTTCGCTGAAACTAGGCATTCAAGTAGAGACGTACTCGCGAGCCTGTTGGCGCCGTGAAGGCCCGTGCAAGCCGCTTCTCCAATCGCATTCAAATTCTTCACAGACGAACGGCCGCAAAGATCGGTAAAGACTCCGCCGCAGGAATAGTGAGCCGCTGGCGCTACCGGTATTGGCTCTTCGGTTATGTCAACGCCGCATTCCAAACAACGACGGTAAATCGACGGAAAGCGTTCGCGGATGTAGTCCTCCGAAAGGGCAGACAAATCGATAAAAACGCAATTTTCACCTGACGAGATCAGTTCTTGATGGATCGCCCGAGCAACGATGTCCCTTGGCGCCAGCGATTTCATAGGATGCACTGTATCCATGAATTGCCTGCCTTTAGCATCCACCAAGACGCCCCCCTCGCCTCGCGCCGCTTCCGAAACGAGAAAGAGCGGACAATTCTTCTTCAGAAATACAGTTGGATGAAACTGGATATACTCGAGATCGATGACTCGGGCTCCCACTCGGTGAGCCATGGAGATCCCGTGTCCGACTACGCCCTTCTGGTTTGTCGTGTTCTGAAAAATCTGACCCAAACCGCCAGTGGCCAAAATAGTTTTCTTGGCAATGATCGCCCTGATATCGCCCGTAAGCGTATCGAGAGTATAGGCTCCGATACAGGTCAACGGTTTGTATTTGTCTTGTGGATCTACGGAATTGTGAGAAAGCGTTAGCAGGTCAACTGCTACTGTATTGGTTAACACAGACACTCGATCCAAACCCACGACATGGTCGTGCATATTGGAGAGTATCGCCATCCCAGTGAGATCCTTGGAAAAAATGATTCGCCGATCGGAGTGACCACCCTCTCTTGTATACTTGAGCTCTCCCCCCGCTTCTCTGTCGAAAGGGACCTCGAGCTCGTCCAGCAAAAGCGACTGAACAGCCTCTTGGCCATTTTTGACTAGCGAATCTACCGCATCCGGATTAGACGTCCCATCTGAAGCTTCAAGGATGTCGTTCTTGAGCTGATCGGCGTTGAAAGACGTATCGTAAATGATACCGCCTTGCGCCCATTGGCTATTAGCGCCTTTCGACAACTCGTCCGAACAGACCAAAGTCACCGACAAACCCAAACGAGATGCATAGTGGGCGTAGGCGCATCCGGCTAGCCCTGCGCCAATGACGAGGCAATCTGTTCGTATCGTATCCACTAACTCATTTCGAACATCCGGTTGATCGCCTTGTGGGCTCTCAATCGAAGCGTTTCGTCGAGCTCGATAATCTGGCGAGGCTTCGGAGCGATGAGAACGTCGCGAATCTTCTCCAATGAATTCATCTTCATGTAGGGACAGAGCTTGCAGCCCGAGATGAAACGCTTTTCCGGGCTTTCCACTTCTATCCGCTCAACAAGACCGCACTCCGTAAGCATCATAAAATAGGGAGCTTCAGTCTCCTTTACATAATTCATCATGTTGCCTGTACTCCCCACGAAATCGCTTTCGCTGGTTATATCGAGCGTGCACTCTGGGTGCGAAACAACCTTGAGACCAGGAAACTTGTCTCTCGATTCCGTGATGAGATTCGGGTCGAACTGGTCGTGTACGATGCAAGTGCCATCCGAGGAAATGATTTCCTTTTCTATGCCCATTTTGGTCATCTCGACCCGGATATTGTCCGCCATTAAGCGATCCGGCACGAAAAGGATCCTCTTTTGCGGCATGGCGGCCACTATTTTATAAACATTACTCGAGGTCACACAAACGTCGCACTCGGCCTTCACCTCCGCTGTGCTATTGATGTAGCAAACTACGCCCGCATCCGGATATGCCGCTTTCAATTCCCGCAATTGCTCTCCGGTTAGGGAATCGGCTAGCGAACACCCCGAATTCCGGTCGGGGACGACGACTTCAGCATTCGGCGAAAGTATCTTCGCCGTTTCCGCCATGAAGACCACGCCGGAAAACACGATCTTCTTTGCCTGAGCCTCTTTAGCTCTCATTGAAAGCATGTAGGAATCGCCGGAAAAATCGGCTACACCATAAACGATCTCCGGCTCTACGTAGGAGTGCGCCAAAATTACCGCTTCTTTTTCTTCCTTCAGAGCATTGATCTCCAGAGTCAATGGGGCGATCGATCGGCAGGTCTCAATATTCCAAGAGTGGCGGGTATCGCACTCGACGTGCATCAGCTTGACCAGCAGTCGCTCCGCTTCCTTCTCGACTTCCGCTTCGGTAGACGGCGTTTCAATCGTTGTCAGTGACATTTCTGCAAACTAATTCTAAAGCAAGTTTGAGGGATCCGAGGCGATTCAGCAACCCCTAGTTGAAGAGACCATTTCGCAAATCAAATAAGACGAATGCTGGATAATGCTAGCAAACCAGGTCGTTGAAATCGGTGAAGTCCCCCCGAAAGCCGCCTTCAACTCCTTTACAGATAACCGATACCGCATCATGCGAATGCAAGGATTCCAGGTGCGAGCACGCGATCTGGAAATCCGCGATCCGAGGTTCTTCATTGAGACGTCTAAAGATCGCGCGAACCGCGTCCTCGACGAATTTAATGTAGACGCCATTGAGTTCGGCAAACGCTTGCTCATCTTCGCGTTTCACCATCACTTGCGTCTCGGTTTTCAAGGCTTTTTGGCAGTGCTCTTGAAGCTCCTCGAACGATACATCGCAATCATCCGCAAGCGTCACCCAGATTCTAGCTTTGCTTCGTTGCGAATGGGGAATCGAGTAGGCATCCCGCGTATCCCGGGCGTGCTCGGCCAATTCCGCCGAACAAGGACAAGCCGAAGAGTACACGAAATCGAAGACCAGTCCTCTCCTATAGACCCCATCCCTGCCTATTTGGCCCTCCATGCTAGCCTGGTAATATTGGTAGCCATTCAATCCGCTTCGGAGGCTTCCCTGAATTATGGGATAATTGAACTTGAGCAAAACTCGGGCGTCTAGGCTTTCCACTCGCTCCCGAAATCCCTCGAGCACCGACTGAACAGTCTCATGCGTGAATAGCTCATCCTTGCGCTCGTAGAAAGACCGCATGATACGAGACATATTGATTCCTTTCAGGCTCGCTTCCAGAGATACCGTGCCGATCACACTAGTTTCCAATTCCAAAACGGTACCATCTCGACGACGAAACTTTAACGGGAGTCTAAAATTGGACACGCCCACTTGCTGAATGGGCGCCGGATCGCCATGCGCGGCTTCCACTGAATCCATTATATCCGGCATCGATTCTCGATAGCCTTCGCTAGGACGAAATGCATCATCGTACGACCGCTGGATCGCCGCGTCCTGATCCGGATCGGTTTTGTGGAGATACATTTTGGATTTATCTTTGGTCGACATCGTTTTCGAAAGGTACCGAAGAAGACAGCGTCTCGGATTCCATTTCAACCCGGCTTGCCTCAACTCCGTGCAGCGTTCACCAAAAAGCGCAACGCCAGAAACACATTTGAATTTCGCAATCCGCCACTAGATAGCGCCGAAAGAAAAACGCAAGCAATACGGGAATGCCTGCCCTTAGGCCCGTCTCTCCCAATTCTTTCGATTTCGTATTTGAAAAGGAAAAGAGCCAGGTAAACAGTCCTTTCCAATGTCCATGCAATTCTCGATTCTCGGCAGCAGCAGCTCTGGCAACAGCGGACTGCTCGTCACCGAGAATTGCCGTGTCCTGGTTGACGCCGGTTTCAGTTGTAAACGACTCTGCGGCATGATGGAGGAGCGAGGTATTCGCCCCGAAGAGATCGACGCGATTTTCGTCACCCACGAGCACAGCGATCACACGGCAGGCATCTCCACCTTCGCCAAGAAATTCAATCCCGTAGTCTACGCCAATTTGATGACCGCCCGGGCCATTGAACCTAAACTGAAGCACAAGCCGGATTGGCGGATCTTCAACACTGGATCGACTTTCCAGTTTCGCGATTTGACGATCGAAAGCTTTTCTCTGCCGCATGACGCGCATGATCCCGTCGGTTTCAAATTCACTAGCGGACGGGGCGACGATCTATTTTCCCCAATCAAAAGACTAGCTTGGCTAATCGATTTGGGATTCGCCCCGCGGCACATCGGCGAGCGCATTCGAGATGTCGATACGCTTGTCGTAGAGTCGAACTATTGCCCGCAATTGCTGGAGCGAGACGAAAGGCGGCCCTGGTCACTGAAACAGCGGATAAGTGGGAGTCACGGACACCTTTCCAATGGGGCGGCTCGGGACTTGCTTGAGTCGATTGGCGAACCGTCTTGGAGCCAAGTTTTCCTCGCCCACTTGAGTCGGGATTGCAACAGCCCTGAAGCGATCCAAAATGAGTTCTCCGACCTTCGAGAGCGCGCCCGCTATCGCATCGACACAATCGTAGCGGGCGAAGGCACCGATCTCCAGCAAGTATAGATATCCCAACGACTCGATAGACGACTCATAATCCAAACACCAAACTCCTCCCACTCAATATGAACCAGGAATCCCGCATCTCCCCGCGAAGAACGAAAGTCGTCTTCACCATTGGTCCTTCAACCGACAGTGAAGAAATGCTCGAAAAGCTTATGGGCGAACACTTCGTCGACATTTGTCGTATCAACATGGCCCATGCCGATCACGACTACGTCCGCAAAGTTTGTCGTCGGATCCGTTCGATCGAGCAAAAGCAAAGTCGGCCGATATCCATTATGATGGACGTCAAAGGTCCTGAAATACGCACCGGCGATGTCGATCACCCGATAGAGCTTAAACAAGGCGAAGTGTTTGATTTCACCATCAAACCCGGAGTCGAAAATTCCGAAGAAATCCGTTCCGTAGATGTCAACTACTCCAATCTGGTGAACGACATTGACGTGGGAAGCGTCGTTCTCGTCGACAACGGTTTGATCAGGCTAGAAGTTTTGGAAAAGGACGCCGCGCGTATTCGCTGCAAGGTAATTATCCCAGGCGAACTGACCAGCAGGCGGCACATCAATCTGCCAGGCATCAAAGTCAATTTGCCAGCTCTCACCGAAAAAGACAAACGAGACACCCTTGTCGGAATCGAAGAAGGCATCGATCTATTCGCATTGTCATTCGCCAGAGAAGAGAATGACATCAAGCTTCTCCGCGATTTTCTTGATGAGAACGACAGGCATAACGCCCGAATCATCGCCAAAATCGAAGATCAGTCTGCCATTTCCAACCTCGAAGCCATTATCCAAGAGGCCGACGGACTGATGGTCGCTCGAGGAGACTTAGGAATCGAGTGCCCATTCGAGACCTTGCCGATTATACAGCACAACGCAGTCAGGAGCTGCTTAAGTCTGGGGAAACCAGTCATTATCGCAACTCACATGCTGGAATCCATGATTTCCAGCCCGATGCCTACACGGGCAGAGGTGTCTGACGTCGCCATCGCTATCGAGGAAGAAGCGGACTGCGTAATGCTCTCTGGAGAAACCACCATCGGAAAATACCCGCTGGAATGCGTTAGCGCCCTCACTAAAATCTCGAAGGCAATCGATCGACATGGGAAAAAATTCGGATTTGCGGAAAACTTAGAGCTCAGTTCCGACAAAGCCCGTATTCAGCATTCTGCAGTCATCATGGCCAATGCATCGGACGCTGTAGCCATCCTCTGCTTTACCCGAAGCGGCTCAATGGCCAGAGGCGTATCCGCTCAACGCCCACGAACTTCCGCGATCTTCGCGTTCACCAATTCTGAAAACACCGTCAGGCAATTGAGACTTCATCACGGAGTCGTTCCTTTTCAAATGATCTTCTGCACGGAACCGGAAGCGACCGTAGCCCGAGCCATGAAGGAGCTCGTTACGCGTCGGTACCTATTTCCTGGAGACAAAATTGTGCTCGTATCCGATATCCTCGCCAGCGACCGCGTGATTGACAGCGTTCAGCTTAGGACAGTTGACGACGAATAGAAGCAGCCCGATCAACTGCAGCGGTCAGATTCAATCTAATCCCGATTCTCGCAAAACATCTGGATCTATTCGTGCCTTCTCCTGCTGAAGCGAATCCCAATCGTCTACATCGGCTAGCGTCTCCAGAAGTTTTATACTAGCCCCTCGGCTTTGAATTCGTCCAACTGTTTCCGCGAACACAGTCGATGAGCCCCAATTCACACCATCGAACACATTCAAATCGCCTCTTCGCATTCCCAATAAATAATAGCCGCCATCCAAGGCTGGGCCTACAACGAAATCCTTTTCATTGAGAACGCTATCGGCCTTCGCTAGTATCATCTCATCCAAGGCCAGGCAGTCCGCTCCCAAGAAAATGACCTTTTGCGAGTCACCTGATTCAAATGACGTTTTGGCTGCTCGTCTCATTCGTTCCCCAAGATCCCCAGCTCCTTGGGCCACATAACGGGGCCTTGAGCCTAGCCACTCCTCGGTACGGATCCGTTCACAATCGGGAGTAAATCGCGTTTCAACCATCCAATCCCGAGGTATCGCTTTCAGTTGTCGGGTTCCCATCCAGCGGTAAAGCGCCAATGCCGCCGAATCGCCAATTGATCTAGCCAGTCGCTTTTTCACCTGCCCCTCGATCGGAGCCCGATACATCAGAATTGCCTTAGTAGGAACGGACATAGAGGCCATCGGCCTTAGATCGCCCTTTGACCCCATACCAAATCATTCCCAGCAAAAAGGGCGACCACAATGCCCAAGACTGCCAGATCAACAGACGACCAGGCATGTCCGCATTTACATAGATGAAGAAATAGACAAAGGCGGAAATCGAAACCAGTCGAAACCCTAGCTGTCCTACCCCCATGGCAAAAGGAGCCAGCCAAACGAAATGCCATGGCGCGACCTCAGCCGCGAATACAAAGTATACGCCCAGGTAGAGATTGCTATACCGTCCCAATGACTCGTTTCTTATCATCAGAGCAAACGCGACTGCCACAATCGCGAAATAATACAGCTCGGGATCTAGTCGCAGATTCACGAATTCAAATAGGTTTGGCAAAAGAGATAGAGCTCCCGGATCGACAGGTAGCGAAAATGGCAATAGACTTCGCATGTCCGCGCCTAGTGAATACGCTCCCCAGCCGCTAAAGCAGAACACAGGCACAAGACCGATTACCAGGATCGCCAATCCTGTCCTCAATCCAGACTTGCTCAAAACATGCCAAAACATCCAAACAAGGATTGGGAGAAAGACTATATTCATGGCCACCGCGAGGCCAATCAGCAAAGCCGCGAAACTCACCATCTGGCCAGGACCACCCCCTAACCCGCCATTGTTGGCGATCACAACGGCGCCTCCCTTGCGGTCCACCCAGGCTTCCCATATCAAGTACCCCCCAAGCGCGGGCAGCAAGAAAAGAGACACCGATCGACCCTCGCCTGCAATGAAGTAAACGGCAAGCGGATTCCAGCAGTATAGCATCGCCTTTTTCGATCCATACCTTAATGCGAGTATAATACATATCCATATGTCAACTACAACAAGCGCGGTTTTAGCCGACCATTCCGTGAACCCCATCGTATTGAGTACGCGAAATACTGCCATGACCAGTGGAGCTTGGCTTGAGACACGATCTTTATTCTCAATACGGTCCCATCGCCCGTCCCGCAACAGTCTCAACTCCTCGCTGCTAGGCGCCAATTCGTAGGGATTCAAATTCGTATTCAGAACATCCCCTTCCCAAAGTCTGCGTGAAAGATCCTCCGAAGCAGGCATTGGAAGCAGAAGCGCTCTCGCGAGGGCAGCCACTGCGATCACAATCCACAACCAGCGATTTCCGACATACCAACTAAGAAAGAATCCGCAGGATGCGAACAATGCCCCTATCAGAAAATCGCCTGCATTTCCGCTTTCGCTAGGCAAGCCGGCTTGAGTCATCCGGAAGCAGCCCCACAGGAAAAGGATCGCGGCAAAGGCGAAAAGAGCCGCTTCCCGTTTACGTGCTCGGTAGAAGACCGAACCGTAAGGATTTTCAATGTACGATAAAGAACCGTTCATCCGCTACTCCATTCTTTGGCGCAAAGGCGATGCCAGCCCAATGACCGTCCACTCCATGATCGGCAACTATGATAGCTCTCTTGGGGGGTCGCTTTGTTCAATTCTTCTAGCTTGGGGATCGCTAATGCCATTTTTGGCGAACAGGTCGATTGTGAAGGCCAATCGATTTCTACCATTCTATCAAGCAGCAATCGATTGAATGGCAATTTTTTAGGTGATTACTTATGCGCAATAGTTCAGACGATTCCCTCTGCCCGACTATCAGGCTGCAGCAAGGAGCTCTTCAATCCAGAGCCTTCCGGATACTCGTTTCTACGCAAGCGATGCAGCCCGAAAACTGGCCCGTTCAATTATCCATGGTACCGCGTATTTGCTTTTTCATTGCTCGGGCTACCGTGAGCGGAATTCCATCCACTAATCTATCATCGATAAATAATGCGATTTCATGCCTACCAAATTCTTCGATCTTCAGCTTATTCAAATTCAGCACCAGATTCGCTGCTACTGACCCTTGCTCCTCCGAAGCCTTTACATTGAACCGCGCTTTCAACTCTGGAATGAGCAACACGCCCTTCTTATTTCGTAGAGCAATTCTAAGTTGGTGAGCGCCGGTTTCATTCGAGTCGAACCGCATTCGTGTAACGATGGAACATCGATCTCTGACGACGGGCAATTTTGGAGCGGCGATTCCCTCGAAGACCCCCAGAATATTGAGTCGCCCTTGGTAGTCGGTAGCGGCGTCGCAAATCGCTAGCAATTCCACTTTCATGGCGAACTGGACGAATCAGAATCCCGCGCCAATTTTCAGCGCAATCCCACCGGGGTATCCAGGATTTCCTTGAGAACGATCGCCCGTCGAATCGAGCGGGTGTCGTCCAGACCATCCAAAATGGGATTCCGAGAATTCGACAAGAGTCGACTTTCCAAATTCTTAGACCGATCGTTCAAGGCCACCTTCTTCCCAGCGATCTCAGCCTTCTTGGCTAGCTCGCGAGCCTGTTTCAGTTTTTCTTCTATCTTTCGCCGTTCCTCTTCATAAGGATCGGGAGCATCAAAAACAAACGGCTCTGGCTCGAGAAAGGCTTCAGCCTTTTCCTCGTAAACCGGTTCCTGAAATGGGCGAAGCGGAACAGGCGATGGATCCGGCTCAAAGGCTGGCTGGAATACGGGTTCCGGCTCGGGTGGCGG
>NZNM01000016.1 GCA_002694885.1 Opitutaceae bacterium | reverse complement strand
TGCAATTCGCCATCGATACGAAAGCGGACCCGAAACGACGTATCCAAAGGTTCGAGATGGATGTCGGACGCTCGCCGTCTCACGGCTTCAGCTATGATCACCTGCACCAGTCGAATGATCGGGGCGTCCGACTCGTCCGGCCCCTCATTCTCCAACGCCATTCCACCCTCGGGCGTATGCGTGGTTACGGATACTTCTTCTTCCACCGCCACGCTATCATCGGATTCGCGATTGCGGTCATATCGATCGTTGATCGCTTGATCGATCTGCTTGCCATCGGCCAACACCGGCTCGATCGGATTCTTAAGAATATGGATCAGCCCGTCCAGAGCCTCCATTTCGAGCGGATCGGAAATCGCTATCAGCAACGCGCTTCCTTCAAAATCGATTGGGAAAACTCGATACTGTCGCGCTATTGTTTCAGGCAGATACTCTTCCGGATCCTCAGGCAAGTCGACCTCTCCCAAATCGACATACTTCATGGCGAATTCCTTCGCCAGCAGTTCGTAGGCAGCCTTCCGATCCAAATAGCCTTTCTGGACAAGCGTATCGAAAAGCGTTTCCCCGTCCATTCCCGATTCCCCCTCTCGGAACTCTTGCACCTGCTCTTTGGTGACAAGGCCCCTGCGGACAACCAGCTGTAGCATTATCGAATCGGGCATCGGAATTTTCGCTATTAGTGGGGCACCATCTCCAATAAATATTCCCGGGGCAAGCCCCGAGGCATCCTAAAAAGCGGGTTGGTCCAGTTTCAGCCAAAATCGCGACTCGAGCTAGATCGGTGGCTTACCAGCGACATGCGGATTGGCATCAACTTAGCCTCAGAAACGCAGAAATCATGGCGCAATCAAGGCCGTAGGAGCGGGTTTATCCCGCGATATTTGAAATTAAATTCTGCTGAAATCGCGGGGTAAACCCGCTCCTACAACAAACCTTAATTCTGTTCACCTATCCGCTACTTGAGCGACATGAGGAATTCCGCGTTCGACTTGGTCGCTTTGAGACGCTTGATAAGCATCTCCATGGCTTCTACACCCGGCACCCCCTGCATCACGCGGCGCAAGCCGTACACCTTTTCCAATTCTTGAGGGTGATAGAGAAGCTCTTCCTTTCGTGTGCCGCTGCGCTCAAAATTTATGGCGGGGAAAACGCGCTTGTTGATCAAATCGCGATCCAAGTGGATTTCCATATTTCCCGTACCCTTAAACTCCTCGAAGATGACCTCATCCATCTTGCTACCTGTATCCACCAGAGCGGTACCCATAATGGTTAGGCTGCCACCCTCTTCAATGTTGCGGGCCGAGCCAAAGAAGCGTTTAGGCTTTTGCAGGGCAGTTGCCTCGATACCGCCACTCATGATTTTGCCGCTATTGCTAGCGAGGGCATTGTAAGCTCGAGCTAAACGCGTGATCGAGTCGAGCAGGATAACGACGTCCCTCCCCGTCTCGACCATTCTCCTTGCCTTTTCCACAACCATCTCCGCTGCGTGCACATGGCTCGATGCTGTTTCGTCGAAGGTCGAGCTAACCACCTCACCCTTAACTTTTCTCCGAAAATCGGTCACTTCCTCCGGCCGCTCATCGATAAGCAAGACGATTAAATGGACGTTGGGATAATTCTCTTGGACCGAGTGAGCCAAGCCTTGAAGCAAAATCGTTTTACCTGTTCGCGGAGGAGCCACGATCAGGCCGCGCTGTCCAAGCCCAATAGGAGTCAAAATGTCGAAGGCCCGCATGGAAACGTCCTTCTTGCTGTTGCTGGGCAAAGGAGTTTCTAAAACGAAACGTTCCGTCGGATAGTAGGGAATCAGGTCTTCAAAAGCTGGCACATTGGCTACCAGCTGGGGCTCGCCCCCCATAGCGGAGACGATCTTAACAGCAGCCGGGCAACGCTCGCCTTCTTGAGGAGGCGTAGCGACCACTTCTATCTCATGGCCTCGCTTGAGACTGTAGTGCTTTATCAGAGCAGCCGGCACATAAACACTTTCGGGCTTGAGCTGGTAGTTACTAGCTGCGTGTACAACAAAGCCGTGCCCATCATCGGCAACATCCAAGAATCCGCTATCCTTGAAGCAAAGACTCTTATCGGTTGCTAGCTTGAAGATACGCTCGATAATCTGTTTGCGACCTGGTTTTTCCTCGAACTCCACTCCGAGAGCCTCGGCTCCAACTCGAGCCTGATCCATCGGCAATTCGTAAAGCTCCGATAGATCGATTGGGTCCTTGATCGGCTCCAGCTCCGAATAGATGGCCTCAACGTCGTCAAATTTCGGGTACCGCGAAGCGTCTGGCAAAACTCCGCCAACATGATCCGTGTCTCGTGGTGGCGGAGGCTGCTTCCAACCGCCTCCCCCCTTGCGATTGTTTTTCTGGTGCGGGTGCTTCTGGCGATTCTTCTTGTTCTTCTGATTGCCTTGGTTGCGCCGCTGACCGCCCTGATTCTGATTCCCGCCCCTTTGGCGTCTTGAATTATTGGAGGGAGCTCCATCTTCATTATCCGGCTTAGGCTCGTTTCCACCCTTGTCCGCATCTTTTGATGATGGTTCGCTCGGCTGCTCGGGAGCTACCTCCACTTTTTCGACATCGTCGAAATGCGAGCCTCGACCCTTAAAGTCGGTTGGCCTCATATCCGAGCTTTCCTCCTGCTTGCTAGAGGATGGTTCTTCGCCACTAACATCTGGCGTCGCCTTTTTAACCGCTTTCTTAGCGGCCTTTTTGGCGGGAGCTGGCGGGTCGCCTAGATCCAGTTCAGCCGGAGGTTTCGACTCGTTTGTCGGTTCAGATTCGCTTGGCATAGCTAAATTAAAGGAGCGTGGGAATCCGGGGAACTAGGAAGGCTAGAATAACCATTTCCCAGGATGCTAGAGGAGTAGGTGGTTTCGAAATTAGATTCGCGTTAAGAGCGTTTTTATTTGTTCGTCCAGAAATTCGAGGGATCCCTCGTTGAGCAGTACAAAGTCGGCAATCTCAGCCTTCTCGGAGACTGGCATTTGCTTCTCAATGCGCGCCAACGCTTGAGCTCGGTCTATACCTTTTAGCTGCAAACGCTTGACCTGCGTTGAGAGATCACTGAACACGCAGACCGTAAAATCAACCCTATTTTGAAGGTTTTTTTCGAACAGCAGTGGGATCTCCACAACCCATCGGGCATCCGGATCGCTTGCGATTCTAGCCAGCCAAGCATCCCGTATTCTCGGATGCAAAATCGCCTCCAGCTCCGACAGCTTGTCTTCGCTTTCAAATACGATGCTCCCTAAAGCTCTTCGATCGACCTCGCCTTCGCAGTCGAAAACTTCGCTGCCGAAAGCTTCTTTGATACTCCGCTTCACGTCCCCATCATTGCTCAGCAGATCGTGAGCGATCTCGTCACAATCAATCCGCCGAAAGCCTTGATTTTCGAAAAGTCGTGCCGCAGTCGACTTCCCGCTCCCCATCCCGCCTGTCAAACCGATGACCATAGGGGGTTCAAGCGATTCTCAGGTATTGAATCTTTGCGGGCTCGTGGGCTTTCATTTTGTCGCATAAATCAAGAGAAGGAGCGCCACTAAAGCAGATATTCCGCTCACTGGTCAAGCGACGGAATCCAGAGCCCAATCTCAAAGAATCGGGACTATACATCGTCGGAGAATGAGCTACTAGTAAGAATGTCATGGAACCTAGGAGCACCATCGCATACGATTACGCATTGATATCTTAGATACAAATTCGAGGAAATCGGAATACAGCCGCGTTCCACCTTCACCTTAAGCGTCCAACAACACATTAGGAGTTTGTCAGCACTGATATGAATCTAAAGAACGATGTTGGTAGAGAAATGCATGTAACAACAGCTAACCAGCTGCTCTACTCAATCGATACCAGCTTCGCAGGTCCCGATCGAGTCAGCTAGGCGTTAGCCTACAATTTAATAGCCCTTAATAGTCTATAATTACATGGGAAACAGACTTCAGAGAATAAGCATCATCACTGAGATTGTGGGTGCGGTAGCGATTGTCATTTCACTTATTTTTGTTGGCATTCAATTTATAGAAAACACTAAAGCAACCAAATCAGCGACTGCTGCGAGTACGGTCGCAACGATTTCCTCATGGTATACTAAAATGGGGAATAATCAGCAATCAAGCAGCCTGGTCCTTCTTAACGAATCCGAAAAATCAGCGTATAAAATTAGCTGCAGTCGCTCCGCGACTTCCGCATTTGTATAGCCACGGCTCTGAATAAAGGAGATCGCTGAGCGGGCGGAAATTGACACAATCATGAAACCGGAATCTCTTCTCTATCCAGCAGGGCTTTTGACAAAACTAAATAATAGCCAGACGCTTCAGGCATCGAGCTCAATAACTCGCTGTCGAGGTTAGGCTTAACAATTTCCCAAAATATGATGAATCGACGCGCGTTTATTACTTCTGCCGCCGTGACAACCGTCGCCTCCGCCCTTCCCTGTTCCCTATACGGACAATCATCAAGCCGCTCGGGCCGCCAAGGCTACCCTAACCCAATCGGCGTATCCACATATTCCTTTTGGGGATTTCGACGCCATGAATTTCGCTCAATCGAAAAGTGCTTGGAACTTGCGGCCGACATGGGCTTCGATGGCGTGGAGATCCTCCAGCGCCAAATGGAGGATCAATCAAATGCCGCTCTTCAGAAGATCAAGCAGCGAGCTTTTAACCTAGGATTAGATCTTATGGGGTTCTCGACACATCAAGGCTTCTTGCGGCCCGACCAGGAGGAGCGCCAAAAGAATATCGATCTCACAATCTCCCAGATCGAGCAGGCCTATCAACTTGGCATTCCGACAATGCGCGTGAATACCGGCACTTGGGGAACGTCCGCGAACTTCGACGAACTCATGGCCAACAAAGGCATCGAACCCCCTATCGAGGGTTATACCGATGAAGATGGATACGAATGGGTGATCGATGCCTTCGAGAAAATAGTTCCTCACGCTGAAAAGCGGGGAGTCACGTTAGGCCTTGAGAACCACTGGGGGCTTGGTCTAACTGTTGAAGGAGTAGACCGCATCGTCCGAGCAATCGACTCTCCTTGGCTACAGGTAACTTTGGATACAGGCAATTTTCTTGAGGAGCCTTATCCAAAGCTAGCCAAACTCGCCGGACGGACGGTATTGCTTCAAGCGAAAACCTACTTCGGAGGAGGCACCTGGTATACCTTGGACCTCAACTACAACCGGATAGCTGGAATCATGAAAGAAGCCGGGTTTCGAGGATACGTCTCATTGGAGTTTGAAGGGAAGGAAGATCCCCTAACGGCGATACCAAAAAGCCTGGAGGAACTGAGGCGCCATTTCTAGTCAATACCGTCCTTGGGAGGCCGTTTACACTCCGTTGCTGAAGCTACAGCGGAGCGGGCCGAAAAGAGCCACTTTGATTTAAATAAGAATATCGCGGGATAAACCCGTTCCTACACTCGATTACCACTTTAGTTGACGCATATGCAAGGGCGCGAGAAAATCGGCCGCTGCCCACACACGAGTAAAGATCCCTGGGGCAAGCCCCGAGGCATTAAGGGTAGCGGGCGATCTCCGAGCGCCCAGTTTAATTTAACCTTCCTGAACGATCCCATCGTTCAGTGGTCCCGCAGTCGCGGGAAGGTCGGCCGCTACCAAATTTAGCAACGAAGCGAGCTTAGAGGTATTTACCCGAACCGAACAAAAAAGGGCTGGCCGAAACCAGCCCCTCGAAATTCTTTGAGAACGATTATCCGACTCGATCCCTACTTAGCTGTGATCGTTCCTTGCATCAGCGCGTAGTGCCCGGGAAACGAGCAAAGAAACTTGTAGACGCCTGCCTCTAGCGTAAATGTAATCGTATCCGTTTCTCCAGGGCCCAACAGTTTAGTGTGAGCGACGATTTGGTCCGCTAAAGGTCCACTCGCCGGAACATACTCGTTGGCTGCAGCTGCAACAGCTCCCGCGCCGAACGCCATAACGTCCGAATCGGGCTTCAGGATAACCACATTGTGACCCATGGCCGCTTTCGGCAATTTGCCGACGTTATTAAAGACTAGTATCACTTCCTCCCCAGCCGGTACCTCGATGGCCTTCTTATCGAATTGCATCTGATCATTGGCAGTGATCTCGATTTTCGCCCCCGCCAACGCGACAGACGAAAATGCGCTTAAACCCATTATTGATAGTAGTGTGATTGCTAATTTCGTTTTCATTTCGAACTTCCAGTTAATCCAGCAAAGCCGGGAACATGGACCACCCCTGTAGATCAATCAATCCATAATTTGTTCCAAGCGATCGTCCACAATGATCTAGACGAAGTAAGCAATGAACAAAGGCGGTGAAGTTTACTAACAGGTGTCTTTTCGTCACCGCTTGCGCTTTGCAAGCTTGTTCCGCATTGCGGAACTAATAGAATGGCTCACACAGGTCTGTTCTTATGCGTCAACTCAAGCTCGCCCGGAGGTCGAGCTCCATCTTTATGCATTGAACACAAGAGTCGAGACGGGCCCGGGGCGGGTTTTTCAAATGCCGGATTTAGTTAAATTGACGCGTATCCGCGACTGCGGAATCGCCGGTAACGCATACTTACTGAACATGCTATCCGTAAATGCCGATTTCGGTTCAAAAGCCGCTCAGTCACCAATTGGCAGTTGCTCAGACTCGACCCACTGCTAGCTTTCTTCGAAATGAAACTTCTAAACCAATTCTTCGCGGTCACACTACTAACTACTACAGCATATACAACGATGAGCGGAAGCATTGACTACAACACTCCCTTGACCACTATCGACAACGAGCCAACGACTTTGGCCGAGCACGAAGGAAAAGTGCTCCTAATCGTCAATGTCGCCTCCAAATGCGGTTTCACGGGCCAATATGAGGGCCTCGAAAACTTGTATAAGAAATACCAGGACGACGGCCTGGTCGTCTTGGGTTTCCCTTGCAATCAATTCGGGGGACAGGAGCCTGGCACAGAGGCGGATATCAAATCCTTTTGTTCGCTGACCTATGGCGTCACCTTCCCTATGTTCAGCAAAATCGACGTTAACGGGCCCAATCAACATCCCCTTTACGCGAGCCTAACTGGCGACGGATCTCCATTCTCAGGGAAGATCAAGTGGAACTTCAGCAAGTTTCTAATTTCTCGCGAAGGCACGATTCTGAATCGATATGGCAGCATGACCGGTCCCGAATCGAAAAAGATCGTGTCCGCGATCGAGGCTGCTCTTTAGATTCGAATTGCCTACAAGAGTTAGTGAACAGATCCCCCCGCTCGAAGTCCTGCAGTTACAGGACTCCCCGATAAAACGACTCCAGTTACCGATCACGACTCTAGCGCTAATCAGCGTCTACCTGGCCTCAGAGCGCGAGCTATCCCAAGACGCTTACCGGTAATATACAGGAGGGCTCGACCCGGCTTTGTTTCACTATGGAGAAATGGAGTCGGCGCTTAGCGCGGGCGACATTAAGTTGGCGTCCGCTCATGCAATAGAGAAAACACAGCACTTGACCCTCACCGACCGACGGTCCGTCTCTGCTGCCAATCTCATCAAGCGTATCGAGAGGCTCGAACAAATCATCGAAGATCTCAATGAACGAAAAGACGACCTAGAAGAGAACGCCTTGGCTCCGAGGGGCAATCGAAGGTCAGACGAATCTCTATTGCTGGACTCGATCAGAGGTTCGGTGGATCGCGACCGATCTATCGAGATACCATTGCGGACAGATTTTTCTACTAAGGTTAAGGCAGTCATGGCAGAAAGCGCCGCTTCACTCCAATCTCTAGAAAAGCCCAGGGACTAAGCAACAATTCTGCCGAAGCGCGATTTCAGCGTTGCGATAAGCCTCAATTCGATCACGTGATTCATCGTGATGAATCAAGGCAAACGACCCATTCTCCTCGTCGTGCGCGACGGTTGGGGAGCCAATCACAATCACGAGCACGACACCTACAACGCGATCAAGCTCGCGAACACACCCGTTTCGGACAATCTAACCGCTAACTGGCCACGTACCGAGCTAGCCGCCTGCGGACTCGACGTTGGCGTTCCCGCTGGAGTCATGGGAAACAGCGAAGTTGGCCACCAAAATATAGGGGCTGGTCGCATCGTCGACCAGGAGATCGTTCGCATCAACAAAGCCTTCGAGACCGGATCCATTCGAGAAAACGGGACTTTGGCGAAAGCATTCAGCCGGGCCAAGGCAGGCGGCAAGCTGCATCTCATGGGCATCGTTTCCGACGCTGGCGTACACGGTTTGCTCGAGCATCTATACGGCCTTTTAAGAGAGGCGAAAGCCGCAGGCGTTGAAACGGCCTACATTCACGCTTTCACCGATGGGCGCGATACGCCTCCCCAAAGCGGGCTCGGCTTCGTCAAGCAGATCAAAGCCAAGTGCCAAGAGATCGGCATCGGCCAAATCGCTTCTGTATGCGGCAGATTCTGGAGCATGGATCGAGACAACCGATGGGAAAGAGTTTCCAAAGCCTACTACATGCTTACCGGGCAAAAGGCTGAGGGCTCAGCCACCAGCGCCGAGGAAGCAGTATCGAGCTACTACGAAAATCCGGCGGACTCTTCGTCAGTTGGCGACGAATTCGTCCCGCCCACTTGGATTACCAAAGAAAACGGCGATCCGCTAGCCCCCATCGAAAATGGAGACACTGTAATCTTCTACAACTACAGGGGGGATAGGCCCCGCGAAATTACACGGGCCTTTATCGAGGACGATTTCCAGGAATTCGATCGAGGAGAAAAACGGGACCTCTTTTACGCAGCCATGACCGAATGGAAAAAGGGACTCTGCGAGAACGTGGTTTTCCTGAAACCGGCAAAGATGCCCAACATACTGGGCGCCTACCTAGCCGATAAAGGGCTCAACCAATATCGCTGCGCAGAAACGGAAAAGTATCCTCATGTAACTTTCTTTTTTAACGACTACACAGAGGAGCCGTTTGAAGGCGAGGACCGAGGATTGGCTAACAGCCCGAAAGTCACCACCTACGACCTTGCGCCCGAGATGTCCGCCGAGGAAGTGAAGGAGCTCACCAAATCGGCCATTCTCTCTGGCAAGTACGCCTTCATTCTCGTGAATTTCGCCAACCCGGACATGGTCGGCCACACCGGCAATATCGAGGCCGTCAAAGCAGCCTGCTCCAAAGTCGACCAGTGTCTCGGAGAACTCCTCGAAGCCATCGATAAAGTTGACGGAGCCGCAATCGTCACTGCAGACCACGGGAACAGCGACCAAATGTGGGACCCTAGCGTTGATGGACCTCACACCGCCCACACACTCAATCCAGTGGAACTAGTCGTCTATGGAAAAGGATGCGAAGGCTTCAAGCTAGTGCAAGAGGACCGAAGACTTGCCGATATCGCCCCAACCGTGCTCGATTTGATGGGGATCGACAAGCCTTCGGAAATGACCGGCATCAGTCTGATCGAATCCTAGCCTTGGCTGGCGACTCCATTCCGAGTCGCCAACGGCTGCTGCGGCTTATGGACCGTATCCATATTCATTGTACGCGTAGTCGGGAATAACGACTTCGTAGCGGGCCTGCAAGAACTCGGCAATGTCGATCATTTGCTCGACTGTCATCTCCTTCGAAAAGTCCGTCATCAAGGAATTGCCCTCCGCATCGGTGTATTTGTCCCGGTATTGCGGACTGATAACATGGGAGGGGTTGATGATAGACGTAACAAGCTGCCCGTAGGTCTTGACCCGCGTGATCTCGCCGCCGAGGACGACGTGAATCTTCCGCGGGGCGGTCATCTCCGGCATCAAGTCTTCATCAACAACCGAGTGGCAGGTGATGCAACCTAGTTCAACGAAGGCCGTTTTGCCCTTCCAAATACTTCCTTCAGGGAGCCGGAATCCAACCGGCGATTTTTCGCTCATCACGCAACCCGTAAAAATAAGAATCGCGGCGTAAAGCCGCTCCTACAGCCGGCCTAATATAGGGCTGATTGCCTATCGAGTGTAGTCTTGGCGCTGTTCTACTTCAACTTCTTTACCGATAGCCCTCTAAACTGGAAAGTATGCTCGTCGCCATGACCAGCAAAGCCTAGATGGCCCTTCGCCAGCATCTTTCCTGGGTGCTTCCGGTCAGCCATGTATTCAGTGCTTTCGCTGAGGTCCGTATCCAGAATTTTGACTCCATTAAGCTCTACCTGAATCGTCGATCCCTGAACCTTAACTTCCTGGTAATTCCACTCCCCTGACTCACGCAAGTAGCCTCGATGGGCTCCCGCCATTCCGTACGCGCTACCATGAAACTGGCGCGGCTCAATAATATCCGCGTAACGCTCGTGACTGTCATCGAGGATCTGCAACTCGCACATCGCGTCGTAGGCTGGATTACCGACTCCTAAAGATCGTATCGCTAAGCCGTTGTTAGCTCCGGGAGTCATAGTGAATTCGAAACGGAAGACGAAGTCCGTGAACATCTCCTTGGTGTAAATATGGCCACCATCGGTCCATTTGAGAATTCCATCCGACACCTTTTTGCCATTCATGTCGCCAAACCAGCCATCAAGGTTACGACCATTGAAAATCGGCTCGAAGCCAGTTCCAAATTCATCGCCTCGAAGATACCGATTGGCCTCTTCCGGCTCCAGCTCACGCACGTACACGTTGCGCCAGCGAATCTCTCCCCCATGGGTTTGCAAATGGACGGGGCCCTTCTTGGGCATCGGTTTCGTCTTGTCGTAGTAGGGATGGAACTCCGCTCCGTCGACCACTAGCTGATCATTCAACCACACCCAAATACGGCTGCCAATGTGCCTGGCCTTAATGGAGTTCCATTCTCCAAAAGGCTTATCCGCATGCACGAGCGGATGTTTTCCGTTTGTATCCGTATTTTCCTTCGGATTGTTGAATAGGCCACCAGAACCTCGATCAGCTCCCCTATCCCATTTTCCACCCGCCTCTGTCGTATCCCAAATTTGGATTTGCGGCGAACCTCTAAGATAGACGCCGCTATCCGCCATGGCTACCGTTTTATACTCCAGCATCAGCTCTATATCGCCATACTCTTTGACCGTTGTCGCATAAGGGCCCTCTCCATCGTTAACCAACTCCCCATCTTCTACGCTCCAATGCTTCTGGAAATCCGATTGCTGCGATTGGATAGCCGCATTCCTATCTTCAGCCTTCCTCGATTGATGAGGATTATCCCCGTACCATCCCGAAAGATCTTCGCCATTGAACAACGCGACGAAACCCTCGGGCGGATTCACGCCAATAGCTACGAGTAATGATAAATTTATGACGAAGGCGACGGCTATTTTTTTCATGACAATTCTATTGTCTTTCCGGTTCTGAAACTCTCATCCGCAGCCAGCACGATTCTACTAGCGTTACAGGCGGCCTCCAAGAGCTCGCTCACATCGAGATCTTCATTGAGGGCTTTAAGAAAAAATTCCTGCTCTCTCTGAAAAAGAGCATCGTGTCCGGGCTCCGTCTCCATCGACAAGAATTCATCCTCTTTCACAAATGATCCTTCGCTATTGAGCTCGCTATGATGCACTTGTAACTGCTGGGTAACTGCGTGAGACGCGATATCCGCGCTTCGCCCGGGTCCACCCGCTTTTTCAGCCACGATAGATAAACTCCCTTTCGGACCTACGACATCTTTGACGAAAAAAGCGTTCTCGCTCATCATAGGTCCCCAACCCGCTTCGTACCAACCGACGGATTCATCATCAAAGGTCACTTGCAGTTGGCCATAGTTGATCTTCCCTTCCGGCAAATCATCAGTCAGGCGAGCTCCGATTCCAGACACCCGCACGGGTTTGGCTCGCGTCATCTGGCACATGACATCCACATAGTGAACTCCACAGTCTACGATAGGCGAGATCGATGACAGTAGTTGCCGATGGGTTTGCCATTGGGCTCCTGACGATTGCTGGTTCAAATTCATGCGCATAACCAGAGGCTTCCCTAATTGCCGGGCCTTTTCCACAAAAGCCACCCAACTGGGATGATGCCTGAGCACATAGCCAACCACCATTTTGCGATTCATCGACTTCGCAAGTTCCACTAGCTCTACCGCCTCTTCGACAGTCTCGGCAATGGGCTTTTCTAGGAATACGTGGCAACCTGCTTCTAGCGCTGCCTTAGTATAAATATAGTGAGTATCTGGATACGTTGAAATGCATACTGCATCCGGTTTGACTTCTTCAAGGGCCGCATAGTAATCGTCAAATTCCGGATAGCTCGCGCCTAACTCATCCATGACCGCCCGACGCGATTCCGGGCTACGCGTGCAAATTCCGGCTATTTCAAATCCGTCTAGCCGATGATAGGCGAGTATATGGGAACGCCCCGTATTTCCTGCGCCTACGCAAAGGACCCTATGATTCGCTCTTACTGTCATCGCTTCTTTTCTAAACTATGCGACCCTTGACTAGAATTTTCGGTATTCCCGGCTTAGATACTGATTTGCTTCACGCAGATTAGTAATTTTCATACTCCTCGGATTCCAATTGAGCTTCTTGCCCGGATACCTGCTAGCGACAACACCTAGTTGCAAGGCTTCACAAAGCGGCCCTCCAAAGGAAAACGGCGAACCAGGCTGGCCCTTGCCCAGGCAAGCATCGACCCATTGGCCGTGATGATCTATCGGGTCGAGCTCAGGCCTAGGGACACTTCGAATCAATTCCCTGGGAAATGTCTGGGGCCCACTCATATGAGGCATCATCAAATTTCCCTTCTCTCCGATCATCACACAGCCTTGGTTCGGCATTTTAATTGCCGCATCTTCATTAAAGCCATCAATCCGCTCGGGAGGAGCGCTATCCCCATCATACCATATCCACTT
>NZNM01000015.1 GCA_002694885.1 Opitutaceae bacterium | reverse complement strand
GGCTCCTTTAAGCGCGGTCATCCGAACATTCTCGATCAAGTTGTTGTCATAGCAGATCAGCACACCCAGCTTGATGCCCAAATCCGTTTCAATTACCGTGTAGCTATCGCCGCTGGACATGTGCTCACTGACAAAGCAGTGCAGCTTGCGGTGCTTGTCGATTTGGCCATTGGGCTGGGCCACGACGAAAGTGTTGTAGTAGTCGCCTGTATCCGATTTCTCGATCATTCCGGCACCGAGAATCAAATTGAATTCCTTCGCAAGCTTGGCGATCGCCTGGCTGGATGGACCGGTTGGAACCGCTTCTGATAGGGAGTCGATTCCCTCCCTGCTTAGATTGCGAACATGCCAATACCCAGTGAGACACATCTCCGGGAAACAGGCGATCTGGCAATTCTGTTCCGCAGCCTCTTGGCAGAATCGCCGGATCGTCGCTAGATTTGCCGGTTTGTCGCCGGGTTTGTGCTGAAATTGGATCGCTGCAGCTCGTAACATGGTCCAAAACTTCCTTGGTATTTGGATTGGAAAGTAGAATCAACTTTAGATTCTGGCCTCTCATGGAGCGGCGGAACGCCAAATTAAGTGGTTCGACGGCGTAGAAAGCTCGCTTGCGAGCAAATGAACCAGGGTCAGTTCCAGTATAACCATCGCTCGCAAGCGAGCTTCCTGCACCAGTCAGCCGACGCATCTGAGTTAAGTTGACGCCACTGCGCAGCCGCAGGAGGGTCGATGCCCTCATGTTTTCACTTCCGACTTGCGGAAACTCTGATTTTGCGGATATGCCCGAATATTGTGTTGTCATTATCGAAAGAAACGATCCGTCGCAGCGTTCGCGTATCCCTAGCGATGATAGTAGCCCTGGGAATGCTGTTCGTTTCGCAACTGTATTTTGGCACGGTCGATGTGGGACAAGAGTTCGGTGTGCTAGGCGACTACAATCGCGTAAAGAATTTGGTGGAAGAGTCAGAGGAGCTTGAGCTCGTAAGCACACGAATACGGCGCCGCATGCATTTCGATTTTTATGCTACCGTATCAGGGTTTGGAGTCACCGTGCAGAACGCGGCGGGCGAAAACGCGCTCATTTCCTTCGAAAGCGGGATGCCAATTCTTGAAGAGTCGAGTCGAGAGGAACTCGGACAAGCTATAATCGAGGAAGCCGAAAGCCAATTCGCAATGGATTTCTAAAGTCCGAATACGCGATCCATTTGGCTCGAGATCTTCTTCAGCTCGGCGAAATCGCCTCCCTTAACTTCGGCGGCCACCCAGCCATGATAGTTGATATCATGCAGGGCTTTGCGAACGTCCAGAAAATCGATATCGCCTTCGCCGATTCGCATAAACTTGTTTTGGGTCCGAGAGAATCCTTTGACATCGAGCTTGATTACTCGCTTGCCCAAAGAGCGTAGCCAATCGCCCATGGATCCATATTTCCAATGGTTGCCTATGTCGAACTGCATCCCAACCCAAGGAGAGCGAAATTCGTCGACGTAGCGAACAAAGCGTTCGGCGGTTTGATCGGAGCCGCCCTCGTGGTCGTAAAGGAATTGATTCCAGACATTCTCGATTACGATTGATACGCCCAGTTCGGCGGCCAGCGGGATCGCCTGGCGAATGTTCTCGATGGATCGCGGCCAAATTTCCGACTCGGGTCCGTCTTCGCCTTTTCCGACGACCAGCAAGACAGTGTGTCCGCCCACGGCATGCGTATCTCGCAGGGCTATTTTCAAGTCCTGCAACGCCTGTGCTCTTGTGGTCGCATCAGGACTTGAGTGGCGAATCTTCCAATGAGAGCTGCAAACCGTTCCGTCGACCGGCAAGCCGCTTTCGGCAATCGCCCGCCGCGTTTTCGCCACATCCATCCCTGGGGAATTCATTTCCACTCCCATGAATCCTGCTCTCTTGGCGGCTTGAAAACGCTCGGTGAGAGAACCGTCAATTTTGATCATATTGATCTTCAAAGTCTTGAAGAGCCGGCCCTTCAATGGATAGGAGCCGTGGTGAGCGGCCCTCAGGTTTGTTGTAAACAGGGCGCCGGAAGCGATAGCTGCTGATGACTTGAGGAAGTGGCGACGCGATAGGGGCAATTGCATAACTGGGAATTTTCTACAGCGGTTTAATGCAGAAGGAGTTAAGACGAGTCAATTCAAGAGGATCTTGTAGGGAGAGACTCCGATCTCGCTGCATACTAATCTCGAGCCGTTTTTTGCTCTTGTGAAGATTTCTAAGCGTATCGAAAAAGCAGTGACTCGAACTGCTCTACCACTGGAATCCAGTCAAGATGCTCGACGGCGTAGGCCGCGGCAGTTCTGCCTAGTCGTCTTTGCAGGTTAGTATCGCTCGCTAATCGCAAGCTGTTTGCCAGAAAGCTTTCCTCGTCGCCCACCGGTACCTTTAGCCCATTTGTGTCATCTTGAATGTGGATAGCGGCAGCTGCGTAATCGAAGGCAAGACAGGCGGCACCGCAGGCCATAGCCTCTGTCAGCACATTGCCATAGGTTTCCGTGTTGCTTAGATAGAGAAATACGTCTGATGAAGCGTAGACCTTTCCCAGTTCGGGGCGACTTTCCAGGGAGATTGCGCCCGTGTAAACCGCTTCAGGAAAAATCCGCTCCCATTTCGATTTTACTGGCCCGTCCCCGACCACCACGAATTTCGTGCTAGGATACGTATCCAGTATTTTGCGATAGGCTTTGAAGAGCAATTCGTAATTCTTTTCAGCCGCGAATCTGCTAACATGGGCAATGACGGTCGTTTCGGGCCCAGCTCCCCAGCTCGATCTAAGGGATTCATCGCGGGCGTTCGCATGGAATGCGTTCAAATCTACGCCTCGACCAAATACCTGATTATTGAGAAAGCCGCTCGCCTCGAGAGCACCTGCAAGCTCCTGAGTTGGGTGCATTGTGCAATGCGTTTGATTGTGAATCCATCTGAGGTAAGCGAGAACGCCCTTCATTAGCAGGGGAGCATTGTAGTGCTTGGAGTACTCGTGGAAGTTGGTGTGAAATGTGGAGGTGCATGGGACGAAAAGCCGTTTAGCCGCTCTGATCGCCGAGAGTCCTAGCGGGCCTTCGGTGGCGACATGAACAATATCGGGCTGAAATCGTTCCCAAGAAGTCCGGAGCCGTTTTCCGCAGGGCAACCCAAACCTGAGGTCGGGGTACCGTGGTATGGGAGCTCCTCGGACGCTCACCGTACGATCATCATCCTTAAGGCCGGTACTTTCCTGCTTTTGGCGAGGGCGAACCACTTGAACCTGGTGTCCCCGGCTCCGCAGATGGTTGACGAGCTGGCTCAGCGTCATGGCGACGCCATTCACTTCGGGGGTATAGGTTTCGGTTACGAGAGATATATTCACGTTGTTCGTTGCATCGTTGTAACAATGGTCCAAGAAGAACGTACGCCAAGTGGGCAAATTCAATCAGGAAAGAGGCAGTTGAGTTACGATGAGGTAAAATCGCCTAATTCACCGCCCGGATAGGAGGAAAATGAGGATAAGAATCGGCTAAATTCGCCCGCTAAAACGCCTTGGACTTTTTTGGCGTCGCTCTTGGTCGGCTTTGCTCGACATTCAAGCACGAATCCATTCTTTAATGTCAAGTTGTTGGGCAGCGCGGCAGCGATCGATTGCAGCCCGGAAAACCAGAATCTTTCACCCCTTAAAATGAAGAAGTACTATGGAGTTTACTAGACGAAAATTCGTAAAAACCGCAGCGACATCGGTTGCCGCTGCTGGAGCCCTAATGTCGACCGCGGGAGCGGCTGCAGCCAAGAATCGCAAGGTCAAAGTAGCGACCATCGGTTGTGGCGGTCGCTCAAATCGAGACATCCCCAATTTTATCAAAGCTTGCGAGATGCTCGGCCTGGAGGCTGAGTTTGTGGCCCTTGCGGACGCCTTCGAGGACAAGGCTTTCGAGCAGGCTGACAAATATGGCGTCAGCCGCGACAAATGTATCGTCGGATGGGATGCTTATCAGAAAGTGGCGGAAAGCGATGCCGAATTCGTCATGCTGATTACGCCACCGTCCTTCCGTCCCTTGCATTTGGATACATTGGTTGATGCAGGGAAGCATGTTTTGATGCAAAAGCCGGTAGCGGTTGATGCTCCCGGTTGCCGCCGCGTTGTCGCCGCTGGTGAACGGGCCAAGAAAAAAGGATTGGCTATACTATCGGGCACGCAGCGTCGCCACACGATCGGCTACATGGAAAATGCGGCTAAGATCCAGAATGGAGCCATTGGCGAAATTCTAGGCGGAACGGTCAGCTGGAATGGGTCTGTGCCCTGGATTTGGGAGCGCCAAAAAGGTTGGAGCGATGCTGACTACCTAGCTCGAAATTGGTTGAACTGGTCGGAAATGTCAGGCGACCATTTGGGCGAGCAGCATGTGCATAATATTGACGTAGCCAATTGGTTTCTTGATCGGACGCCTGTTTCGGTTGTCGGATTCGGCGGTCGAGCTCGGCGGGAAACCGGAAATAATTACGACTTCTTCAGTTTGGACCTGGATTACGGAAATGGTGTGCATATCCACAGCCAGTGCCGCCAGATCAGCGGGGCTTACTCGAGAGTTGGCGAGTTTTTTCGCGGTTCCAAAGGCGAGGTGAATGGAGGGGGCAAGCTGGTTGGCAAAGACGTTTCCATCCCCAAATTCGACATCATGGACAAGGACGGCAACGTTCAGCAGCTCATCAATTGGATCACAAGCGCCCGTAAGGGAGAGCCCATCAACGAAGCCCGGCAGATTGCCGAATCAACCGCGGTGGCCATCATGGGACGCTACGCGGCTTACACCGGCGACTTCATTCGCTTCCGGGATTTGATGGAGAACACGGAGTCAAAACACTATGACCTGAAGGTCAGCGTTCAGGCTGAAGAC
The DNA here is from genome assembly GCA_002694885.1 of Opitutaceae bacterium. Classification (GTDB taxonomy): domain Bacteria; phylum Verrucomicrobiota; class Verrucomicrobiia; order Opitutales; family Opitutaceae; genus Pelagisphaera. The sequence continues at coordinate 6,648 of NZNM01000015.1, read as the reverse complement.
TTCGAAAAGGGATCTGTGGCCCTGCCTGAGGAGAACGTTGTACCGATTCCGGGCGACGGGGCGGAAATTCGCCGAAGAACTTAAAGGTATCCAAAAAATTAGTTTATTTGAGCGGCGACTTTCGAGGGTCGCCGCTTTTTTTGACCAAGGCTAGTCGGAGGACCGGGCCAGTCCTCCCTACGAGTTGCTAGTCCAGGCAGGAAGGACTGGCTCAGTCCTCCGATCAAATCGCCGCTAAATCTTCTCAATCGAAATCTCCGTGATTGCTAGGCCCATCTCCCCGGCGACCGAATAGAGCAAATAGGTGCGGCCCTCATCGTGGAATATGCAGGGGTCACGCAATTCTTGGCGGTTGACGCCGCCTCCTTTCTTCGAAGGCTTCATGGGGAATTCGATTCCCTCATAGGGCGCTTCTGGACGAAGTATTTCGATGGGGCGACTCGCTTCCCAGGTTGCCCAATGGCCATCGAGGTCAACGACGCTGAGCATGATCCGTTCGGGAACGTCCGATTTTCGAGAAAAGAATAGAAAGAGGGTGTTGTCTCTAACCAATGTAGCTGAATGGCGAATACGTAGATCGCTCCGTTTGCCGAAGCTATCTTCGATCGATATAGGAGCGATGATTTCCTCTTCTGCCCGTTTCCATCCTCGATCAGGAAATTCCGAACGATTGAGGAAGCCATGAGCGTCAATAGCATAGTAGGCCGCTTCGTACTCGAATACGCGAAAGTAGGATGACCCGAGAATTTCGTTTTCTGCTGAAAACTTCAAGCCGTCCCTGGAGATGGCCAGAGCGGTTTTCTGATTCTCGTTTTCCCGCGATCCGTGAAAGTACATGAGAATACGTCGGTTAGCAGTGTCCACATGGACATCAGGAGAGGCGACGTGTCCGATAAACGCGGGAGCTTCCTCGAGTTTCAAAGTTCCAGGCTCATGCACGGTCCATGGGCCTTTAACATTGTTAGCGTAAGCAAGCCGTATGAACTTTCCGTCGTGATGAGCGAAATAGAGATAGTAATTGCCCAGTGGATTTTCGATCCAATCCGGGACGCGGATCAGTGAAGGTCCGTTGATTTTCGTACCGAGGGTATCGGAGGAAGCGTAGGAAATAATTGGTTTGTTTGATAACCGTTCCACCGTTATGCGGTATTCGCCGGTGTTTACTGTTCTAAGGGCGTTAGGATCAGCCAGCGTTGGCGCCGTTGCTATCAGAGCTGAGGCAACCAGATTGAAGGCGACTGTCAGTGAATTGCGTAAATCTCGCCGCATGTGATTAGAATAGAGGGACCTGAGTGGACAGGTCTAGATCGTTTCCCACTCGCTTACGAATTGTCGATATTCATGGAGACGCTACTTGCAATTTCTTCGGTTAAGCTTTGCTTGGGCGGCTATGAGTAATGGAGAGTTGATAGCCTATTACGGGACAAGCGGCCAAGGGATGGAGGATGGCATTTATAGGCAGCGCATTGGCCGAAGTCCGTTCAGCCTTGGCGAATCGGATTTGCTCACCGTTGAGGCGAAAGCGGGTTTCTTTCGTTTCAACAAGGATCGATCCATTCTCTATTCGATCGCTACTGGAGAAAATGATCGCGGGCTAGCCAAGGCTTTTGCCAGAGCGGAGTCGTCCGGCGATTTGGAACCGATCAACTCCCAGGAGGCGGCGGGGCAGGGCATGTGCCACATCAATCTAGATCGAACAGAGCGCTGGCTGCTTGGGGCCAGTTACGGAGATGCCATGCTTTCCGTATTCCCGCTAAATGACGCCGGAGAAATTCAGCCACTCGTTCAGTCGCTAAGACTGGAAGGCGAGGGATCCCAGGTTCTTCCCGATCGCCAGGAGGCTCCTCATGCCCATTCGATCTACACGGACCCTTCGAATCGCTATGCATTTGCCTGCGATTTAGGTATGGATCGCATTTGGCTGTATCGTGTCGATGAAGAAACGGGTCAACTCGAGGCTGCGGAGAAACCGTATGTCGAAACGGTAGCGGGTGCGGGGCCCAGACATTTGGCATTCCATGGAAATGGTCGCTGGATCTATGCCCTGAATGAATTGAATGGAACCGTGGGCCACTATGTTTGGCATGCCGATAAAGGGGTTCTCGAACCTATGGAAATAGTTTCAACGTTGCCGGAAGATGTCAAAGAGCTGAATATTTCGGCTGAGATCCTCGTTCACCCATCCAATCGGTCCCTCTATGCGTCCAACCGAGGCCATGACAGTTTGGCAGTTTTTAGCATCAGCGATTCAGACGGTTCTCTTGAGCCCATTCAGCGTATTTCTTCTGGTGGTGGACACCCGCGCAACTTCGTGATCAGCCCGGAGGGGGATCTGTTGGCCGTAGCCAATCGGGATTCGAACAATATTGTCTATTTCGCTGTCGATAGCGAATCGGGCGAGCTAACGCACCTGGAAACCGTCGACGGAATTCCTGCATGCACATGCGTTCGCATCGTCCCCGCGTGAATTCTTCGCTTAGAAATTGTCCAATAATTCGATGTCTACTCATAAAATGGTAGGGCTGACGGTCCCCAGTCAGCCGTTTTGGGAACGGTTCATTCTCGCGGCTGGCTGGGGACCGTCAGCCCTACCATCTGCAAAGCATTCGAAAGGCGTTTGTTAGACACCGCCTTCTGCCAGCAGGTCCTTCATTTCCGCTTATCAATTACGATACACCAGTCATGAAAAGAATCTTGTTTCTGATCCTTACGGCTATCCCTGTTTTCGGGGCTGAGTCCGATCCAGCTATACGCGAATACTACGACGAAAAAGCGCGTATTCGAATGCTGAATTTCGAAATGCCCGAAGATATCAAAATCAATCTTTGGGCGGATGAGTCGCAAATTCAAAATCCCTCTGCGATCACCTTCGACTCGCAAGGCAGGCTTTATGTCGCTGAGATCAACCGCTGGCGATTTGGAGTAGATGATATTCGGGAGCGTCGCATGATGCTCGTCGAAGACATAAGCATCACCTCCAATGCCGATCGCATGAAGATGTTCGAAAACCATTTCGATCTGTATCCTCTCGAGCACTATACCAATAAGTCCGACCAGATAAGCATCCTAGAAGATACGGACGGCGACGATCGGGCGGATCGCTCCAGGATTTTTGCCGATGGATTCAATGATCCCTTGGATGGACCGGGGATTGGGCTGATCGAGCGCGACGGAAAAGTGTACTACACTAATGTACCCCACCTCTGGATGCTGGAGGATTTGGATGGCGACGGCATTTCCGATAACCGGACTTCGTTGCAAGATGGTTTTGGGATTCGCATGAGTTTTTCGGGTCATGACATGCATGGCCTGACCTGGGGTCCTGATGGAAAACTGTATTGGTCGATTGGCGACCGAGGTTATAACGTCCATACAAAAGAGGGTAAGCACTTTTATGGCCCCAACAAGGGAGCTGTATTTCGCTGCGATCCTGATGGATCCAATGTGGAGCTATTCTACGATGGGCTCAGAAATCCTCAAGAGCTGGCTTGGGATGATTATGGGAATCTCTTCACCGCTGACAACGATGCGGACGGTGTCGACCTAGAGCGCATCAATTACCTAGTTGAGGGTGGGGATTCTGGTTGGCATGCGGGGCACCAGTCCATAATGTCCTTTACCAGAGATCTCGACCTGCGTTCTTTCAAATACACTGGCGATACCCAATTGCCTTTAGCTTGGATAACTGAATACGCTTGGAAGGTTCGGGATGATCGGCAGCCCGCATTCATTCTGCCGGGAATAGGGCAGATCATAGGTGGACCCTCTGGTTTCGTTTTCAACCCCTCCAGCAGTATGGGGGAAAAGTATGACGACAAATTCTTTGTGATCATTTACAAAGGATCGCTCACCCAATCTTACATCTCCATGTTCAACGTGGAAGAGGATGGGGCCAGCTACAAGATGGTTAACAACGAGACGTTTTTCCGCGGTTCCAATTGCGTGGACATCGATTTTGGCCCCGACGGAAAACTGTATTTCTCTGACTTTAACTATGGCGGTTGGCTGAACCAGGACGTGGGGAATATCTACACGCTGGAAGTGCCAGGGGAAATCGACGATGCGGAAGTCCATGAAAACGGGTCGCTTTTGCTTTCCGATTTCTCGCGAAAGTCGATCGCGGAATTGACGCGACTGTTGGACCGAGACCATCAGCATATCCGCCAGAAAAGTCAGTTCGAGCTGGCCAAACGAGGGCCTGCGGGTGCTGGAGCGCTGACGAGATCGGCCACCAATCAGAAAGGATCCACTTTCTCGCGTATCCATGGAGTCTGGGGATTGGGCCAGATGGTGGCAAGCGAAGGAGAATCCGTCTTGGATCCACTCCTTGGTTTGCTTTCGGATGAAAACGACCAAGTTCGTATTCAATCCGCCCGCGTGCTCGGGGATCATCGCTTGCGTAAAGCGGCCGACTTGCTGGTAGAGGCGCTGAAAGACGAGCATCCGCGTACAGCGATGTATGCGGGGATCGGGTTGGGGCGGATCGGATACGAAAAAGCGGTCCCTGAACTCCTCTCCCTGCTAGAGCGAAATGCGGATCAGGATCTGTGGCTACGTCATGGGGCGGTAATGGGACTCGCAGGCATTGATAAAACATTTTGGGCAGAAGCAATGTCTCACGATTCTAAATACGTTCGCATGGGAGTATTGTTGGCTTTGCGTAAGCTTAGGGATCCGGAGATTGCCGATTTTCTAAGAGATAATGAAAGAGCCTTGTCCTATGAGGCTATCCGGGCCATTAACGACTTGCCGATGCTATCGGTGCAGTCTGAGTTGGCCGAACTTATTGAAGATTACCTCCCTTCAGGAAAAGCGGAGATTCCGGAATCGGAGATCGATGCGTTAATGCACCATCGGATTATTAACGCGAACTACTATGAGGCGAAAGTGGGTAACGCTCGATCGTTACTTCGGTACGCTTCGAATCCCGAGTTGCCTGCGAGATTGCGACAAGAGGCGCTCGCTGCCATAGAAGGTTGGAACTATCAAAACCCAATCGATACTACGACGGGGTTGCCACGTGAAAACCCGGCTACGCGTGATTCGATCAAGACGGTGGTGAAATCGGAAATTGCGGCCGTGCTAGAAACCGCAGAGAATGAGGTTCTCGCGCAATCCACTCGCGTTGCTCAACTCTATGGATTCGAAGTCGACCGAGGAGTTCTCGTCGCTCAGTTGGATGATGAATCGATGGACTCGGAGGTGAGGGTGTCGGCTCTGAATGCCCTGATCAAGCGGAAGGATCCTGCTTTGGCCGAAATGGCACTTAAGTATATTGAACATGTGGATACGGGTTTGCGGAGCGCGGCCCTAAAGGCTTTGCTAGCAGCGGATGTAAACCAGGGTATCACGCAAGCAATCATCGCGGCCGAAACGGCGCCTATGGTCGTTAAGCAACAGGCGATTGCCCTGCTGGGAGAGCAGTCGGATTCCGAATCGGCGGGATTTCTAGAGGCTAGGCTTTCAGCGATTCTAGACGGGAGAGCCGCAGCCAATACAATGTTAGACGTGATTGAGGCTTCCCGCAATAGACAAGAAGCCAGTATCCAGGAACTAGTATCAAAGTATGATCAATCGATCCTTACGGCGTCGCCTATGATTAAGTACGCAGCAAGCTTAGAAGGTGGCAGTATCGAGAGGGGGAAAGATGTCTTCATGAATCACGGCGCTGCTCAATGTGTCCGCTGTCATATTGTAGACGACTATGGGGCTGAGGTAGGTCCGGAGTTGACGGCGATCGGCCAAATCCGAGATAGCGCTTACCTCCTGGAATCGATTGTTGATCCGGGCGCGGCTGTGGCGCCGGGATATGGGACGATGGTTTTGACTCGAAACAGTGGAGAAACTGTGAGCGGCCTCCTGATGGCGGAGAGCGTGGATGGGGTCGAATTGAAGATGCCCGATGGGGAGGTTGAAACGATTTCCAATTCCGACATTGCCAGCAAGCAGCCGCCGATTTCAGGGATGCCTCCCATGGGGTTATTGCTTAGCCCGGGTGAAGTCCGGGATCTGGTCGCCTATTTAGGGAGTTTAAAGGGCGAGGGAAAAAAGAAGTCGGAGACAGAGCACGAGTAGAGTTGCCCAAGGCCCGATCGCTCGGCTAAATCGAAATATGATATTCGAACACTACGCTCTCAACGTGCCTGACTCGATTGCTGTCGCCGATTGGTACGTTAAAAACTGCCATATGCAGGTGGTCAAAGCGATCGACGCTGCGCCTCATACCCGCTTCTTGGCTGATGGGACAGGTCGTCTTGTCCTAGAGATTTACTCCAATCAAGCCGTGGAGATGCCAGATTTTGCAAAAATGGACTCTTTGGAGTACCATTTGGCCTTTGCTGTGGATGATCCGGAAGTGGTGAAAAAGCGACTTCAAGAAGCTGGAGCCCGTTTCGAGGAGTCTGTTCAACCGTCCGAGAGAACTAAGCTAATTATGATGCGCGATCCGTTCGGAATGGCCCTTCAGTTATGCAAACGAGCAGAGCCATTCTAGTTATTGGGTGAGAGGGTTCTGGCAATCGCAGCGCTCATTTCTTCAGCAAAATTGTAAAAAGCGCTGTCCAACATTTTTGCTTTTGAAATAACTTGATATCAAAAAGTCAGCTTTCTTGATGGCTGTCTTTGTTTTCACCCGATAGAACTAATTCT